>NZ_DASSRA010000102.1:0-5521 GCF_035702065.1 Rhizobacter sp.
GGGTTGCGGCGCGGGCAGAACGTGCGCCGCCGGATGAAAACCTGTGATTATCGGGGGCCGGGCATTTCCCGGACACTTGCACCCCATGCCGGAGTTGCCAGACATCACGGTTTACATCGAGCGCTTGGCCGACAAGGTGCAGGGCCACGTGCTGCAGCACGTGAAGGTGCTCAACCCCTTCCTGCTGCGCACTGCGCTGCCGCCGCTGGCGCAAGCCGAAGGGCGCACGGTGTTGGGCGTGGAGCGCCTGGGCAAGCGCGTGGTGCTGGCGCTGGACAACGGGCTCTTCCTCGTCATCCACCTGATGGTGGCCGGGCGCCTGCGCTGGTTGCTGCCGGGTGGCAAGCCGCCGGGCAAGATCTCGCTGGCCCTGTTCGAGTTCGACAGCGGCAGCATGGTGCTCACCGAGGCCGGCAGCAAGCGCCGCGCCTCGCTGCATGTGCTGGCCGACCGCGAGGCGCTGCGCGCGATGGACCCGGGCGGGCTGGATGTGATGGCCGCCACGCTCGATGAGTTCAGCGAGCGGCTGCAGCGCGAGAACCACACGCTGAAGAAGGTGCTGACCGACCCGCGGCTCTTCAGCGGCATCGGCAACACCTACTCCGACGAGATCCTGTTCCGCGCGCGGCTCTCGCCTGTGCTGCTGTCGAAGAAGCTCACCTCGGAGCAGGCCGCGGCCTTGTTCGAGGCCACGCAGGCCGTGATGCGCGAGTGGACGGACCGCCTGCGCAGCGAGGCCGGCGACTGGCCTGAGAAGGTCACCGCCTTCCACCCGCAGATGGCGGTGCACGGCCGCTACGGCCAGCCCTGCCCGGTGTGCGGCACGCCGGTGCAGCGCATCGTCTACGCCGACAACGAGACGAACTACTGCGCACGCTGCCAGACCGGCGGCAAGCTGCTCGCCGACCGCGCGCTCTCGACGCTGCTGCACAAGAGCTGGCCGAAGAACATCGACGAACTGCCCTGAAGGAGACACGCCATGGACGCCCAACCCATCAGCCGCTACCCCGTGCCCGACATCGCCGGCCTGCCCGAGGACCTGCGCCAGCGCATCCTCGACGTGCAGGCCAAGGCCGGCTTCGTGCCCAACGTCTTCCTTGGCTTCGCCCACCGGCCGGCCGAGGCACGCGCCTTCTTCGACTACCACGACGCCCTGCTGCTGAAGGAAGGCGGCGGCCTCAGCAAGGGCGAGCGCGAGATGGTCATCGTGGCCACCTCGGGCGCGAACAACTGCCTCTACTGCGTGGTGGCGCACGGCGCCATCCTGCGCGTCTACGAGAAGAAACCGCAGATCGCCGACCAGGTGGCGGTCAACTACCTCAAGGCCGACATCACCGATCGGCAGAAGGCGATGCTGGGCTTCGCGATGAAGGTGTGCAAGGCAGCGGACCAGATCACGGAAGCCGACTTCCAGGCGCTGCGCGCGCACGGCTTCGACGACGAGGACATCTGGGACATCGGTGCGATCACCGCCCTCTTCGGCCTCTCCAACCGCATGGCCAACCTCATCAATCTGAGGCCAAACGAGGAGTTCTACCTGTTGGGCCGGGTTCCGCGCGACAAGAAGCCCCGATGACGCCGGACAATCCGAATCGCGCACACCGCGCTCGCCCGTCTCCTCCGAGTTGAACCCCTTGCTGTACCCGGCTGCGCTGCGCGCGCACCGGCTCTCCCTGCTCATGTCGTCCTTGCCTCGCTTGCCGCAGCGCTGGTGGCAGATCGTGCTGGCCTGCCTGTTCGCGCTGTGCCTGCACGGCCCGGCATCCGCGGGACCGGTGCTGCTCGCCGAAGGCACGCGCAGCGTGCCGGTCTGGCCGGCGGTGAGCCTGCTCACCGATGCCTCCGGCGCACTCACCATCGACCAGGTACTGGCGCAACGCGAGCGCTTCACCCCGCCGCCATCGGCCAACGCCACGCTGGGCCTGAGGCACGAGGTCGTGTGGCTGCGCATCCCGGTGGAGCTCACGCCCCAGGCCCACCCGCGCTGGGTGCTCGACATCGACTACCCGGCGCTCAACCGCGTCGACGCCTACGTCGTGGTGCAAGGGCGCGTCGTTCGGCAGGCGGTGCTGGGCAGCCACCAGCCCTACTCGGCGCGGCCGCTGGCCAGCCGCTCGCATGCCATGGGCATCGATCTGCCGCCGGGCGGCAGCGGCGAGGTGCTGCTGCGCGTGCAGACACGCGGCGCGATGATCCTGCCGATCACGCTCAACACCGCGCAGGCCTTCCACGAACGCGCGCTCGCCGAGCAGACGCTGCAAGGCCTGCTCGCCGGCCTGGGCCTGGCCCTGCTGGTCTACAGCCTGGGCCGCTGGCTCACGCTGCGCGAGACCTTGTCGCTCAAGTACGCGCTGCTGGTGAGCGGCAGCCTGTTCTTCTCGCTGTTCCAGTTCGGCATCGGCGCGCAGTACCTGTGGCGCGACATCGTCTGGATGGAGCAGCACGCCGCGGGCCTGTTCCCGCTGATGGCGCTGTGCGGTTCCTTCCTCTTCATCGAGCACGCCCTCACGCAGCCGTTGAGCGGCCGGCCGACGCCGCAGGCGCGCGTGGGCTACACCGGCCGCTGGTTCAGCCGCCTGATGCGTTCGGGCGCGGTGCTGGTGACGGTGCTGGCCGTGGCCTACCTGCTCGACCTCGTCGGCACCGGCACCATCAGCGCCATCGTCAGCGTGCTCGGGCCGGTGCCGGCCTTGCTGGGCCTGCCCGGCGCGCTCTCGCGTGCACGCCGGCGCGACCCGATCGGCTGGGGCTTTCTGGTGGCCTGGGCCGTCTACGCCTTTGCCACGGCCACGCTGATCGGCGTGATCAACGGGCGCCTGCCGGTCAACTTCCTCACGCTGCACTCCTTCGAGTTCGGCGCCACCATCGACATGCTGTTCTACCTGCGGGTGCTGAGCCTGGGCACGCAGGCCATGCACGCCGCCGCACAGCACGCCAGCCGCGAGCGCGATGCCTTCCGCTTCCTCGCGCACAGCGACCCGCTGACCGGGCTGGACAACCGGCGCGGGCTGAACGCCAAGGTGAAGGCCGCCCTGCAGCAACGCGCGCCCGACGAACTGGTCGCGCTCTACCTGCTCGACCTCGATGGCTTCAAGCCCATCAACGACCGCCACGGCCACGCCGTGGGCGACGAGCTGCTGATCCTGGCCGCGCGGCGCCTGCAGGCCGCCACGCGCGTGCAGGACACGGTGGCCCGGCTGGGCGGCGACGAGTTCGTGATCCTGACCAGCGGCCTGACCCAGCCCGAGCAGGCCGAGGCGCTGGCGTACAAGCTGCTGGACACCTTGCGCGCGCCCTTCCAGCTGGGTGCGCACTCGTGCGAGATCAGCGCCACCGTGGGCTACACGCTCGCCCCGCCCGACGGCACCGACCTGGCCACGCTGCTCAAGCGCGCCGATGCGGCCATGTACGCCGGCAAGCAGGCCGGCAAGGGCGTGGCGCAGCGCTGGATAGGCGAAGCAGCGCCCGCCCCGGCCAGCTGACTCAGCCCTTCAGCACGGCGGCCATCGCCACCGCGGTGGCTTCGACGTTCGACGAGTTCAGCCCCGCCACGCACATGCGGCCCGAGCGCACGAGGTAGACCGCGTGCTCCTCGCGCAGGCGGTCCACCTGCTCGGCCGTGAGGCCGGTGTAGCTGAACATGCCGCGCTGGGTGAGGAAGTAATTGAAATCGCGGCCCGGCAGCTTGGCGCTGAGCACGGCGTGCAGCTTCTGGCGCATGGCCTGGATGCGCACGCGCATGGCGTCGAGCTCGCTGGCCCACTGGTCGTACAGCGCCGGCGTCTGCAGCACGCGCGCGACGATCTGGCCGCCGTGCGTGGGCGGGCTGCTGTAGTTCTTGCGCACCGTGGCCTTCATCTGGCCCAGCACCAGCTCGGCCTCGGCCTTGTTCGGGCACACCACCGAAAGGCCGCCGCAGCGCTCGCCGTAGAGCGAGAAGCTCTTGGAGAAGCTGCTGGCGCAGAAGAAGCTCACGCCGGCTTCGGCCAGAGCGCGGATGGCGTGGGCGTCTTCCGCGATGCCGTCGCCGAAGCCCTGGTAGGCGATGTCGACGTAGGGGATGAGCTTGCGCGCCTGGATCACCGGGATCAGCTCCGCCCACTGGGCGCGCGTGAGGTCCACGCCAGTCGGGTTGTGGCAGCAGGCGTGCAGCAGCACGATGCTCTGCTCGGGCAGTGCCTTGAGCGCAGCCAGCATCTCGGCGAACTTCACGCCGCCGGTCTTGGCGTCGTAGTAGGGGTAGGTGCTGACCGTGAAGCCGGCACCTTCGAACATGGCGCGGTGGTTGTCCCAGGTCGGGTCGCTGACCCACACGTTGCTGTGGGGGAAGTAGCGCTTGAGGAAGTCGCCGCCAACCTTCAGGCCGCCTGAGCCGCCCAGGGTCTGGAGGGTGGCGACGCGGCCGCTCTTCACGGCCTCGTGGTCCTTGCCGAACAGCAGATGCTGCACGGCCTGGCGGTAGTTGGCCGCGCCTTCCATCGGCTGGTAGGGGCGTGCGCCGATGGTCTGCAGCATCGCGCTCTCGGCGGCGCGCACGGCGTTCATCACCGGCAGGTTGCCGGCATCGTCGAAGTAGATGCCGATGCTGAGGTTGATCTTGTTCGGCCGCGGGTCCTTGCCGAAGGATTCGTTGAGGGTGAGGATGGGGTCGCCAGCGTAGGCGTCGACGTGCTCGAACATGAGAGAGGCTCCTGCAGGGGAGCGCTGATTATCCGGCCAGGGAAGCTCTGAATGAGTCCCCGCGGATCGCTGAAAGCAAGGATGCGCCGGCCGCGAGGGGCTTGTTCAGAGCTTCCCCAACCACTCCATCCAGCGGCCGTGGGGGTGGGAGCGGGCGAGCAGCTCGAAGCGCACCTCGCCATCGACACGCGAGCACAGCGTCCACAGGCTGCCGCGGCGCGCATCGATGCTGTCGTCGAAGGGCGGTGGCGGCGTGACCGGGCCGATGCGCAGGTCGGTGCCTTCGGCCGATAGCCACACCAGGCCGCGCTCGCGCACCAGCGATGTCACGGTCTCGATGTGCCGCTGCAAGGCCGGCCGCTCGAAGTAGGTCAGCACCCAGCTATTGAACAGCACCGGCTGCACATTGGCCGGCAGGCTGTCGAGCCAGGGGGCGATGGCGGCGGTGCAGTCGGGCTCGCGCCGCACCGGCCAGCCGTGGCGCCGGGCGAGCGCCACCGCGGCGTCGAAGCGGCGCAGGCGCTCCAGGTTGCTGGGCCACAGGCAGGCGCGCAGCCAGCGCACGGCCGCCTCGTCATGCATGTCAACGGGCGCCGGGTCGATGCCCAGGCGCTGAACGATCTGCAGTTCGGCACGGGGCGGATGGCGCGGGCCGACGTGGCGGCAGGGCAGCACCGGGATGCCATCCTGCGCCTCCGCCTCCTCACCGTACCGGTACACGTCCACCCCGAGGTTGAGGCCGGCACTGCAACCCAGGTCGAGCAGCGCCAGCCGGTCTGTGCCGCTGCGCTGCGCAATCGCCTGCAACGCGGGCCACAGCACGGCGCAGCGGCCGATCTCG
>NZ_DASSRA010000103.1:0-3131 GCF_035702065.1 Rhizobacter sp.
CTGGAACGACGCGGTGGCGCTTGCGCGCTGGCTCAGCGCCACCGAGCAGCGCCGCTACCGCCTGCCGACCGAAGCCGAGTGGGAATACGCCTGCCGCGCCGGCACGCACACGCAGTACGCGAGCGGCGACGCGCCGGCGTCTCTGAGCCAGGTGGCCAACGTGTTCGACGCCGATGCGGCCGTGAACTGGTCACAGTGGCAGGCCTTTGCGCTCACCACGCACGACGGCTTTGCCTTCACCGCGCCGGTGGGTCGGTTCGCGCCCAATGCCTTCGGCTTGCACGACATGCACGGCAACGTGTGGGAGTGGACGGCCGACTGGCACGACGACACCTACTACGCGCACTCGCCGGTCGACGACCCGCAGGGCCCGGCCGACGGCGGCGTGAAGGTGCGCCGCGGTGGCTCCTGGCACACCTGGCCGCTTTATGCGCGCTGCAGCTACCGCAACTGGAACGCGCCGGACACGCGCTACACGCTGGTGGGCATCCGCCTCGTGATGGAGCTCAGCGAATGAGGGCTCTCACTTGGGAAGCACGAAGTTGACCTGCAGCTTCAGCGCCCAGCGGGCCGCGTCATCGGGCCGCACCACGTTGTAGCCGCCGCCGAACACGTAGTTGATCGGGTTCCCGCCGCCCGGGCGGGTGAGGATGGAATAGGTGGCGCCCAGCGGCACCAGCCAGCGCTGGCTGGAGGGCTGGTCCCAGTTGGCGATCACGATGCCCGAGTAGGCGATGCTGTGCGTGGGCGAGAGGCTGTAGCTCAGGATCGGCTGCAGCTGGAGCTGGTTGACGTCGGCGCGGTCGTCGCTGCCCGCGAACGACCAGATCTGTGTGGCCAGCGTGCCGACGGACCACGGCCCCTCCTGCTTCAACGCCACCGCCGTCGGGCCGGCGGCCCACTTGCCGCTGCCTAGCCGGTCGTTGCTCGCCGTCTTGAGCTGCAGCGCCGGGCCCACGCCCCAGATCAGGCCGTGCGGCGCCGGTGACAGGAAGCCCTGGTAGAGCACGTCGCCGATCCCGTTCTTGCGCTCCTGGCCTGGTGCCGTCGCCGGGTTGGACAGGATGGGCAGGATCACGCGGTTGATGAGCGACCAACCCGAGTCGCCCAGCTTCACCGGGAAGACCGGCTGCACGTTGAGCGTGTACTGCGTCTTCTCGTAGGGGCCCGAGTCGAAGTTGATGTTGAGCTGCAGCGGGATGGTGACGATGTCCGCCACCGGGTTGGAGAGCTTCTTCTGCAGCTCGGCGTCTTCTTCGGGGGTGGCCCGCGCCGGAGCCGCCCAGGCCAGCACGGCGAAGGTGCCGAACGCCAGGCCGGTGCGCGCAGCGAAGAAAGTGTCTTTCATGGGGTGGCTCCAGGCGGGTGCGAAGGCCAACCCGGCCGGCGCTGCCAAGTTGTACCGCAGGGGGCACGCACTTCGGGGGGGAGCCGGCAAATGCCCCCGCCCGGCAGGCGGATACTGTCGACAGGCGAACCAGGCCGCGCCCGTGGAGCATGAGGGCGCTCCCCAAGTTGGCAGTCATCAAGCACATCGCGGAGTCTTCATGCACAGCTCCCAGCTGACAGCCGCCCGCGTGGCCGGCGCCCTGCTGGCAGGCCTCAGTCTCGTCACTGCGGCGCGCTGGGTGCTCCCCTGGGAAGCCGTGGCCGCGCTGGTACCGGGCTCGCGCAACGTCGGCTTCGCCAATCCGCTGCTGTTCGGCATGGCGAGCATCGGCATCTTCGCCGCCGAAGCCGCCATCGTGCAGGCGCCTCGCCACCGCTGGCTCGCCCAGCTCAACAAGCTGGCGATCGCGCTGCTGCTGGTGCTGCCCCTGCTGCAGCTCTTCCAGACGCTCTCCGGCCTGAACTTCGGCCTCGACCTGCCCAGCCCGGGCAGCGGCCCCACCACGAGCGTGCCCGGCCGGCTGTCACCCAACGCCTGCATCGCCTTCACCTGCATCGGTCTTGCGCTGTGGCTGCTGCCGCGGCCGCGCTCGCGCGGCTGGGAGCGCGCCTACCTTGCATCGACCCTGGTGGTGGCCTTCATCGGCCTGGCCGCCCTGGCGGGCTACTTTCTGCGGCTGGAGACGCTGTACCAGGTCGCCAACCACAACCGGCTGCTGCCGGTCACCGCGCTCGGCTTCGTGGTGGCCAGCGCGGCCCTGTGGGCCCTGCACGTCCGCACCCAGGCCTTCGACCTGCGCGACGCGGCCAAGCGCATCCAGCGCCGCTCACTGGCGGTGGTGACCCTGCTCACGCTGTCGGCCGGGGTGGCGGGCTTCGCGTCGATGCGCGACACCTTCGAGGAGTCGGCCGCCAACACGATGCTGCAATCGACGGTGAACAACGCCACCTCGCTGGCCTACTCGCTGGACACGGCGCTCTGGTACCCGAAGACCCTGGCGACCCGCCCGACCGTGCTGCAGGGCCTGGAGCGCTTGAGCCGCGACCCGGCCGACGCGCAGGCGCGTGCGGCCTTGCAGAACATCGCCACCAGCTTCCTGAAGGCCGAGCTCAGCCAGGCCGAGTTCTACAACGCACAAGGCGAGATGGTGGCGGGCGTCGGCGTGTCGGTGGGGAAAGAGACCAAGGTGCGGCACCCGCTGCTCAACACGGGGCAGGACGCGGTGCTCGCCTGGGGCGCCGACGGCTACTACCTGCTGACCGACAACCCCGTGCAGCTCGACGGCCGGCCCGTCGGCCGGCTCAAGACCGAGCAGCCGTTGCGCCTGGTCAACCAGCTGCTGGAGCAGATGCGTCTGGCCGATGCCACGTCCGACGCCGCCCTGTGCGGCCGCTCCGGCGACAAGGCCCTGTGTGCGGCCACGCGCTTCCGCCAGCCCGCCTTCGAGCTGCCGCTGCACGGGGTGGAAGGCCAGGCCGCCAGCGCGATCGCCAACGCGCTGGAAGGCCGCACCGGCATGCTGTTCGCCAGGGATCCGCGCAACAAGGAGGTGCTGACCGCCTACGCGCCCTTGAAGCAGTACGGCCTGGCCCTCGGCTTCAAGACCGACCTCGACACCTTGTACGCCCCCTTGCGCTCGCGCCTGCTGCTCTTGCTGGCCGCGATGGCGCTCCTCATCGCCCTGGCCATCTACGCGCTGCGCAGCCAGGTGCAGCCGGTGCTGATGCGGCTGGTGGAGAGC
>NZ_DASSRA010000104.1:0-5094 GCF_035702065.1 Rhizobacter sp.
AGGTCCGCGTCGACGCCCAAGGCAAGACGCAGTACCGGCACATGGCCAGCAAGGCGATCAACCAGCGCGGCGTGGAGTCGGTGGCCCACGTCGAGATCGGCTTCGACCCCTCGTACCAGACGCTCACACTGCACAGCATCCAGGTGCGCCGCGGGGAACGGCTGATCCCGAAGCTGGGCACGGCATCGGTGAAGGTCCTGCAGCGCGAGAAGGAACTCGAGTACCTGATCTTCGACGGCAGCAAGACGGCCAACGTCTTTCTCGACGACGTTCGCGTGGGCGACATCGTCGAGTACGCCTACTCGCTGCGTGGCAGCAACCCCGTGTTCGGCAACCGCCATTTCGGCCGCGTCGACTTGCAATGGGCCGCGCCGGTGCATCACGTGTACGCCCGGCTGCTGTGGCCTCAGGGCCGTCCGCTCGAACTGCTGCCGCGAAACGAGGCAGTACCTGCGGCGGTGAGCGATCTCGGCAGCCACCGCGAATACGTGTGGCAGGCGAAGAACGTTACGGCACGGGTGCTCGAGTCCGACACGCCCAACTGGTTCGACCCCTACCCCTCGGTGCAATGGGGCGAGTTCAAGGACTGGCAATCGGTCGCTCGCTGGGCCACCCCGTACTACCGCCTGCCGCCGCGACTCAGCCCGGCCTTGCAGGCCGAGGCCGATCGCATCGCGCGCACTCACGCAACGCCCGAAGACCGCATGCTGGCCGCGCTGCAGTTCGTGCAGCGCGAAGTCCGCTACCTCGGGGTCGAGATCGGTCCTGGTTCGCACGCACCCAGCGCGCCGGCCACGGTCCTGGAGCGCCGTTTCGGCGATTGCAAGGACAAGTCGCTGCTCACCATGACCCTGCTCCAGGCCCTGGGCATCGATGCGCGCGCGGCACTTGTCCACACCGGGTTGCGCCGCGGCATCCGCGACCTGCAGCCCACGCCGTATGCCTTCAACCATGTGATCGTGCGAGCCAGCCTGAAAGGGAAGGTCTACTGGATCGACCCCACACGTGCACCGCAGAAAGGCGATCTGGCGCATCTGTTCCAGCCCAACTACGAAGCCGCGCTCGTGGTCGATGACGCCACCCACGAGTTGGCCGACATGGCCAAGGACAGCCCGGTGGCCATGCGCACCGTCCACACCGTGTACGAGGCTCAAGATGGCCTCGACAAGCCGGTGCGCTACACCGTGACGACCACCACGCAAGGGGCTGGCGCCGAGAGCCTGCGCAACACGCTTGCCACCGAGAACCGTGAAGACCTGCAGAAGCGCTATCTCAACTTCTACGCACGCTATTACCCCAAGATCGTGGTCGATGCGCCCATGGGCGTGGAAGAAGACGAGCAGAACAACCGCGTCACCATCACAGAGCGCTACCTCATCACCGACTTCTGGAAGCGCATCGAAGACCGCAAGCGCATGGAAGCCTCCATCCACGTGCCCGAGGTCGACGACTACCTGCGAGGCCCACGTGAATCCATCCGGCATGCCCCGCTTGCGCTCGCCCACCCGATCAACGTCACCCACACCACGGAAGTGCGCCTGCCCGAAGCCTGGGGCACGCGCACCGAAACCGTTCGGGTCGAAGACGCGAACTTCGAGTTCGAACGCAAGAAGTCGGAGAAGAACAAGGTCCTGACCCTGGTCGACAGCTTCCGCTCGCGCGCCGACCACGTCCTGCCGGCCGACACCGAGCGCTACGCGGCCAACCTCGGGCGCGCACGTACCGCGGTCGACCTGGCCCTCTATTGGCAAGACGATGCAGCACCCGCCCCCACCCGCACCACCGGCATCGACCGCATGAACTGGACGGTGGCCCTGCTCGCGCTGCTGCTTCTGGGCGTCTATGTGTGGTTGGCGCTCAAGCTCTACCGCCACGACCCGCCCGCGGCGCCACCGCAGCCCTTCGATAGCACGCTGCAAGGCATCGGCGGCTGGCTGATCCTGCCGGCCCTGGGTGCGGTGGTCCTGCCCATCCGCCTGGTGATCGATCTGTTCGGCTTGGCACCGTCGTATGCCGCCGACCGCTGGGCGCAGTTCACCACCATGGGCGGCGCCTCGTACCACGCGTTCTGGGCACCGATGCTGTTGTACGAACTGGCCGCCAACCTCGCCTACCTGGTGCTTTCGGTTCTGGTGCTGGTGATGTTCTTCCAGAGGCGCCGCGCGCTTCCCAGGCTGTACACCGGCATGCTCGTCTTCGGCGCCGTCATGCACGGCCTGGATCTGGGCCTCGCCCAGATGATCCCTGCCGCCGCCACGCAGATCACCAGCAAGGATTGGGGAGAGTTGGCACGCGCGGTGGTCGCCGCCGCCATCTGGGGCAGCTACTTCCTCGTTTCCAAGCGCGTGCAAGCCACATTCGTCAACGGTCGCAAACCGGCACCGCCGGCCTTCGCAGCCACCCAACCCTCCGGAAAGCTGGAGCCGAGCCTATGACCGGATGGACGACCTGGGCCCTGTTCGCTGCAGGCAGCGCCTTCTTCCTGTACGTCTCGCGCAACGCCCTGCGCAACCCGCGCTCGCACGGCTTCTACCGCTTCTTCGCGTGGGAAATGATGCTGGCCCTGGTGCTGATCAACTTTCCGATGTGGACGGTCGACCCGTTCTCGCCGCGGCAGATCGCCTCGTGGCTGTTGCTGCTGCTCTCGATCGTGCTGGTGGTCGAGGCGTTGAAGCTGCTCAAGCGGATCGGCCGCCCCGGCGAAGCACGGCCCGATGCTGAGCTGTTCGCCTTCGAGAAGACCTCGGCGCTGGTGACGAGCGGCATCTTCCGCTTCATCCGCCACCCGATGTACGCCGCCCTGCTCTACCTCACCTGGGGGGCCTACCTCAAGGACCTCACCCTCGCCAGCACGCTGCTCGCTGGCGGCGCGAGCATTGCCCTGCTGATCACCGCGCTGCGCGACGAGGCCGAGTGCCTGCAGCACTTCGGCAACGAGTACGCGCACTACATGCGCACAAGCAAGCGCTTCGTGCCATTCGTGTTCTGACGCCTACGAACGAAGCAGCACGCTCTCATACTCCTGGCGGAACTGCTGCAGCGAACTCGCCACCACCGTCACCGCGCCGTCGATGAGCCCGCAGCGGCCACTGCCGGGCAGCAGGCCGCACAGGTTCTCCAGCGCTTCGAGATCGGCCGGCACGCCGCGGCCGGTGTCGATGCGGTTGAGCGGGCGGGTGAGCTGGAAGGTGCCGCCCTTGCACGGCGGGCATTGGCCGCACGAGCCCTGCGCGAAGAACTCCACGTACTCCGCCACCTTGCGCACGATGCTCGTGCCTTCGGACACGACGATCATCGCGCCCGTGCCCAGGCGCGACTGCCGCTCGCGGACGCTGTCGAAGTCGAGCGCGACGTCGAGGTCGCGCTTCGTGAGCAAGGTGTTCGACGGCCCGCCGGTGAACACGGCCTTGAACTCCTTGCCCAGCAGCATGCCGCCGCCGTGCTCGAAGACCAGGCTTTGCAGCGAAGTCCCCATGGGCAGCTCGTACAAGCCGGGGCGCAGCACGTCGCCCGAGAGCGAGTAGAGCTTGGTGCCGCTTGCCTTGCCGAGGCCCAGGCCGCGGTACCAGTCGGCCCCGTGGCGCAGGATGCCCGGCACGTGCGCCAGCGTCTCGGTGTTGTTGACGATGGTCGGTTTGCCGAACACGCCCTGCTCGGCCGGAAAGGGCGGCTTGCGGCGCGGGAACGGGAAGCCGCCTTCGACGGTGGAGATCACCGCCGTCTCCTCGCCCCCGATGTAGAGGCCCGAACTGGCGACGACCTGCAGCGACAGCGGCCCGCCGAGCAGGGTTTCGATCGCCGCGAAGTGCGGGTGCGCGCGCCACTGCTCCACCGCCTCCCGCACCCCCGCCATTGCGCGCTCCTCGTGCGGGTTGATGTAGAGCACCACGTGGTTGGCGCGTGTGGCCACCGCCGCGATCAAGGCGCCTTCGATCACCGTGTGCGGCGTGTGCTCCAACAGGAAGCGGTCCTTGAAGGTGCCGGGCTCGTCTTCGTTGCCATTGCAGATCACGTACTTGTCAGCACTCGCGTTGGCCGCAACGGGCGCCCATTTGCGGTGGGTCGCAAAGCCCGCCCCGCCCATGCCGCGCAGGTCCGCGTGCTCGATGGTCGGCAGGATGGCTTGCGGATCGCGCAGGGCATTGGCGAGCCCGACGCCGCCACCCTGCGCCAGCCAGGCGTTCAGGTCCGCGCCGACGCGCACCGCGTCTTTCATCAGAACCTGGTTCAAGACGCTCTGGCTCATCGCATGCCCCCCATCAGCGGCATGGGCCTGCCGGTGCCCAGGCCGGCGTCGCGTGCGAGGTCGAAGTTCGCGTAGTCGGGAAAGAGCTGCGGCGCCTTCACGTCCAAGGGCAGGCCCGCGAGCGTCAACTCGCGCTGCCAGGCATGCACGTGGCCGATGCCGGCGCGGCCGAGCAGCGGGTCGCCCTGGCGCTGTGCAGCCGCGGTACCGGCACGCCGGCCCATGCTCAGGATGTCGAGCAGCGCATTGCCCATCAGGCGGTTGCGGCCGTGGATGCCACCGGCCAGCTCGCCGACGCAGTAGAGGCCTTGCACGCCGCTGGCGCCGGTCTTGTCGATGGCCACGCCACCGTTCTGGTAGTGCAGCGTCGGGTAGACCATGAAGGGCTCGACAGCCGGGTCGTGCCCGCACTTCTTGGCCAGGTGGCCGACGGTCACGAGGCGCTTCTTGAGGATGCCGGGCTGCTCTTGTTCGAGCGTGGGGATGTCGAGGAACACCCCCACCTGCCCACCGCGCTCGATGCCACGCCCTTCGGCGCATTCGCGCAGGATGGCCGCGGCCACCACGTCGCGCGGCTGCAGCTCGTCGACGAAGCGCTCGCCCTCGCCGTTGATCAGCTTGGCGCCGGCGGAGCGTGCCGCCTCGGAGATCAGGCCGCCCGCCAAATGGGGCGGGTAGGCGATGCCGGTCGGGTGGTACTGGAAGGAATCCAGCTCGCGCAGGCGCGCACCGGCCCGGTAGGCCACCACCAGCCCATCGCCGGTGGCACCGACGGGGTTGGAGGTGGGGAAGCTGTTGAAGTGCAGCCGCCCGGTGCCACCGGTCGCAAGCACCACGGCCCGCGCGCG
>NZ_DASSRA010000105.1:0-6782 GCF_035702065.1 Rhizobacter sp.
TTGGGGGTGGAAGTCACGCTGGGGCTCGGTGCGGTTTGAGGGGTGGCCCGGCCGGATGTAGGGCCTGGGCGGTGGAAACCCGGCATTTTACGGGGCCGGTGAGATAATTCCGACCTATGACGATCACGATCAAAACCGCCCCCGATGTCGAGGCCATGCGCGTCGCCGGCCGGCTCGCCTCCGAAGTGCTGGACATGCTCACGCCGCACGTCAAACCAGGCATCAGCACCGAAGCGCTCGACAAGCTGGCCCACGACCACATCGTGAACGTGCAAAAGGCCATTCCCGCGCCGCTGCACTACCAGCCCCCGGGCTACACGCCTTACCCCAAGTCGATCTGCACCTCGATCAACCACCAGGTCTGCCACGGCATCCCGAACGACCGGCCGCTGAAGAACGGCGACATCGTCAACATCGACGTCACCGTCATCAAGGACGGCTGGCACGGCGACACCAGCCGCATGTTCATCGTGGGCGAAGGCTCCATCGCCGCCAAGCGCCTGTGCACCTTGACCTACGAGGCCATGTGGAAGGGCATCGTGAAGGTCAAGCCCGGTGCGCGCCTGGGCGACATCGGCCACTCGATCCAGACCTTCGGCGAGAACGCCGGCTTCTCCATCGTGCGCGAGTTCTGCGGCCACGGTATCGGCCAGAAGTTCCACGAGGAACCGCAGGTGCTGCACTACGGCCGCCCCGGCACGCTCGAAGAGCTGGTGCCCGGCATGGTGTTCACCATCGAGCCGATGATCAACGCCGGCCGCCGCGACATCCGCGAAACCGGCGACGGCTGGACCATCGTCACCCGCGACCGCTCGCTCTCGGCGCAATGGGAGCACACGGTGCTGGTCACCGACACGGGCTATGAGGTGCTCACGCTCTCGGCCGGCAGCCCGCCCCCGCCGGCCTTCGTGACCGCAGCAGCCGCCACGGCAGCGGCTTAGGCCATGTCGGCGCTGATGGACCCCGGGGCGCCCCCTGCCGGCGCCCGCAGCATCAGCGAGCGGCGCGCGCAGTTCCGCGAAGGCAAGGCCGCACTGCTGGAGCACTTCCGCGAATCGCGACCCTCGGCACCGGCCGCCACACGCCTGGTGCGCGCCCTGGCCCGCCACGTCGACCAGACCCTGCTCGATCTGTGGGAACACGCGCTGATGCCGCCCGGTGCTGCGCTCGTGGCGGTGGGCGGCTACGGCCGCGCCGAGCTGTACCCGCATTCCGACGTCGACGTGCTGGTGCTGCTGCCGCCGGGCGACGAACTCGCCAACGCGCGCCTGGCCGGGTCATCGAACGACGCTCTCAAGTCGGCCGTCGAAGGCTTCATTACCGCCTGCTGGGACATCGGCCTGGAGATCGGCTCAAGCGTGCGCACGGTCGATGAATGCATCGCCGAGAGCGAGAACGACGTGACGGTGCAGACCGCACTGCTCGAATCGCGCTACCTCACCGGCTCCAAGCGCGTGTTCAACGCCTTCCGCCGTGCCCATGCGGCCGCCATGGACCCGAAGGCCTTTCTGCGTGCCAAGACGCTGGAGATGCGGCAGCGCCACCAGAAGTACGAAGACACGCCCTACTCGCTGGAGCCCAACTGCAAGGAAAGCCCAGGCGGCCTGCGCGACCTGCAGGTGCTGATCTGGGTGGCGCGTGCCGCGGGCCTCGGCAAGAGCTGGACCGAGCTCGCCGCCAAGGGCCTGATCACGCCCTTCGAGGTGAAGCAGTTGCAGCGCAACGAAGGCCTGTTGCGCCTGATCCGCGCCCGCTTGCACATGGTGGCCGGCCGCCGCGAAGACCGCCTGGTGTTCGACCTGCAGACGGCCGTGGCCGAAAGCTTCGGCTACCAGGCCACCCAAGGCCAGCGCGTCTCCGAGGTGCTGATGCGCCGCTACTACTGGGCTGCCAAGGCGGTGGCACAGCTCAACCAGATCCTGGTGCTCAACATCGAGGAGCGCGTCTACGGCTCGCAGAACGCGCCCATGCGGCCGATCAACGAGCGCTTTCTCGACCGCGCCGGCATGCTCGAGGTGGCGAGCGACGACCTGTACGAGCGTGAGCCGCACGCCATCCTGGAGACCTTCCACGTCTTCCAGGAGACACCGGGCATCGAAGGCCTGTCGGCCCGCACGCTGCGCGCGCTCTACAACGCCCGCGAGGTGATGGACGGCGACTTCCGCCGTGACCCGGTCAACCGCGACACCTTCATGCAGATCCTGAAGGCGCCCGAAGGCCAGACGCACGCCTTCCGGCTGATGAACCAGACCAGCGTGCTGGGCCGCTACCTGTGGGTGTTCCGCCGCATCGTGGGGCAGATGCAGCACGACCTGTTCCACGTCTACACCGTCGACCAGCACATCCTGATGGTGTTGCGCAACGTGCGCCGCTTCTTCATCGCCGACCACGCGCACGAGTACCCGTTCTGCTCGCAGCTGGCCTCCACCTTCGACGACCCCTGGGTGCTGTACATCGCCGCCCTCTTCCACGACGTGGCCAAGGGCCGTGGCGGCGACCACTCCGACCTGGGCGCCACCGAAGTGCGGCGCTTCTGCCGCGACCATCGCATCGGCCGCGAAGACGCCTCACTGATCGAGTTCCTGGTCAAAGGCCACCTGACCATGTCGCGCATTGCCCAGAAGGAAGACCTGAGCGACCCCGACGTGATCGAGTCCTTCGCCAAACTGGTGGGCAACGAGCGCCGCCTGACCGCGCTGTATCTGCTGACCGTGGCCGACATCCGCGGCACCAGCCCCAAGGTCTGGAACGCCTGGAAGGGCAAGCTGCTCGAAGACCTGTACCGCCTGACGCTGCGTGCACTGGGTGGCTCGCGGCCCAACATGGACGCCGAGATCGAGGCGCGCAAGCAGGAGGCGCGGCACACGCTCAACCTCTACTCGCTGCTGCCCGGCACCGAGGTGCCGCTGTGGAACACGCTGGAGCTGAGCTACTTTGTACGCCACGATGCGGGCGACATCGCCTGGCATGCGCGCTCGCTGTTCCGCCACGTCGAAAGCAAGGAGCCGGTAGTCCGCGCACGCCTGTCGTCGCTGGGCGAAGGCCTGCAGGTGCTGGTCTACGCGCCCGACCGGCCCGACCTCTTCGCCCGCATCTGTGGTTACTTCGACAGCGCCGGCTTCAACATCCTCGACGCCAAGATCCACACCACCAAGGCCGGCTATGCGCTCGACACCTTCCAGGTGATCAGCCCGAATCTTGACCAGCACTACCGCGACCTGATCTCGCTGGTGGAGACGCAGGCCACACTCGCACTCAAGGCCGAAGGGCCATTGCCGCAACCTTCGCGCGGGCGCTTGTCGCGGCGCGTCAAGTCTTTCCCGATCACGCCGCGCGTGACGCTGCGGCCCGACGAGCGCGGCCAACGCTGGCTGCTGGGTGTCTCGACCAGCGACCGCTCCGGCCTGCTCTACTCCATCGCCCGCGTGCTGGCGCAGCACAAGATCAACCTGCAGCTTGCCAAGATCACCACGCTGGGCGAGCGGGTCGAAGACACCTTCCTGATCGACGGTTCGGCCCTGCAGCAGAACAAGGCGCAGATCGAGATCGAGACCGAGTTGCTGGACGCGATCTCGGCTTGATGCAGGCCCCGGCTGGCTAGAATTCCGGCCCTCTCACACTCTGGGTGACCGCCGTGTCCGACCGTCTTGCCGTCCTGCCGCAGTACCTCATGCCCAAACAGGCGCTCACGGCCCTGGCCGGCCGGGCGGCGCGGGCCCAGGGCGGCGCGATGACCACCCGGGTGATCGACTGGTTCGTGAAGCGCTACGGCGTGAACATGAGCGAAGCGGCCAACCCCGACACCGCGAGCTACCCCACCTTCAACGAGTTCTTCACCCGCGCACTGAAGCCCGGGGCCCGCCCGCTGGCGCGTGCCGACCTGATCTGCCCGGTGGATGGCGCCATCAGCCAGTTCGGCGCCATCGAGCGCGACCTGATCTTCCAGGCCAAGGGCCACCGCTACACCACCACCGCCCTGGTCGGCGGCGATGCCGCGCTGGCCACGCAGTTCGACGATGGCCACTTCGCCACGCTCTACCTGTCACCGAAGGACTACCACCGCATCCACATGCCCTGCGATGGCCGGCTCACGCGGATGATCCACGTGCCGGGCCCGCTGTTCTCGGTCAACCCGACCACGGCGCGCGGCGTGCCGGGCCTGTTCGCCCGCAACGAGCGCGTGGTCTGCGTGTTCGAGACGCCGCGCGGCCCCTTCGTGCTGGTGCTGGTGGGCGCGACCATCGTCGGCAGCATGGCCACCGTCTGGCACGGCGTGGTCAACCCGCCGCGTGTGAAGCAGGTGCGTGAGTGGCGCTACGACGACAAGCGCATTGCCCTCAAGCAAGGCGAGGAGATGGGCCGCTTCCTGCTCGGCTCCACCGTGGTGATGCTCTTCCCCAAGGGGCCGCTGCAGTTCAACCCCTCATGGCAGCCGGCCGGCGCCATCCGCATGGGCGAGGCGATGGCGGCTTTCAAAGCGGCGTGATTCACCGCTGACCGGGTCGACGAAGGCGAGCGAGCGCGCCAGCAACTGCAGGGGCCGGCCGTAGTCGGGCTGCAGCGTGTCGGGTTGCAGCACCGGATAGATGAGGTCGTTGACGATGGGCACCCCCAGTGCCGCCATGTGGACGCGCAGTTGGTGGCGTTTGCCGGTCATCGGGCGCAGGCCATAGCGCGCCAGCTGGCTCAGGCGTTCGATGAGTTCAATGCGGGTTTCGGCGTTCGGCTCGCCGGGTGCTTCACGCATCGTCATGAATGAATGCCCCTCTTCCAGGCGGCTGCGGTAAATCAATGGCAGACCCTCGCGCCACGGTGCGATGGCCTCGTAGCACTTCTCGGCCGCACGCTCGCGGAACAGCGCCTGGTAGCGGCCGCGCGTGGCCGGCTGAACGGTGAACAGCACCAGCCCGGCCGTCTCGCGGTCGATGCGATGCACGGGCGCCAGGGTGTCGATGCCGAGCCTGCGCTTGAGGCGCACCAGCAGCGTCTCCTGCAGGTAGCGGCCCGAAGGCGTGACGGGCAGGAAGTGCGGCTTGTCGGCGACAACGATGAGATCGTCCTGGTACAGCACCGTCTCCTCGAAGGGGATGCGCGGCTCGCTGGGCAGGCGGCGGTAGTAGTAGAGCTTGGCGTGGGGCGTGAACGGCGCCTGCGGCGCCACCGCGGCGCCGCGGGCATCGGTCACGTCGCCGCGTTGCATGCGCGCGATCCATTCCTCGGGCGGGATGCGCGGGAAGCGGTGCACGAGGAACTCGATCTGTGTCGCCCACGGCCCCTCGGGCAGGGCCACGCAGCTGCGGCCCACGCCCTCGTCAGACGGACTCATCGAGACGCCGGGCCCGCTGCAAGCGCCATTCGCCGTCGGGCTCGCCGGCATAGACCTGTTCGGCGGTGGTGCCGGTCTCCTGCAGATGGGTGTCGAGGGCGATGCGGTTGTCGAAGACGAAGCACTCGCCCTCCCACTCGCGCGCAGCATCGGGCAGGCTCTGGAAGTAGTTCAGGATGCCGCCGTCCAGCTCACGTACCTGCAGACCCAGGCCCTGCATCCAGGCACTGGTCTTCTCGCAGCGGATGCCGCCGGTGCAGTACATGGCGACGGTCTTGCCCTCGCGCTTCCATTGCTCGGCATGGGCTTCGACGTAGCGCGGGAAGTCGCGGAAGCTGCTCACGCCGGGGTCGATGGCGTTCCTGAAACGGCCGAGGCGGTACTCGAAGCTGTTGCGGTTGTCGAGCACGACCACATCGTCGCGTGCGATGAGTTCGCGCCACGCCGCCGGGTCGACCTGCGTCCCGGGCGACGCGCCGCCGCCCGGCACGCCCACCGCCACGATCTCCGGCTTGACGTGCACCTTCAGGCGCGCAAAGGGCGGCGTCTTGCAGGCGCTTCGCTTGAACGCCATGCCGGTGAAGCGGGCGTCCTGCTGCAGCGCCTGCTCGAATGCATCGAGCGCCGCGGCCTCCCCGGCCAGCACGCCGTTGATGCCCTCGTGCGCCACCAGCACGCTGCCCAGCAGGTCAGCGGCAAGCAAACGCAAGTTCGCCGCGACAGCAGGAGGATCCTGCAGCGCGGCGAATCGGTAGAACGCAATGTGGAAGACGGAGGGCATGCGACGGGTTGGTCATCCCGGCGAACGCCGGGATCCACATTGTCGCAAGCCGTGACTTGCCTGGAGTGGGCCCCGGCGTTCGCCGGGGCGACACCCGGTCAACCCATGTGCAAGCCGCCGTTGACGGAGAAGTCGGCACCAGTCGCAAAGCCCGATTCGTCCGACGCCACCCACGACACGATGGACGCGATGTCTTCTGGCGTACCCAGGCGCTTGACCGGGATGCCGGCCACGATCTTGTCGAGCACGTCTTGGCGGATGGCCTTGACCATGTCGGTCGCGATGTAACCCGGGCTCACGGTGTTGACCGTCACGCCCTTGTTGGCCACTTCCTGCGCCAGCGCCATCGTGAAGCCGTGCATGCCGGCCTTGGCGGCGGAGTAGTTGGTCTGGCCGAACTGACCCTTCTCGCCGTGGACCGACGAGATGTTGATGATGCGGCCCCAGCCCTTGTCGAGCATGTCTTCGATGACCTGCTTGGTCACGTTGAACAGGCTGGTGAGGTTGGTTTCGATCACCGCGTCCCAGTCGGCACGGCTCATCTTGCGGAACATGCCGTCACGCGTGATGCCGGCGTTGTTGACCAGCACGTCGATCGGGCCGACCTCGGCCTTGGTCTTCTGGAAGGCGGCCACGGTCGAATCCCAATCGCCCACGTTGCCCACCGAGGCGTGG
>NZ_DASSRA010000106.1:0-4178 GCF_035702065.1 Rhizobacter sp.
GGGCCCCAAGAGCAAGCTCGCCTTCGGCATCGTGTCCCGGCTCGCTTCGCTTTGCCTTGGTTCTCAAGCCGATGCGCAGCGAGGCGAGACGAGGCGTAGTGCTGTCGCAGCAGATGTGCGGCCGATCCTGTGGCATGGCGTGTACAGGCCGAGGAGACTCGAAGCTACGCAGTTCGGCCATGTGAAGAGCGCCTTTGCTTTGGTTACTTTCATTTGGCGCGACAAATGAAAGTGACCCGCCCGCCGGGGCGGACTCCCGGCGCACCCGCGGGAAGTAGGAAGAACGATCCACGCGAAGCGGGAAAACAGAGGAGCAGGGCTTCGATACCTCAGCCTGAGCGGACTGTGATTCGCGAAGAGTGTCCATCACAACGTCACCCCAAAGCTGACCCCATGCCGCTCAAACCCCAACCGCTCATAGAACGCATGCGCCTCCACCCGCCGCTGGTTCGACGACAGCGCGAGCTTGTAGCACCCCGCCTCCCGCGCCAACCCCATCGCATGGAACATCATCAAGCGCCCGATCCCCTGCCCCTGCGCCTCCGGATGCACCGCCACATCCTCCACGATGGCCTCCGGCGCACCAGAGTGAGCCAGCAAGGGCAGCACGAAGAAGGTGTACGTCCCCACCGCAACCCCCGCGCGCTGCGCGAGGAACACCTTCACGCCCGGCACCGCCAGGCGCATGCGGTCCCAGGCCGCGCGCGCGACCACCTCGTCGTGCGGCCCGCGCGTGTCCAGGCCTGCGGCGGTGTAGAGCCCGATCAGTGTCGGGATGTCGCTGCGTTCGGCTTCGACGAGTGTGAGGGCACTCATGCCGCCGCCTCCCGCTGCTCGCGGCACCAGTCCGTGTCCGAGCACGTCCACAAGGTCTCGCCCGCCCCCTGCACCACTTCATCGAGATAGCTCGTGCTGCACCCACACAGCGCACACGCATGCCCCTGCGGCGCCACATGGAACGGGTGGTCCTCGAAGTCCAGGCTCTTCACGTCGGTGTACGGCGGCACCGCATAGATGCGCTTCTCGCGCCCCGCGCCGAAGAGCTGCAGCGCCGGGTTGCGGTGCATCTTGGGGTTGTCGAAGCTCGGGATGGGCGAGGGCGACATCACGTAGCGCCCGTTCACCCGCACCGGGTAGTCGTACGTCGTTTCCACGCGCCCCCAGTGCGCCAGGTCCTCGTAGAGCTTCACGTTGACGAGCCCGTACTCCTCGCAGGCATGCAGCTTGAGCGTCTCGCTGCGGCGCGGCTCCAGCCGGTACAGCGGCTCGGGCTGCGGCACCTGGTAGACCAGCACCTGGCCTTCGCGCAGCGGCGCTTCGGGGATGCGGTGGCGCGTCTGGATCACCGTCGCCTCGCGCGTGCGCTCGGTGGTCGCCACGCCGGTGGTGCGCGCGAAGAACTGGCGGATGTTGACCGCGTTGGTGGTGTCGTCGCTGCCCTGGTCGATGACCTTGAGCACGTCATGACGGCCCAGCACCGCAGCCGTCACCTGGATGCCGCCGGTGCCCCAGCCGTAGGCCAGCGGCATCTCGCGCGAGCCGAAGGGCACCTGGTGGCCCGGGATCGCCACGGCCTTCAGGATGGCGCGGCGGATCATCCGCTTGGTGCGCTCATCGAGGTAGGCGAAGTTGTACCCGTGAATCACGATGCACCCCCGTCACGCCCTTGAACGGCGAGGCGCGGGCCGAGCGCCGGGCCGCTCCCAAGCCGGCCCGCGATCCCCTCGGGGGATCGGCCGATGTACTCGTCGGCCGAGGGGCTGACATCCTTCTCCTCGCGCAACTGGCGGATCAGCTGCAGCTCCGACTCGAAGGTCACGTAGTGCGGCAGCTTCAGGTGCTGCACGAAGCCCGAGGCCTCGATGTTGTCGCCCTGCGGCAGCACGAACTCCTGCTGCTGCACTGGCGCGGTGATGTCTTCGTCGAACTCGTCGGCACGCAGTGCGCGGTCGACCAGCGACATGGCCATCGCCTTGCGTTCACCGTGGCCGTAGACCAGGCCGTAGCCGCGCGTGAACTGCGGCGGCACGTTCGCGGAGCCTGCGAACTGGTTGATCATCTGGCACTCGGTGACTTCGATCTCGCCCACCTCGATGGCAAAGCCCAGCTCGTCGGGCACGATCTCCACCGCCACGGTGCCGAAGCGGATGTCGCCGCCGAAGGGGTGCGTGTGCGCGTAGCCGCGCTGCGTGGCGTAGGCCATGCCCAGCACCCAGCCTTCGTCGGCACGCGCCAGCATCTGCAATCGGGCCGTGCGCGGCAAGGGGTAGACCGGCGGGTCGCGCGTGATATCGGGCGGCGGCGGGTCGCCTTCGCTCGGGACGGCCGGCTCGATCAGGCCTTGCTCGGCCAGCGTGTCGAGGGCGTTGGGCACGGGGCCGATCTCCTGCGTCGTCGCGGGCGCGGCGCGTTCTGGAGCGCTCGGCGTGGCTTTGAGCAGCGAGAAGTCGATCAGGCGCTGCGTGTAGTCGAAGGTCGGGCCCAGCAGCTGCCCGCCCGGCAAGTCCTTGAAGATGGCCGAGACGCGGCGCTTCACGCGCATGCGCTGCGTGTCCAGCGGCTCGGTGGCGGCCACGCGTGGCAAGGTGGTGCGGTAGGCGCGCAGCAGGAAGATGGCCTCGACCGCATCGCCACGCGCCTGCTTGAGCGCCAGCGCAGCGAGCTCGGGGTCGTGCAGCGAGGCCTCGGCCATCACGCGGTCGACCAGCAGGCCCAGCTGCTCGCGGATCTGCGCGACCTCCAGCTCGCGCACGGCCGGGTCACCGCGGCGCGCGCTGGCCAACAGGCGGCGCGAGGCTTCGATGGCGGCTTCTCCGCCCTTGACGGCGATGTACATCAGTGACCTTCCAGCGTGACGACGGTGGAGCGCGGCACGCCGATCAACTGCGAGCCGCACACGAGCAGCAGGTCCACGCCGCGTGGGAACAGCGGCTGCATCGCGATGCGCTGCTGCCAGAAGGCGCGCGGCAGGCCGCACAGGCCGATGCGCTGTTCATGCGCGATGCCGGGGCCGGTGAGCCGCAGGCCGGCCCCGCGCTCATGCGCCAGGCTGTGCGTGTCGACGATCAGCGTGGCGCCGAGTTGCGGCGCTTCGTCGCTGCCCAGGCGCAGGGTGTCGAGCTGCGCGTCGGCGGCGCGCACGGCGATGAAGTCGGCATCCGCCACGGCCTCGGCGCGCTGCACGCCGGTGTGGAAGCGGCAGTACATCCAGGCCGCGTCGCTGGCCAGCGGGCCGGCCAGGTGCAAGGAGGTTTCAGTGTCGAGCAAGGTGAGCAGCAAGGCCGTCAGGCCGCGCGACAGCGGCGCGGGCGCTTGCAGGCCGTCGCTGGCGTCCAGCGTCTGCAGGCGGCCGGGGCGCGACAGGGCATCGAGCACCGCGCGAAAGAGCGACTGCGCATCGTGCGTGGCGTCGGCCAGGCCGCGTGGCAAGGTGGCGAGCAGTTCAGCGCTCATGCGGTCGCTTCCGATTGCAAGGTATAGAACGACACGCGGCTCGCGGCATGGTGCGCCTGCTCGTCGGCGATGGCCTGCGCGCGCAGCGCCTGCAGCGGCGCGATCACCTCGGCCAGCAGCCGCTGCTGCAGCGACGGCTGCTGCAGCAGCGCGTCGAGCTGCGCCACCCAGCGCGCGCGCTCATCGTCGCGGCCCAGCACATGGCCGACGCCGGCGGTGGCATTCCCGCCGACAGTCACGCGGGCAATGCAGCGCGTGAGCGTCACCTCGCCCAGGTTGAAGCGGTCGCCGCGGTTGGCGATGCGCGCACGCACCAGGGCCAGGCCGGTCTCCGGCTCGCGCAGCCAGTCGAAGGCCTGGCCGGCCGTCGCCGCCGCGGCGTGCCCGGCCAGCGCGTCGCGCGGCGCATGCGCCAGCACGGCCAGCCAGGCCTGGCGCTGCGCGGTGTCGGAAGAGTTGTCGGTCATGCGAATGTCATCTAGATGACTGTAGGATGGCTGGGAGTATCAAACACCGCCGTGACAGATTCTTGACATGACCCTTCACGCCACGACACCTTCCACCGACGCAGCCGACACGCCTGCACCCGCCCGGCGCTGGGAAGCCATCGCCGCCGCCCTGCGGCAGGACATTGCCCAAGGCCGCCTGCAACCCGGCGAGCGGCTGCCCAACGAGGCCACGCTGGCGGCGCGCTTCGCCGTCAACCGCCACACGCTGCGCCAGGC
>NZ_DASSRA010000107.1:0-2834 GCF_035702065.1 Rhizobacter sp.
GAGCTGTGCAGCGAGTACCTGCCGCAGTTCCATTGGTCAGCGCACGCGGCCCCGCCGGCCGAGCCGTTCGAGGCACTGGCGCACCCGCTCGGCTTCTACGCCGTGCTGCCCAGCGCCGACTGGGTCGAACGCGCGCTGCGCTGGGGCCTGCGCACCCTGCAGCTGCGCATCAAGCCCGAGATGCTGCCGCCCGCGGAGCTGCGCGCGCAGCTGCGTGCGGCGGTGCAGGCCGCGGCCGAGGTGCCCGGTGCGCAGCTCTTCATCAACGACCACTGGCGCGAGGCCATCGAGCTCGGCGCCTATGGCGTGCACCTGGGGCAGGAAGACATCGAACTGGCCGACACGCAAGCGCTGCGTGCTTCCGGCCTGCGCCTGGGCGTGAGCTCGCACACGCCGCTGGAGATGTCGCGCGCGCATGCGCTGCGGCCGTCGTACGTGGCGCTCGGGCCGGTGTTCCCCACCACGTTGAAGGCGATGCGCTACGCGCCGCTCGGGCTTGCGCGCCTGCGCGCCTGGACGCAGCGGCTCAAGCCGCACTACCCGGTGGTGGCCATCGGCGGCATCGGCCTGGACCGTGCACCCAAGGTGTGGGCCTGCGGCGTGGACGCGGTGGCGGTGGTGAGCGCGCTCACGCAGGCAGCCGACCCGCGCGAGGTGGCGCAGCAGTTCCTGGAAGGGGCTAACGCTTCGTAGCGTCGGATGCAGGCTCGGCCACAAAGCCGATGCGGCTGAGCCCGGCCTTCTGCACCACGCCGATCAGCTCGGCCACCTGGCCGTAGGGCACGGTCTTGTCGGCACGCAGCTGCACTTCGGTCTGCGGGTTCTTCTTGGCGGCTTCGGCCATGCGGTCGGCGAAGACACCGGCCGCCACGGGCTGCTCGGCGATGTAGAGCTGGCCGGTGGGGTCGATGGCGACCGCAATGAAGTCGGGCACGTCGCTCGCGGTGGCGGCCTCGGTCTTGGGCAGGTCGAGCTTGAGGCTCGCGCTCATCAGCGGCGCGGTGATCATGAAGATCACCAGCAGCACCAGCATCACGTCGATGAGCGGCGTCATGTTGATGTCGCTCATCGGCGGTGGCGCCGCGCTGCGTTCGAGACGGCCGAATGCCATGGCTCAGGCGGTGGGCGTGGCGGCGAGGGGGCGCGTGCTGTCGTCGACCAGCATCTCGCGCAGGTCGTGGGCGAAGCCTTCGAGCTCGGCCTCGCAGGCGGCCACGCGCTTGTTGAAGACGTTGTAGGCCAGCACCGCCGGGATGGCCACGGCCAGGCCCGCAGCCGTCATGACCAGCGCCTCGCCCACCGGGCCGGAGACGCGGTCGATGGTGATGGTGCCGGCGGCCGAGATGCTGAGCAGTGCGTGGTAGATGCCCCAGACCGTGCCGAAGAGGCCGATGAAGGGCGCGGTGCTGCCGATCGAAGCCAGCACCACCTGGCCGAACTGCAGCTGCGTGAGCACGCGGTGCAGGGCATCGCGCAGGCGGCGCGTGAGCTGCGAGGCCAGGTGGCCGCGCGCCTCCAGCGTGCCGCCGGCCGGGTCGGCCGTGGCAGCGGCGAGCAGGGGGCGCAGCACGCCTTCGCGGTCGAACGCGGCGAGCTGCTGGCTGCCACCGTCGAGCGTGGGCGCGGCCCAGAATGCGGGCACGGCGCGGGCGATGTCGCCGCGCACGCGTCGCAACAGCCAGCCCTTCCAGAAGATCAGCACCCAGGCGCTGATGGACATCAGCAGCAGCAACGCAGCCACGCCGCGGGTGATGACGTCGCCCTGTTGCCAGAAGTGCGCGAAGCCGTTCATTTCAGGCCGAGCACGTCGTTCATGGTGTAGAGCCCGGCGCTGCGGTTGGCGAGGAAGCGCGCGGCACGCAGGCTGCCTTGCGCGTAGCCGGCACGGCTGCTGCTCTTGTGGCTGATCTCGATGCGCTCGCCGGTGCCGGCAAAGAGCACGGTGTGGTCGCCGATGATGTCGCCGCCACGGATGGTGGCGAAGCCGATGGTCGATGGGTCGCGCTCGCCGGTCACGCCTTCGCGGCCGTAGACGGCGCATTGCTTCAGGTCGCGGCCCAGTGCCGCGGCCACCACCTCGCCCATCGCCAGGGCCGTGCCGCTGGGCGCGTCGACCTTGTGGCGGTGGTGGGCCTCGATCACCTCGATGTCGTAGCCCTGGCTGAGCGCACGTGCCGCCACGTCGAGCAGGCGCATCACGACGTTCACGCCCACGCTCATGTTGGGCGACATCACCATGGCCATGTGCTGGGCTTGCGTGGCGATCTCGGCCTTTTGCGCATCGCTGAAGCCGGTGGTGCCGATCACGACCTTGAGACCCAGTTCGCGGCAGGCCGCAAGGTGGGCCAGCGTGCCTTCGGGGCGGGTGAAGTCGATCAGCACCTGCGCATTGGCCAAGCCGCTCTTCAGGTCGGAGGTGATGTGCACGCCGCTCGTGCGGCCGAGGAAGGTGGCGGCATCCTGGCCGAGGGCGGGGCTGCCGGGCACGTCGAGCGCGCCGGCGAGCACGCAGTCTGTCGACGCGGTAATGGCCTCGATCAGCATGTGGCCCATGCGCCCCGAGGCGCCGGTGACGGCCACCCGGATCGGTGCCGCGGCGCTCACGAGCGGGGCTCCAGTGGCGGGTAGGGGCGCAGCGGGCCTTCAGGGGCCGAGGCCGCGACGGGTGCTTTGGGCGGGACCGGCGGCAGGTTCGCAATCTCCTCGGGCGTCATGGCCAGCGTGGGCACCTTGCGCGGCGTGCCGAAGGTGTCGATCGAGGTGACGAACTCGCGCTCGGTGGGAAGCTCCTGCGCGCTGATGCTCTTGAGCTTGTCGTTTTCGGACAGCACCAG
>NZ_DASSRA010000108.1:0-3785 GCF_035702065.1 Rhizobacter sp.
CTGGGTGGCACGCGCGCTGGGCCTGCTGCCCGCCGCGTGGCACGACCGCCTGCTGCTCGCGCAGCCGCGCAAGCCGCGCGCCGGCGAGCTGGGTGCCACGCCCATCCCCGGCCTCAGCGTGAACGCCGACGCACAACGACAACACACCGAGACAGACCCACGCCCATGAGCGCCCTCCCCATCACACCCCCCGCACCCCTCGCCCCCGCCGCCTCGCCCACCGAGCACCAGGTCGCCCTCATCGGCGCCGGCCCCTCGGGCCTGGCCGCCGCGCGCAACCTGCAGAAGGAAGGCATCGCCTTCCAGGGCTTCGAGGCCTATGCCGACGTGGGCGGGCTGTGGAACATCGCCAACCCGCGCAGCACGGTCTACGAGTCGGCGCACCTCATCTCCAGCAAGCGCACCACCGAGTTCGCCGAGTTCCCGATGGACGACAAGGTGGCCGACTACCCCAGCCACCGCGAGCTGTGCCGCTACTTCGCGCGCTTTGCCGACCACTTCAAGCTGCGCGAGCACTTCCACTTCAACGCGCGCGTGCTGCGCGTGGTGCCGCTGGCCGACAGCGGCAGCCCGCTGTGGCGCGTGGAGTGGCTCGACGCCGGCAAGCAGCTGCACGCCGCCAACTTCAAGGGCGTGGTCATCGCCAACGGCACGCTGGCCGAGCCCAGCATGCCCACCTTCAAGGGCCACTTCGCGGGCGAGCTCAAGCACACCAGCGAATACAAGTCAGCCGAGCTGTTCAAGAACAAGCGCGTGCTGATCGTGGGCGCCGGCAACTCCGGCTGCGACATCGCGGTCGATGCCGTGCACTACGCGCAAAGCGTCGACATCTCGGTGCGCCGCGGCTACTACTTCGTGCCCAAGTACATCTTCGGCAAGCCGGCCGACACGCTGGGCGGCAAGCGCCCGCTGCCCGCCTGGCTCAAGCAGAAGGTCGACAGCACCGTGCTCAAGTGGTTCACCGGCGACCCGGTGCGCTTCGGCTTTCCCAAGCCCGACTACAAGATGTACGAGTCGCACCCGGTGGTCAACTCGCTCATCCTCCACCACATCGGCCACGGCGACATCTCGGTCAAGGCCGACATCGAGCGCTTCGACGGCCACACCGTGCACTTCAAGGACGGCACCCACCAGGACTACGACCTCGTGCTCGCCGCCACCGGCTACAAGCTGCACTACCCCTTCATCGACGCCTCGCTGCTCAACTGGCAGGGCATGGCGCCGCAGCTCTACCTCAACATCTTCGCGCCGCGCTTCGACAACCTCGCCGTGGTGGGCATGATCGAAGCCAGCGGCATCGGCTGGCAAGGCCGCTACGAGCAGGGCGAGCTGGTCGCGCGCGTGTTCAAGGCCGCCGGCACCGCGCGCGGCCAGGCCTTCGCGGCCGCCAAGGCCGGCCCGCCGCCCGACCTGAGCGGTGGCTACAAGTACTTGAAGCTCGAACGCATGGCCTACTACGTGCACAAGGACAGCTACCGCGCCGCAGTGCGCGCCGCCAGTGCCGCACTTGGGCCCGGAGCCAAAGCAGGAGCCGCCGCATGATGCCCCCCGTCGACGAGATCCGGCTGCACTTCAACCCGGCCTCGCTGGTGCTGCTGAACGTGGTGCTGGCCTTCCTGATGTTCGGCATTGCGCTGGACACCCGTGTCGACGACTTCAAGCGCGTGCTCAAGCTGCCCGTGGCCATGGCCGCCGGCATTGCCGCGCAGTTTTTGCTGCTGCCGGCCATCACCTTCGGCCTCACGCTGCTGCTCAAGCCGGCGCCCAGCATCGCGCTCGGCATGATCCTCGTGGCCTGCTGCCCGCCGGGCAACATCAGCAACATCCTCACCCACCGCGCGGGCGGCAACGTGGCGCTCTCGGTGTCGATGACGGCCATCTCCAACGCGCTCGCCATCGTGCTGATGCCGCTCAACCTGGCCTTCTGGGGCTCGCTGCACCCCACCGCCGCGCCGCTGCTCAAGGCCATCGCGCTCGACCCGCTGGAGATGGGCCTGCACATCGTCATCATCATCGGCGCGCCCTTCGTGCTGGGCATCCTGTGCGCGCGCCAGCTGCCGCGCCTGACGGACCGCATCAAGAAGCCGGCGCGCATCTTGAGCTTCCTGTGCCTGGTGGGCTTCATCGTCGGCGCCATCGTGGGCAACTGGCGCTACTTCGTCGACTACCTGGGCCTGGTGCTGCTGGCCGTGATCGTTCACGACACGCTGGCCTACGGCCTGGGCTACGCCACCGCCACCGCGGCCGGGCTGAAGGAATACGACCGCCGTGCCGTCTCCATCGAAGTCGGCGTGCGCAACTCGGGCCTCGGCCTCGTGCTCATCTTCAGCTTCTTCGGCGGACTGGGCGGCATGGCCGTGCTGGCCGGCGCCTGGGGCTTCATGGACATCGTGATCGGCCTGCTGCTCGCGGGCTGGTGGGCGCGGCGCCCCGCGGCGGCACCCGCCGTGCTGGCAGAAGGAAAGTAAGTGATGAAGCGGGTTCTGATCACCGGGGCCGATGGCTTTCTCGGGCGCAGCCTCGTGGCCGCCCTGGCCCAGTCGGGTGAATGCGCCGTGCTGGTGGCGCAAGACGTGCGCGAGGTGCCGCCCGCGCGGCGCCTGCCCGGCGTGGTTTATGAGCAGCAGGACGTGCGCGACGAGCGCATCGTCGAGTCGCTGCGCCGCCACCAGATCGGCACCGTCATCCACCTCGCCTCCATCGTCACGCCGCCGCGCGGCACCACGCGCGAGTTCGAGTACTCGGTCGACGTGCTGGGCACCAAGAACCTGCTGCAGGCCTGCGTCAACGCCCATGTTGAGCACATCATCGTCAGCTCCAGCGGTGCAGCCTACGGCTACCAGGCCGACAACCCCCCGTGGCTGAAGGAGACCGACCTGCTGCGCGGCAACGAGGTCTTCGCCTACTCGTACCACAAGCGCCTGGTGGAAGAGTCGCTCGCGCTCTACCGCACCCTGCATCCGCAGCTTCGGCAGACGGTGTTCCGCATCGGCACCATCCTCGGCGAGTCGGTCGACAACCAGATCACCGCGCTCTTCGAGAAGCGCCGCCTGATCGGCATCCGCGGCAGCGACAGCCCCTTTGTCTTCATCTGGGACGAAGACGTGACGGGCGCCATGCTGCACGCGCTGCGCAGCGGCCTGCCCGGCATCTACAACGTGGCCGGCGACGGCGCACTCACCATCCACGAGATCGCGGCCCTGCTCGGCAAGAAGGTGCAGTCCTTCCCCGCGCCGCTGCTCAAGGCCGCGCTTCGCGTGGGCCACAAGCTCGGCATCAGCCGCTACGGCCCCGAGCAGCTCGACTTCCTGCGCTATCGACCCGTGCTGGCCAACACCCGACTCAAAGACGAGCTGGGCTACCAGCCCCGCAAGACCAGCCGTGAGGCCTTCCTGAGCTTCGTGGCCGCGCGCGCCGCGGCCGGGCGGCCGTTGTGAGTGGCGGCGCGCTGACGCGCGGGGATGCCGTCCGGCTCCTCGCGGTGATCGTCATCTGGGGCCTCAACTTCGTCGTGATGAAGGCGGGATTGGTCGGCCTCTCGCCCTTCGTGATGGGCGGCCTGCGCTTCTGCGTGGCCGCGCTGCCCTTGCTGCTGCTCATCAAGCCGCCCAAGCTGCCGTGGCGTTACCTGCTCGCCTACGGCCTGGCGCAGGGCCTGGGCCAGTTCGGCCTGCTCTTCATGGGCCTGCAACTCGGCATGACGGCCGGCATGGCCTCGGTGGTGATGCAGACGCAGGCCTTCTTCACCCTGCTGCTGGGCATGCCCATCCTGCGCGAGCGCACGC
>NZ_DASSRA010000109.1:0-3655 GCF_035702065.1 Rhizobacter sp.
TGAGGTGCGTGGCGCGCCGGTCGACGGGCTGGTGGATTGCCACATCGGTGGCACCGTGGTGCGCCTGCCGAATCGGCGCGGCTATCGCGGCGGCGTCAAGGTCGCAGTGCGCCCCGATGCCATGCTGCTGAGCCCTGCTGCGGCCAACGACGCGCTCGTGGGTCAGGTGTTGACGGCGGCATTCCTGGGGACCGAGATGCAGTACTCGCTGGCGTCGCCCCTTGGCGAGTTGTTCGTGCGGCAAGCAGAGGTGCGCAAGCCGCTGCCGGTTGGCGGTTCGGTGGCGATCCGCTTTGCCGACCACGGTGTCTCCATCGTCGGGGGCCAGGCATGACGTCCTTGTCGATGAGCGCGCGGCATGAGTTGGTGCAGGCAGTGGCCCGGCGGGTCGGTCGCAGGGCGCTGGAGATGTTCCAGCAGCGAGAGCGGTTGGTGATCGAGTCGAAGGGCCTGCAAGACATGGTGAGCGCGGCCGACCGCGAGATCGAGCAGCTGATCAGGGCCCAAGTCCATGCGAGCTTCCCGGACGACGGCTTCGTGGGCGAAGAAGGCGGTGTTGAGCGCGCCGAGGCCCGCTACCTGTGGGTGATCGACCCCATCGACGGTACCGCCTGCTTCGTCAACGGCATGTTCGCCTGGTGCTTGTCGATCGGCGTGTTGTGCGACGGCCGGCCCGTCATCGGCGCTGTGTACGACCCCAATAGCGATGAGCTCTTTCATGCCGCCGAAGGTCAGGGCGCCTACGTCAATACCTCGCGCCTGCAGGTAAGTGCGGCGGCTTCGCTGAGGGAAGGCATCCTGGGTGTGGGCTTCTCGCACCGCGTCCCGGTGGAGGCCTTCGTTCCTTTCCTCGCACGAACCTTGGCCAGCGGCGGCATGTTCATCCGCAACGGCTCTGGCGCTTTGATGCTGGCCTACGTGGCCGCGGGCCGGTTGATCGGCTACTACGAGCCGCACATCAACGCTTGGGATTGCCTGGCCGGGATCGTGCTGGTGCGCGAGGCTGGCGGCATGGTGAACAACTTTCTCGAGTCCGACGGGCTCACGCGTGGCAATCCCATCATCGCATCCGGTGCGTTGCTGTACGCGCAACTCGTCGCGACCATCGATCGCCAGTACGGCGGCACCTGGAGCGATGAGTCAGTTGCCATACCTCCTTCTTTTTGATCTTGGATTGCACACGAGTGCAAACGCCTGAACGACGCCGCGGGCATCTCTGACAACACGGCGCGATTGGAGACATCAGCATGAAACTTGAAACTCGAGAGTCCCATCTGGCCCGCTGGGCCTTGTGCGGTCTTGTCATGGCCCTCGCCGCCTGCGGTGGTGACAGTGACGACCCAGTGCCCCCAGCGCCAACGCGCACCGAGTACTACCAAACCAAGACGCCGTACAGCCCCCAGCAGGCCGCTTCGACCTATGAGGCGCCGCCCGCCGGCTACAGCGTGGTCTACACCGAGCTGATGGCGCGCCATGGCTCACGGGGGCTGTCGAGCATGAAGTACGACCTGGCCGTGCTCAACATGTGGGACCAAGCCAAGGCCGACAACGCCTTGACGCCGCTCGGTGCCAAGCTCGGCCCCGACGTGCTGAAGATCATGAAGGCCAACTTCCTGCTCGGCGACAGGGTCGACGGCATCAGCCGCCCTGGTTACGGCAATGAGACCCAGGTCGGCATCGAAGAGCACACCGCCCTGGCCAAGCGCATGCTGAGCCGCAATGCGGCGCTCTTTGCACAGGTGGGCGCGCAGGCCGCCAGTCAGCCGCGGCAGATCGTGGTGGTCACCTCCGGCGTGGACCGCGCCGTCGACAGCGGGTACTTCTTCGTCAAATCACTCAAGGCCGCGCAGTCCAACCTCACGAGCCTCGTCACTTATCCCTCCGCGCCCGCCACGTATCCCGAGGGTGCGCCGGTGGCCCAGCCCGATGGCACCAACCGCTTCCAGCTGTACTTCCACAAGCTGGTGCCAGCCACCGATCTCGTGACCACGCCCACCGATCCGCTCTACACCACCTACCAGGACAGCCAGGCATTCCAGGCCTGGACCAATGACGCCGAACTGGCGGCCAAGCAGGCGGCCGTGCTGGCCGAGCCGGCCGCCAAGGCAGCTGGTCGAACGCTGCTGGAGCGTCTCTTCACCAAGGCCTTCGTCGACAAGATCGACGCCGGCACCTACAAGTTCGCCAACACCGGCACGCGTTCCTTCGCAAGCGACGATGGTCGCTTCACCAACACGCAGGTCGGTGACGGCAAGACAAAGATCAGTAGCCTCGCCGAGGCGGCCTCCATCCTCTACGAGCTGTATGTGATCGCACCGGCGATGCTCAGCGAGGCGGGGGTCGATTTCACGCCCTACATGCCCTCGGAGCAAGCCAAGTACCTCGCGTACACCAACGATGCGTCGGACTTCTACAAGATGGGCCCGAGCATCACGGAGAAGGGAAGCGTCACCTGGAAGATGGCGCAATCGCTGGAAGACGACTTCTTCAACGAGGTCGACGCCATCGCCAAGGGCGACCTGGGCCACGCTGCCAAGCTGCGCTTCGCGCACGCAGAGATCGTGGTGCCGTTCGCGTCCAAGCTGGGCTTGAAGAATGTGGCGGTGCAGGTACCGCGCGCCCAGTCGTACAGCTACGACACCAACCCGTGGCGCGGAGAGATCGTCTCTCCGATGGCTGCCAACGTTCAGTGGGACGTGGTGCGCAACGCCACCGGCAAGGTGCTCGTGAAGATGCTCTACAACGAAAAAGAGACCGATTTCAAGGCGGCCTGTGATGGCGCGCGCTTCGCCGCGAACAGCCACTACTACGACTACACGCTGCTCAAGGCCTGCTACGGGCACACGGCCGCGCCATGAACGTGCGTGGCCCTTTTCACCGAATGAAGCACTTCGTTCGCCCAAAAATGCACACGAGTGCAACTTCAATGGAGATGTACATGAAGATGAGATTCCGGCACAGCGCGCTGGCCCTGCTCTCGGCAGCCTTCGTCGTGGCGTGCAGCAGCCCGCCCCAATCGACAGACCTCACAACGAAGCGCGACCCGCGGCTCGACAAGATCGACCAGATCGTCGTGGTCTACCTCGAGAACCGCAGCTTCGACCACCTGTTCGGCATGTACCCCGGCGCCAACGGCATTGCCAACGCCGTGGCGCAAGGGCAGGGCGTGGTGCAGACCGATGCGAGTGGCAAGCCCTACGCCGTGCTGCCGGCGCCGCTGGCAGACAAGAGCGGAAAGGCTGACGCACGCTTCAGCGATCCGATCCCGAACGGCCCCTTCCGGCTCGAGCCCAAGGTGGGCCTGAAGGACACGATGTTCAGCCCGATCCACGCGTACTACGCCAACCAGCGCCAGATCAACGGCGGCAAGAACGACCGGTTTGTGGCGGCAGGCAACAGCGGCGGTCTGCTGATGGGCTACTACGACGGCAGCTCGCTCGGCCTTTGGAAGCTGGCACAGCGCTACACGCTGGCCGACAACTTCTTCCAGTCGGCTTTCGGGGGGTCCTTCCTCAACCACATGTGGCTGGTGTGTGCCTGCACGCCGGTGTTCCCGAACGCGCCCAAGGACATCAAGGCCGTGGATGAGCAGGGGAGGGTGCCCGATTCTCACGAAGAGGCCTATGTGACCACGGACGGCTATGCCGTCAACACC
>NZ_DASSRA010000110.1:0-9281 GCF_035702065.1 Rhizobacter sp.
GCCGGTCGTGTTCGAGCCCGAGCCGGTGGCGGTGGCTCCGAGCACTGAGGCGGCACAGACACGCTGCGGCTGGTTCGACAACCCCACGCCGGGCAATGCCTGGCTGCACGACCGCGAGGGCGAATGGACGGTGGGCGTCCAAGGCGGCCACCAGGCCGAAGGCGACTGGCCGAGCTTCAGCGCCGCGCAATGGGTGCGCACCAACGGCAGCCACGGCTACGGCTGCGCCTGCCTGAAGGCGGTGGTCGACACGGACACGCGGCAGGTCCTTCGCGTCGTCTCGGCCACGGCACGCCCACTGAGCGTGTGCCGCAAAGACCGCACGATCAAGAAGCCGGCAGACTGAACTCTCACCAAAGGAGCAGCCCATGGCGACACCCACGATGCCTCTCCCAAGCCTCGGCCTCGGCACTTGGCGCCTGGGCGAATCCGGCGCCACACGCGCGGCCGAGGTGGCCGCGGTGCGCAGCGCCCTCGAGCTGGGCTACCGGCTCATCGACACCGCCGAGATGTACGGCGAAGGCGGCGCCGAGACCGTGGTCGGCCTGGCGCTGGCCGAGGCGCTGCGCGCCGGCACGCTGCGCCGCGACGAGATCGTCGTCGTCAGCAAGGTCTACCCGCACAACGCCAGCCGCCGCGGCGTGCCGGCCGCCTGCGAGCGCAGCCTGAAGCGCCTGGGGCTGGACCGCATCGACCTCTACCTGCTGCACTGGCGCGGCGCGCACCCGCTGGCCGAGACGGTGGAGGCCTTCGACACGCTGGTGCAGGCCGGCAAGATCGGCCGCTGGGGCGTGAGCAACTTCGACACCGACGACATGCAGGAGCTGGCGGCGCTGGGCGCCGCAGACCGCTGCGCCGCGAACCAGGTGTACTTCTCGGCCAGCGAGCGCGGGCCCGAATTCAGCCTGCTGCCCTGGCTGCGCGAACGCCACATCCCGCTGATGGCGTACAGCCCCATCGACCAGGGCAGCCTGGCGGGCGACGACACGCTGGCGCAACTCGGCACCGCCCGCGGGCTGACGGCCGCGCAGGTGGCTCTGGCCTGGGTGCTGGCGCAGCCCGGCGTGGTGGCCATTCCGAAAGCGGTGAAGGCGCAGCACCTGCGCGACAACTTCGCCGCCGCGAGCGTGACGCTCAGCGCGGCCGAACTGAAGGCCATCGACAAGCGCTTTCCGCCCCCCAGACGCAAGACCTCGCTGTCGATGGTCTGAGCCGGCGAACCCGGGTCAGCCCGGGGCTTTGATGAACGTTCGTTCGCTTACCATGCCCCTGTGAAACCCAAGGACGACGAGAAGCTGCGCGCCATCGCGGCGGCCACCTTCAAGCTGGTCGAGCAGACCGGCCTGAGCGGCCTGACCATGGCCGCCATCGCGCGCGAGGCGGGCCTGGCCACCGGCACGCTCTACGTCTACTTCGCCTCGAAAGAGGAGCTGATGATCGCGCTCTACGAGCAGGCCAAGACCGAGACGGCCGCCAGCCTGATGCACGGCGACAAGCCGGGCGCGCCCTACCGCAGCCGCTTCGAGCGCATGTGGACGAACTGGCTGAATCACCGGCTTAGCCACTATGCGCAGATGGTCTTCATGGAGCAGTACTACAACTCGCCTTGGTTCAGCGAGGAGAGCCGCGAGTTGTCGAACCGCCTGTTCAAGGACTGGGTCGATCTGATCGAGACGGCCAAGGCGCAGCAGATCCTGAAAGACGTGCCCACGCCCATGCTGATCAACGCCTTCGGCGGCTCGGTGCGCGAGACCGCCGGCATGCTGCGTTCGGGCACGCTCAAGCGCAGCAAGGCGAACCTCGCGATGGCCTTCGGGCTCTGCTGGGACGGCATCAAGCACTAGGGACGGGGGCACCCGGCACCGGGGGTACCGGCGCCACCCGCCAAGCGGGTGCTCAGTGGCCTTGGGGCGGCCCGGCGGTCACTGAAATCTTCTTGACCCAGCGCGGTCACAGGACTATCGTTGGCCGAACATTTGTTCAGCCAAAGGACAGCCCCGATGAGCACGCTCCACATCAACGGCCAGCCGCGCCAGGTCGACGCCGACCCCTCCACCCCCATCCTCTGGGCCCTGCGCGACACCCTGGGCATGACGGGCACCAAGTTCGGCTGCGGCGCCGCGCTGTGCGGCGCCTGCACCGTGCACCTGAACGGCCAGGCCATCCGCTCGTGCGTGACGCCGATCTCTGCCGCGGCCGGGCAGAAGATCACCACCATCGAGGCCGTCACCGACGGCACGGACAAGGTCGGCAAGGCCGTGCACACCGCGTGGGTGAAGCACGACGTGGCGCAGTGCGGCTACTGCCAGAGCGGGCAGATCATGTCGGCCACCGCCTTCCTGAAGAGCCTCCCCAAGGGCAAGCAGCCCAGCGAGGCCGAGATCGACAGCGCCATGGCCGGCAACATCTGCCGCTGCGGCACCTACGCACGCATCCGCGCGGCCGTGGCCGATGCGGCCAAGTCCCTGGCTTGAAGGAGAACACAGCATGCACTTCGACTCCGACCAAGCCAGCTTCGAGCTGCCTCGCCACCTGCAGGCCCTGCTTGCCAAGACCGCCCCGGAAGGCCTGCCTCGCCGCAGCTTCCTGAAACTCAGCGCGGCCGGCGGCTTTGCGCTCGGCGCTTTCCCGCTGCTGCCCGCCCAGGCGCAAGACGCCGCCAAGCCGACGGGCCTCAAGCCCACCGACCAGCCCGCCGCCTTCGTGCAGATCGACAAGGACGGCACGGTCACCGTCACCATCAACCGCCTTGACTTCGGCCAGGGCGTGCAGACCGCGCTGCCCATGATCCTGGCCGAGGAGCTGGATGCCGACTGGTCGCGCGTGAAGAGCGTGCACGGCAACAACCACCCGGCCTACGTCGACCCGCTGTTCGGCATGCACCTCACCGGCGGCTCGGGCTCGATCGCGCACTCGTACACGCAGTACCGCGAGCTGGGCGCGCGCACCCGCGCGATGCTGCTGAGTGCGGCCGCCGCGCAGTGGAAGGTGGACGCAGCCACCTTGCGCACACGCAACGGCACCGTCATCGGCCCCGGCGGCAAGCAGCTCGGCTACGGCGAGCTGGCCGAGGCGGCGATGAAGCAACCCGTGCCCGAACGCGTGGCGCTCAAGGACCCGAAGACCTTCCGCCTCATCGGCCACGCGACCGGCCGGCTCGACGCGAAAGACAAATCCAGCGGCCACCAGGCCTACGGCATCGACATGCGCCTGCCCGGCATGCTCACCGCCGTGGTGGCGCGCCCGCCGGTGTTTGCGGCGAAGCTGAAGTCGGTGGACGACAGCGCGGCCAAGGCCGTGCCCGGCGTGAAGGCCGTGCTGCGTGTGCCGCTCGACCGCGGCGGCGAAGGCGTGGCCGTGGTGGCCGACGGCTACTGGCCCGCCAAGCAGGGGCGCGACGCGCTCAAGCTGGAGTGGGACACCAGCGCGGTCGAGAAGGTCGACAGCGCGAAGCAGCTCGCGCAGTACCGCACGCTCGCCACCCAGCCCGGCGCGCGCAAGTTCGACGCCGACGTGAGCGGCCTGGCCACCGCGCCGCACAAGATCGAGGCCGAGTTCGTGTTCCCCTACCTCGCGCACGCGCCGATGGAGCCGCTCAACTGCACCGTGCGCCTGGCCGGTGACCAGGCCGAGCTGTGGATGGGCTCGCAGATGCCGGGGCTGGATGGCTTTGCCGCTGCCAAGGTGCTGGGCGTGCCACCGCAGAACGTGAAGGTCAACGTGCAGATGGCCGGTGGCGGCTTCGGCCGCCGCGCGATCCCGAGCAGCGAGTACGTGGTCGAGGCCTGCGGCATCGTCAAGGCGGCGCAAGCCGCCGGTGTGACCGCGCCGATCCGCACGCTGTGGAGCCGCGAAGACGACATCAAGGGCGGCTACTACCGCCCCATGCACCTGCACACCGCCAAGATCGGCTTCGACGCGCAGGGCAAGGTCACGGCGTGGGACCACGTGATCGTCGGCCAGTCCATCCTCGCCGGTTCGCCCTTCGAGCCGATGATGGTGAAGGACGGCATCGATGCCACCATGGTCGAAGGCATGAAGGAGCCCTACGAGCTGCCCATGCGCCTGAGCGTGCACCACCCCAAGCTCAACGTGCCGGTGCTGTGGTGGCGCAGCGTGGGTTCCACGCACACCGCCTTCGTGATGGAAACGCTGGTCGACGAGATCGCGCGCGCCACCCAGCAAGACCCGGTGGCCTATCGCATGAAGCTGATGGGCAGCGAGCACCCGCGCCACAAGGCGGCGCTGCAGCTGGCGGTGGACAAGTCGGGCTACGGCAGGAAGAAGCTCGCCGCCGGCCGCGCCTGGGGCGTGGCGGTGCACGAGTCGTTCAACTCGGTGGTGGCCTACGTGGTCGAGGCCTCGGTGAAGGACGGCACGCCCAAGCTGCACAGCGTGACCGCGGGCGTGCACTGCAACCTGGTCGTCAACCCGCGCACGATCGAGGCGCAGGTGCAGGGCGGCGCGCTGATGGGCCTGTCGATGTGCCTGCCCGGCGCGGCCATCACGCTGAAGGACGGCGTGGTGGAGCAGAGCAACTTCGGCGACTTCCCCGTGCCGCGCATCACCGACATGCCGCAGATCGCGGTGCACACCGTGCCCAGCGGCGATGCGCCCACCGGCATGGGCGAACCCGGCCTGCCACCGCTGGCGCCGGCGTTCGCCAACGCGGTGGCGGCGCTCACCGGCAAGCCGGTGCGCGAGCTGCCGTTCAAGCTCGCCTGAGTCAGCCGACGCTCAGCCGACCACCAGCGAGCGCTGCACCACCCACGCCACCGGCGCGCCGGCCGGTGCGCGCTGCAGGCTCATGTCGACCAGCGCGCGCTCGGCGGGCGAGAGGCTGCTGTAGAGGAAGTCGCGCGCATTCGCCGCCTCGCCGGCGATGAAGAGCTGCGAGGTCGCCTCGCCGAAGCTCGGGTGCCGCAGCCGCACGTGGATGTGCGGCGTGCGGCCGGGGTAGGGCACGGGCTTGATGGTGCGAAAGCGGTACAGGCCCTGCGCATCGCTGCGCGTGCTGCCGAAGCCCTGGAAGGCCGCGTCGACCTGCGCCGAGGCGCCGCGCGGGTGACGGTAGCTGCCGAACACGTCGCACTGCCAGATCTCGAGCTCCACGCCGTCGATGGCACGGCCGCGTTCGTCTTCGACGCGGCCGCCCAGGTCCAGCCACTCACCGCGGGCGCGGGCGGCGTTGCCACTGGCGCGGTCCACGCGGGTGAGGTCGGCGTCCCAGTCGAGCTCGCGCGAGCGCCACGCGGCAGAGGGGTAGAACGGGCCTTCGGTCATCGCCGGCAGGGCGGCCCAGGTGAGGGAAGGCGCGGCCACACCGGCCAGCAGGCCGAGACAACGCCGCCGCGGCAGCAAGAAAGGTGCTTGCGTCATGGTGGTCGGATCATGCGCCGCGCGCGAGGTTCCGACCACCGGGTTCGTCAGGCCACCTCGCGCTGCATCGCCAGCCAGCGCTCGAAGCGCACGCTGCCCAGGCGCGGGTTCTCGCCCGGTACCAGGGAGCGGTCGTCGACGGCCAGGCCGAAGTAGCGCGCCTGCGGGTCGGCCCGCACCTGGCGCGCGTCGCCGGTCGCGGCGAGGTAGCGCTGCACCAGATCGGCCTGGCGGATGCGTTCCGGCCCGCCCAGTTCGAGCATGCCGTTGCGCGGCGCCGCGAGCGCCACCTCGGCCATCAGCGCCGACACGTCTTCGGCCGCCACCGGCTGCATCATGGCCGGCGGCACGCGCACGGTCGAGCCTTCGGTGGCCGATTGCGCGATGGCGCCGAGGAACTCGAAGAACTGTGTCGCGCGCACGATGGTGTAGGGGATCTTCGATCGCTCGATCAGTTGTTCCTGGACCAGCTTGGCGCGGAAGTAGCCGCTGTCCTGCAGGCGCTCGGTGCCCACCACCGACAGCGCCACATGGTGCGACACGCCGGCGGCCGCTTCGGCGGCCAGCAGGTTGCGGCCCGAGGTCTCGAAGAAGGCCATCACCGCCTGGTCTTCGAACGAGGGGGAGTTGGCCACGTCGACCACCACCTGGGCGCCGGCCATGGCCTCGGCGAGGCCCTCGCCGGTGAGGGTGTTGATGCCGGTGCTGGGCGAAGCGGCGACGACGCTGTGGCCGCTGTCGCGCAGGAGAGAGACGAGCTTGCTGCCGATGAGGCCGCTGCCGCCGATGACGACGATCTTCATGGTGGGTTCCTTGTGGGTTCGGTTGCATGGCACGGCGTGTTGCCGCCCATGCCCACAAGACGTTTCAGCCCGCCGCGTTGTGACCTGCCGCAAGATGCGCCAGCTTGTCGGGGTTGCGCTGCACGTGGATGCGCAGGATGCGCTCGCCGTCGGTCTCGAAGGCCTGCGCCGATTCGAGCACGCCGTCGATGTAGCGCAGCAGGCCCCATTGACCGTTGAGTTCCACCAGCTCGACGCGCAGGCCGCCGCTGAAGCGCAGGCTCGACGCGTAGAAGAGTTGCGCGATGCGCTGCCCGCCCAGCAGCACGCGGCCGAAGCTCGGCACCTTGCCGCCGCCGTCGCCGATGAGCTCGGCCTCGTCGGCCAGCAGGTCTTTCATCTGCGCGAAGTCGCCCGACACGGAGGCCGCCGCAAAGCGGCCGAGCAGGCGCTTGTGCACTTCCGGCGGCACGCTGTAGCGCGGCCGCGCTTCGCGCACCTGGGTCTTGGCGCGGTGCACCAGCTGGCGGCAGGCCGCTTCGCTCTTGCCGAGCGTGCGCGCCACCTCGTCGTAGTCGGCGTCGAACACCTCGCGCATCAGGAAGGCCGCGCGCGCTTCGGGCGACAGCCGCTCCAGCACCGTGAGGAAAGCCAGCGAGATCTCGCCCGCGCGCTCCAGCACCTGCTCCGGCGAGGCCGGGCCGTCGGCGGTCAGCACCGGCTCGGGCAGCCAGAAGCCGCTGTAGTGCTCGCGCTGCACCTTGGCCGCACGCAGCCGGTCGATCGACAGGCGCGTGGTGACGGTCACGAGCCAGGCTTCGCCGCTGGCCAGCGCCGCGGTGTCGGCCTCGTGCCAGCGCAGCCACACGTCCTGCACGACCTCTTCGGCCTCGGCCACCGAGCCGAGCATGCGGTAGGCAATGCCCTGCAGGCGCGGGCGCAGGCGGGCGAAGGCAAGCGTGGGTTCTTCCATCTTCACAGGACGATGTGGTTGCTCGGCTGCAGCAGCGGCGGCAGCTCGGTCTCACCCAGCAGCTCGCGCAGCTCGATCTCGAGCAGGCGGCAGATCTGCGAGATGGGCACGTCGTTTGCGCCTCCCTCGAAGGGGTTCTCGGTGCTCTCGCCCACCTGGTCGAGCGAGACGTACATCCAGCCGACCAGCATGCTGAAGGGCACGGCCAGCCAGGCCATGTGGCCGTGCAGCAGGCCGGGCACGAACTCGTTGAGGCGGTCGAACTCGCGCACCAGGCACCAGGGCAGCACCGCGGCAAAGCTCCACACGAAGAAGGTGTTGATGGTGGCGTACTGCCGCGGGTACGGGAAGTTCTTGATCCGTTCGGCCTTGGTCTGCTGCTCCAGGCAATCCTTCAGCGTCTTCTGCAACTCGGTGTGGTGCAGCACCGCCAGCTCCTGGCGCGCATACAGCTCGCGGATCGCCTGGCTCTGCAGGCCGATGAGGCGCAGGGCCGGGTGGCGCGTGGCGGCGATCTGCGCGAGCTCGGCTTCATCGAGGTACTTCTTCAGCTCGTCGGCCAGCGGCGATTGGGTCTCGGGCACGCTGTACTTCTTCTGGTACTCGACGTTGGATGCGCTGGCCACGCTCTCCCACTCGCGCGGCCGGCGCAACTGGTAGCGCAGCACGGTGAGCCAAGCGAGGTGGCGCCGCACCAGCGCCTGGGTGGCCGGGTGCGGGCCCTCCTTGGTGACAGGGAAGTCGCGCGCGATGGTTCCCCAGTAGCGGCTGACGCTCGCGATCGAGGTCCACACCTGCTGCGCCTCGATCGTGCGGCCATAGGTCTGCGCATTCTTGAAGCCCACGATGAACGAGGTGGCCGTTCCCAGCAGCACCGCCACCGCCCAGGGCACCGCCACCCACTTCTGGCCGAGCAGCACGTACAGCGCCACGGGGAGGAGGGCGAGCAACAGCAGCACGTAGGTCTTGCGGCGCGTCCAGGCCAGGAACTCGGCAAGCGTGTAGGAGCGGCTGATCTTCATGGCGTGGGCGCTTTGGGGGGTACTCCAGACAAGACGTCTGGAGCATGGCATTTGTGACACGGTGGTACCAGCACATTCGCCGTCATCCCGACGAAAGTCGGGATCCACTGCCGCGCGGAGGGTGGATCCCGGCGTGCGCCGGGATGACACCGGGAGGCGCTCAGCTGCCGGCCTGCCCCACCACCCGGTCGCGCCCCAGCGCCTTGGCGCGGTACAGGCAGGCGTCGGCCACCTTCATCAGCCCGGTGAGGCTGTCGGCCGAATGCGGGAAGCTCGCCACGCCAAACGAGGCCGTGAGGCGCAGCTCGACCCCATCGGCCTCGACGCTCATGCCGGCCAGCTTGGCGCGCCAGCCTTCGGCGCGCTCCAGCGCCGCCGCATCATCCAGCCCCGGCAGCAGCACGGCGAACTCTTCACCGCCCAGGCGGCAGGCCAGGTCGCCGGGCTGCGCGCAACCGGCCAGCATGGCGCCCACGGCCTGGAGCGCGGCATCGCCCGTGGGGTGGCCGTGGATGTCGTTCACGTTCTTGAAGTGGTCGATGTCGATCATCACCAGCGACAGCGGCACCTGGTGGTGGCGCGCGCGCTCCAGTTCGTGCTCGGCCACCTGCACGAAGTGGCGGCGGTTGTGCACGCCGGTGAGTTCGTCGCGGATGGCCTGCTCGCGCAGCTGTGCATGCAGTTCGTTGATGCGCTCGATCTGCGCTTCGAGCTGGCGGTTGGCTTCCATCAGGGCATGCTCGGCGCGCTTGCGCTCGCTCATGTCGCGGGTGATGCCGAAGTAGCCGATGTGCACGCCGTCGTCGTCGAACACCGGCACCGAGACGGTCTCGATCCACAGGCGCGTGCCGTTCTTGCGGAAGAACTCGCCCTCGTGGCGGATCGGCCCGGTGTGCGCCAGCGGGTTGTCGGCGCTGCTGCGCCCGGCGGCCATGGCGGCGATGGCAGCGCGGTACTCGGGCGTCATGAACTCGACCACCGAGCGGCCGTGCAACTCCTCGCGCGGGTAGCCCATCATGCGGCACATGTTGTCGCTGATGTGGACGAAGCGGCGCTGCGCATCCGTCTCCCAGAAGCTGTCGCCGCTGGCATTCACCATGGCGAGCAGGCGCTCTTCGGTGATGG
>NZ_DASSRA010000111.1:0-20724 GCF_035702065.1 Rhizobacter sp.
AGCACGATGAAGGCCGAGGGCACCATGAACTCCGCCAGCTGCGCGCGCAACTGGTTGCGGATGCCGTCGACGTCGATGGCCTGACCCGGGCGCGCCACCATGTAGGCCACCAGGCGCTTGTCGTCGGGCGTGTCTTCCTGAACCATCACCGCGGCTTCGGACACCGCGGCATCGCGCCGGATGGCCGATTCGATCTCGCCCAGCTCGATGCGGTAGCCGCGCAGCTTGACCTGGAAGTCGGCGCGGCCGAGGAAGTCGAGCGTGCCGTCGGCGCGATAGCGCGCCACGTCGCCGGTGCGGTACATGCGCGCGCCGGTGAACGGGTCGGCGATGAAGCGCTCGGCATTGAGCTCCGGGCGCTCGAAGTAGCCGCGCGTCACGCCTTCGCCGCCGATGTAGAGCTCGCCGACCACGCCGGTGGGCACCGGGTTGAGCGCAGCGTCGAGCACGTAGACCTGCGTGTTGGCAATCGGGCGGCCGATGGGCACGGGGCCCGGCGAAGCGTCCACGTCGTGCGTGGTCGACCAGACGGTGGTCTCGGTCGGTCCGTACATGTTGGTCAGCTGGCCATTCGGCATGGCGGCACGGAGTTCAGCAGCCAGTGCCTCGGACAGGGCCTCGCCGCCGACCATCATGCGCTTGAGCGTGGCGAGCGACGCGGCCTGGGCCGGGTCGCCGACAAGCATGCTGGCCATGGACGGCGTGCACTGGAAGTGCGTGGCCCGGTGATCACGCAGCATGTCACCCACCGACATGGGCTCGTGGTTGCCGGCCTGCAGGCCACCGCAGCGGCGGCGCAGCGCGTCGAGGTGCGGCAGGTTGCCGAGCACCGTGGGGACGGCGATGCCGAAGTCGATCAGGCAGGCCAGTTCATCGACACCGAGCGACTTGAGCTGGGCCACGAAGGGCGCGCAGGTCTCGGGCGTGCCGAACAGGCCGCTGGTCTCGAAGTAGCGCTCGAAGGCGAACTCGGCCAGGTCTTCCAGGTCTTGCGGCGACAGGTTGTTGACGTCCAGGCCCTTGGCAGCAGCCACCGGTGCGAACAGGCCCACCGAACCCTTGAGGTAGTTCTTGAGCGGCTCGTGCACCGTCTTGCGCACGAAGGCGGCGTCGTCGGAGACGAAGGTGTGCAGCATCAGCGCGACGTGGCCCTCGCCTGCGTGGCCATGGTCGCGCCAGGCCTTGCGGTAGACGGCGATGCGCTCGGACAACTGCTCGATCGACTGGCCCAGCAGGTGCGTCAGCACGGAGGCGCCGATCTCGCCGGCCTTGCGGAAGGTCTCGGGCGAGCCCCCGGCGGTCACGAACACCGGCAGCTCGGCCTGCACCGGGCGCGGCCGCGTCATCACCTTGACCGGCTTGCCGTCGCCGCCGGGCATCGTGCGCTCTTCGCCACGCCACAGGGCGCGAACGGTTTCGATGCCTTCGAACATCAGGTTGTGGCGGTCGGGGAAGGCCTGCGGTGCGATGGCGAAGTCCTGCGGCTGCCAGCCGGACGCGAACGAGATGCCCACGCGGCCGTCGGACAGGTTGTCGACCAACGACCATTCCTCGGCCACGCGCACCGGGTTGTGCAGCGGCAGCACCACGCTGCCGGCGCGGATCTTCACGTTCTTGGTGTGCACGGCCAACGCGCCGGCCGCCACCGAGGGGCTGGGGTACATGCCGCCGAAGATGTGGAAGTGCCGCTCGGGCGTCCACACGGCGTGGAAGCCGTTCTCGTCGGCGAACTTGGCGCCATCGAGCAGCAGCTTGTACTTGTCGCGGCCGGTGGCCTGGGCGTAGACACCGTCGTCGCTGCCGAAGTAGAAGAGCCCGAACTGGACGCTCGTGGCCTTGGCGCCGCGCGCCGGCGCGGGCCGCGAAGCATGCAGCACCACCTGGAAGCCATGGCTCAGCGTCCACAGAAGCTCGAGCACGGAGATGTCGAACGACAGGCTGGTCACGGCGAGCCAGATGCCGGGCTCGGTGCCCAGGCGGTCGTCCATGCCGGCGAAGAAGTTGACGACGTTGCGGTGTTCGACCATCACGCCCTTGGGGCGGCCGGTCGAACCTGAGGTGTAGATGAGGTAGGCCAGGTTGCCGGCCTGCGAGCGCGCGCCCGGGCTGGTGGCGGGCTGGTCGGCCTCGGGGATGGATTCGACGCGCAGCAGCTCGGCGCCCGCACCGGCGCCGATGCCGGGAATGTCGCGGTCGGCCAGCACCAGGCGCACGTGCGAGTCCTCGGCCATGTAGGCGATGCGCTGGGCCGGGTAGCTCGGGTCCATGGGGATGTAGGCGCCGCCGGCCTTGAGCACGGCCAGCACGGCGATCACCATGGTGGTGGAGCGCTCGATGCACACGCCCACCGGCACGTCGGGGCCGACGCCCTTGGCGATCAGCAGGTGGGCCAGGCGGTTGGCCGCGGCGTCGAGCTCGGCGTAGCTGAGCGTCTCGCCGGCGAACACCAGGGCCGGCGCATCAGGCGTCTTGGCGGCCTGCGCTTCGATCAGCGCCTGGACGGTGGTGTTGCGGTCGTAGTCGCGCGCAGTCTGGTTCCACTCGCTGACCAGGCGTGCACGCTCGGCTTCGGTGGCCAGCGGCACGGCCAGCAGGCGCAGGTCGCTGCCGGTGGCGATGGCACCGAGCACGGTGTCGATCTGGCCCAGCAGGCGCTCGACGGTCGATGCGTCAAACAGGTCCGGGTCGTATTGAACTGTCAACTCAGCGCTCAGCAGGGCGCCCTCGCCTTGTGCGGACACCGACAGCACGAAGTCACATTCGGCCGCGTGCGCACCCATGCGGGCCGGGTTGGGCGCCTTGGCGCCTTGCCACAACGGGCTGGCGACGCCATTGGGCAGCACCAGGGTGCGAAAGAGCGGTGCACCTGCGGCGGCCGCCACCGTGGCGAAGGGCACGTCGCGGTGCTCGCCCGCCGCGGCCACCGCGCGCTGCACGCTGGCCAGGAAGTCGGCCACGCTGCCGTCGGCCGGCACCTCGATGCGCAGGCCGACCAGGTTAGGACGCTCTTCCCCATCGGCATTCAGGGCGGTGGCGGCGCTGCCGATCCAGAGGTCGTCTTGGCCGCTGTAGCGGTAGGCCAGCAGCGCGGTGGCGCCGAGCACCAGGGTGAAGGGCTCCACCGACGTCGCCGAGGCCAGCTGCTGCACTGCGCTCCAGCGTTGCGGGCTCAGGCTGTGCGTGGCGGTCTCGCGCAGGAAGGACGGCGCCGGCACGCGGGCCCGGTCGAGCGGCCATTCGAACGCCGGCGCAGCCGACGCCACCTGTTGCTGCCAATGGGCCGTCTGGCTGGCGAGGTCTTTGCGCATCATGGATTTACTTCTTGGCGGTCACGATGAAGTTGTCGATCACCAGGGCGAACAAGCCGGCCGAGAGGAAGGTATCGATCGCCTCGGTGGGCGTGCACACAATGGGCTGGCCCTTCACGTTGAACGAGGTGTTGAGCACCATGGGCACGCCCGACTTCGCTTCGAAGGCCTTGAGCAGGCTGTAGAAGCGCGGGTTGGTCTCGGGCCGCACAGACTGCACGCGGGCCGTGCCGTCAACGTGGGTGATGGCGTGCAGCTTGTTGCGCCAGTCCGGCTTGACCGGCAGCACGAACAGCATGTGGGCGAAGGTTTCCTCGTCGCCCGGCTCGATCTCGAAGTACTCGCTGGCGCGCTCGAAGGCCACGGCCGGCGCGAAGGGGCGGAAGCCCTCGCGCTTCTTGATCAGCATGTTGACGCGGTTGCGCATGTCGGCCGGCCGCGGGTCGGCAATGATGCTGCGGCAGCCCAGCGCACGCGGGCCGAATTCCATGCGGCCCTGGAACCAGCCAAGGATCTCGCCGCGCTCCAGGCGCTCGGCGGTGGCGGCGGTGAGCGCCTCTACGGTATCAAAGCGCTTGACGTCAATGTCGGTGCGGGCCTTGAGCACGGCCTCGACTTCGCTCGTGCTGTACTCCGGGCCCCACAGCGGCGCGGCGATGCGCGGTGCGGGGGTGCCGGGCTGGCGGGTGTGCTGCACGTAGAGCGCCGCGCCTAGGGCGGCACCGTCGTCACCGGCCGCGGGCTGCACGAACACGTTGTCGAACAGGTTGCTGCGCTTGATGATGCCGTTGGCCGTGCAGTTGAGCGACACGCCGCCAGCCATGCACAGGTTCTCGAGACCGGTGGTGCTGGAGAAGTGGCGCAGCACGTGCAACTGCACCGTCTGCAGCACGGCCTGCACCGCGGCGGCGAGGTCCTTGTAGTGCTGGTTCATCTCGCCGTCGGGCATGCGGGCAGGGCCGAAGCGCTCGACCAGCGCCTTCAGCACGCCGGCGTGCGACTCTCGCTCGAGCACGGTCTGGTTCTGCGCGAACAGCGGGATGGCGTAGGTGCCGTCATCCTTCAGGCGCACCAGCTCCATCACCTGGTTGAAGTACTTGCGCTTGTCGCCGAACGGCGCCAAGCCCATCACCTTGTACTCGTCCATGTTGAAGTCGAAGCCGAGGTACAGCGTGAACGCGCTGTACAGCACCCCCAAAGAGTGGAAGGCCGGCACCGAAGCGAGGAGCTTGAGGTCGGCACCCTGGGCGGTGTAGACCGTCATGCTGTCGGTCTCGCCCATGCCGTCGCTCACGAAGACCAGTGATTCCTTGAAGCCGCTTTGATAGAAGGCACTCGCGGCGTGCGCCAGGTGGTGCGGCACGGCGACGAACTTGCTGGCCCAGTCGGTGCCGGGGAAGTGCTGCTCGAGCAGCTTGACCTGCAGCGCCGGGTCGTAGACCTCGTCGTACTGGCCGCGGTAGAAGGCCTCCTCCTGCATGCCCGCCTTGTGGGGCGCGTAGTTGAAGCAGTGGGCGACAAAGTCGAGCTTGCTGGCGTCGATGCCGGCATGGGCCAGGCTGGCCTTGATCGAACGGAAAGGGAACTCGCCGGTGGCCTTCTCGCGCGTGATGCGCTCTTCGGCGATGCCGAACTGCACGGCACCATCACGCAGCAGCACAGCGGCTGAATCGAAACCCTGGGCGATGCGGTAGGCGCGTTTCTCCAGGTCGGGGAAGTGGCGGCGTTTGAAAGATACGGCGTTGTCGAAGCCGCTGAGTCCCAGGATGTTCAAGGAAAGATCCCCTCTAATTCGATCAAGCGAACAGCACAATGCTGCGGACCCGAATCATCACTCAGGATGAGCCTTCGGCGCCCTCATGGCAGGCCCCTCACTTGAAGGAACCCCTCATTCAAGCGGCCCTCTTGTGCCATGTTCTGCCAACTTCGTCGCACCTCAGCGACTGCCTTGCGGCAAATCAATGCACGGCTGTCTTCGCGAGGTATTGGTGGATCTGTGCCACCGCGGCAGCCCCTTCACCGATGGCTCCCCCGACGCGCTTGACCGAGCCCGAGCGCACGTCACCGACAGCAAAGACGCCGGACACGCTGGATTCGAGCGGCGCCGCATCCCCTGCGCCTGTGAGCACGAAGCCGCTCGCATCCACCGCCACCCGACAGCCCTGCAGCCAGCCCGTTTCAGGATCGGCGCCGACGAAGAGGAACACGTTGCGCAGCGTCTTCTGCTCTTCTACACCCGCTCGATGATCCCGCCATGACACGGCTGCCAGGCCGTCGCGCGCGTCGCCGTGCAGCTGGGTGATCTCGGTGTGCGGCCGCAACTCGATGTTGGGCGTGGCTTCGATGCGGTCGATGAGGTAGCGCGACATGCTCGCAGCCAGGCTGGGCCCTCGCACCAGCATGTGGACCTTGGAGGCATGCTGCGACAGGAACACCGCAGCCTGCCCGGCGGAGTTGCCGCCACCCACCAACACCACCTCGGTCCGGGCGCACATGGTGGCCTCGATCGCCGACGCCCAGTACCAGATGCCCCGCCCTTCGAACTCGGCCAGGCGCGACACGCCGGGCCGGCGGTAGCGCGCGCCGCTGGCGATCACGACGGTGCGTGCGCGCAGGCGCCGCCCGTCGGTGAGGCGCAGGACCAGCTCACGCTCGGGCCCGGTGCGCTTGCAATCGAGCGACTGCACTTCGGCCGGGATCAGCATCTCGGCGCCGAACTTCTGCGCCTGCACGTAGGCACGGCCGGCCAAGGCCTGGCCCGAGATGCCGGTGGGGAAGCCGAGGTAGTTCTCGATGCGCGCGCTGGCGCCGGCCTGCCCGCCGTACGAGCGGCAATCGAGCACCACCACGCGCAGGCCTTCGGACGCGGCGTACACCGCGGTGGAGAGCCCGGCGGGCCCGGCGCCGACCACGGCCACGTCGAACAGGTCATCGTGCTCGTGCGTGTCGACCATGCCCATGCAGCGCGCCAGCGCGTGCTCGCTCGGGTTGACCAGCACCGAGCCATCGGGGCACACCACCAGCGGCTCGCCCGGCGCGACGCCCGACTGCTCCATCAGGGCGGCGGCGCAGCTGTCCTGGGTGGCATCCATCACGTGGTAGGGCTCACCGTTGCGCCGCAGGAAGTTCTGCAGCCGCAGCAGGTCGGCCGACTGCGGCTGGCCGATCAACACCGGCCCGCTGGCGCCCTTCTCGATGAGCGCCACCCGCCGCAGGATCAGCGCACGCACCAGGCGCTCGCCGAGATCGGCCTCGGCAATGATGAGCGCACGCAGCTGGCCGGGCAGGAGCAGCAGCACTTCCACGTCTTCCTGCGCGATCCCATCCACCAGCGAAGGCCGGCCCGAGAGCGCCCCCACCTCGCCCATGAACTGGCCTCGGGCGTGCTGCACGACCGGCACCACGTGCCCCAGCCCGTCGCGCTGGCTCACCGCCACCACGCCCTGGAGCACCACGAACATCCCCCGCGCCGGCTCGCCCGCGGTGCTCAGCCGTGTGCCTCTCGGGTGAGCCTGCACGGCGCCGAAGCGGTGCATGCGGGCGATCTCGGCCTCGCTGAGGATCGGGAACATCTGGTGGCGGCGAGACAGGAGCTCGCTCGGTGCATCGTCGGCCATGGCAACCCCATCAGGCATGGAGCCCCGGCTTCGCAGGCCTCCGTGTGAAGACGCCGTAGTCTGCAGCAGACCGGCGGCCAGCTCCAGCGGCCCAAGGCATGGACCGCAGCCGGGTCAGGCTGCGCGCACGCGTTTCAGGTAGGGCAGGCCATGCAATTGCAGCTCGGAGATCGTGCGCTCGATGACCCGATCGATGCCGTCCTTGGTGACGGCCATGCGGCTGTCGGCGTTCGGATCGCCGAGGCTGAAGAGGCGCACCGCAGCCTGCGGCCGCGTGAGCAGGTGTTCGTTTCTTGCGGGAACGTCGGACGGCCGCACGACCAGCTCGGGGAACCGGCCGGTCGACGACCAGGCCAGCTCCACGGTGATCTGGTCACGACCTTTGGCATCGGCGCTGATGATCACGAAGGCCGTCTTGCCTTCCACCAGATCGGGCGAGCTGAAGACCAGTTCGCCCGGCCAGATGTACTTGGTCTTCTCCTTGTAAGGCGTCAGCGATGGAAAGGCCTGCACGAGCGCAGCCGTCAGCCCTTTCCACAACGACGTACGCAGAGATTTGTCCATCAAATACCCAGGAAGAAGCGCCAGAGATAGCTATTGAGGTTCACGAAGCCGCTGACGATTCTCACCGAACTCGCGGTCTCCCCCAGTTCGGCCAGCACCAGCGCCATCTGTGCTTCGGTGGGCGCGGCCCAGGTGAAGAGCACCACCTCGGAGGTCGCCCCTTCTGCGGCGGCAAGCTCCGCCCCTGCGGTGGTCGCCGTGCGCATCTGGCCTACCAGACGTGTCAGGGCGGCGCCGGCCTTGCGCGGCAAGCCGTACTTGACTTCGAGGAAGGTCAGTCGATCACCCAGGCGGACCAGGAAGTCGATCACCCGCGTGCCACCCGCACCTTCGAGCCGGATGCCGTTCTGGACGGCAGCTGCCCCGAAGCGGCTGACGAGCAGCCTCTCAACCTGCGCCTCGACCACCATGCCCAGGTTGCGCAGTGCCGCGCCACCAACCGCCGAACCCAGACGGAACGCCGCACTCACCGAGGACAGCGCATTGGTCACGCTGGCGTCCATCGATGCAAGCAGGCCGAACTTGCCGGAGCGGTCCACGGTCTGAACCGGGTCGCCGTTGGCGTAGTTGTAGCGGTGCAGGGAATGCGGGTCCTTCTGCAGGCCTTCCGCCGGGTCGGCCGAGATGAAGCGGCCCGTCTTCGGGTCGTACCAGCGGGCACGCAGGTACACCAGTTGGCTGTCGGCGTCCCAGTGCTCGCCGGCGTACAGGTTGTTCAGCCTGGCCGCACCGACATCGACCTCGCCATAGGCGCTGATGTCGTACTGCTCGGCGATCGATCCATCGGCATTGATCGCGGCGATGGGGGTGCCCAGGTGGCCGGCCAGCGGAACGACGCTGTCGGTCGGACTGCCGAACAGCGTGCCCTGCCCGCCGCGGGTTTGCTGCCGCAGGCCGTCGGCCCACACGTAGGCGGTGCGATCGGTGGCGGTGCTTTCGAGCGCCACCTGCGCCCACAGGGTGGTCGGGTCGATCAGGAAGCGCGTCGTGCCGGCGGCCGTCGTCTTGCTGATGCGCTGGCCCTTGGCGTCGTAGCCGTAGCTCGCGACCACGGTGGCCGTGGCGGGGCTGGTGCCTCGCTGCACGCTGATCAGGCGGTTCTCGGCATCGAAGGTGTAGCCGGTGTACTCGCCCGGGCTCTGCTTGCTGGCCAGCGCACCATTGCTGCCCCAGGTGTAGGTGGTGTTCACCGTACTGCCGGTGGCCGTGGTCAGGGTTTCGCTGAGCAGGCGGTCGGTGCTGTCGTAGGCGTAAGCCGTCGACTCCGTGCCGGACGGCGTGGTCACCGTCTTGCTGGTGCGGTTGCCCACGCTGTCGTAGGCATAGCCGATGGCCTGCGTGGCCGGGCTGGTGCCGTTTGCCAGCCAGGCGGTCAGCTCGGCGCCGCGGTAGTTGTTTTCACCCGTCAGGCGGGCGTTGGCGTCGTAGCCGAAGGTCTTCACCCGCACCGGGGTGCCGGTGAAGCTGCCCGTGACGGCGTCGTAGGCGGCAGCCGGGCCGAAGGTGTCGATGCGCGTGATGGCACCGCCCGTCCCGCGGGTGATGCTCTGGCCTCCCAGCATCGTGGTGCCCGCGCCGCTGCGGCGGCTGTAGGCGATGGCGAGCTCGCGGTCCTGCGCGTCGTATCGCTTGTCGGTGACCAGGCTGATGCCGCTGCCCGCAGCACCCAGGGCCTGTTCGCTGTGAACCAGGCGGCCGGCTGCGTCGTAGGCGTAGGTGGTGACGTTGCCGTCAGGCGCCGTCAGTTGCGTCAAGCGACCGTCGCCGTCGTACAGGTAGCCCGTGCTGCCCTCGGCCGTGCTGCGCTGGACGATGCGGCCCGCGGGGTCGTAGACCCAGCTCAGCGTGCCCTGGGGCGTGACCATCTGCAGGAGCTGGCCCTTGGTGTCGTAGGTGTAGCTGGTGACACCCTGCGACGAGCTGGAGCCGGTCTCCGTCTGGGTGGCGGGCAGGCCTTCCGCGGTGTAGGTCCAGCTGATCGAGCGGGCCGGCGCACCGGCGCTGGCCGGGATGCTGCGAGTGACCTCGCGACCCTGGCTGTCGTAGGTGTGGGTAACCGTCACGCCACCGAAGTTGGTGTAGCCGGTGAGCTGGCCTTGGGCGTCGTACGCGAAGGTCTCGACGCTGCCGTCGGGCAGGCTGCGGCTGACGATGCGGCCTGCGGCGTCGAAACGCCACTGCACCTGGCGGCCTGCGGCGTCGCGCTGCAGGGTCTTGGCGCCGGTTTCGTCGTAGCCGTAGGTCGTGGCGCTGGCCACGCCGCTCTGGATCACGCTGACCAATCGCCCGTTGGCGTCGTAGCCGTAGGTGGTGAGCACGCCGCGGGCGTCGGTCTCGGTGGCCTTGCGGCCATCCGGTCGATAGGTGGAGGCATGTGCGCTGCCATCCGGATAGTCGATGCGCGTCAGGCGGTTCAGCGCGTCGAAGCTGAAGTTGATGGCACGGCCGCCCGGCAGGCGGGTCTGCGTGATGTTGCCTGCAGCGTCATAGGTGTGTTCGGTGCGACGGCCGCTGGCATCGATGCTCGCCGTGAGCTGGCCGGCGGCGTCGTACTCGTTTACACGGCGCGCGCCGCGCTCGTCGACCTCGGCGGTCAGGCGGCCCGCGGCATCGTACTCACGGCTGCGGCTGCTGCCATCCGGGTTCTGCGTCAGCACCAGGCGGTTCAGCTCGTCGTACGACATGCGCGTGACGCGGCCCAACCGGTCGGTGGTGCTGATCCGGTTGCCGTTGGCGTCGTACTCGGTCTCGGTGCGGCTGCCATCCGCGAACTCGGTGCGGGTCAGGCGCGAGTTGGCGTCGTAGGTGAAACGTGTGACGCGCCCGATCGCATCGGTGGTCGTGGCGATCTGGCCGGTCGGGTGGTAGCTCGTGCGCCGGACGGCGCCGGTGGCGTCCGTCTCCTGCGTGATGCGGTTCTCGCCGTCGTAGACGCGCGTGATGGTCTCGGTGCGGGCCACGCCGTTCACCGTGCGGGTGACGGTTCGGGTGAGCTCGTTGCCGGCATCGTCGTAGGTGAGGTCGGTGACGGCGCCCAGGCCGTCGGTCTCGCGGATGCGGCGGCCGCGGGTGTCGTAGGCGTAGCTGCTGACGATGCCGGCCGCGTTCACCGACGTCACGTTGCCGCGTGCGTCCATGCCGAAGGTGGTCACCCGGCCCAGCGGCTCGGTCACCGAGTTGGGCATGGCGCCGGGGAAGGTGCTGTCGCCTGCGAGGTAGCCGAAGCTGGTCACGCGGCCCATCGGGTCGGTCACGCTGACCGGGTTCTGGCGCTCGGAGTCGCGCCCGGTGGTCGGGTAGGCCGTGGTCGTGACACGCCCCAGCGGATCGGACTCGGTGAGCACCTTCCCGCTGACCGCGTTGTAGGTCTTGGTGGTGACGTTGCCGAGCGGATCGCGGCGCGTCAGTTCGTTGCCATTGGCGTCGTAGCTCAGGTCGAAGGTGCCGCCGCGTGCATCGACGATGCGGGTGACATTGCCCGCCGCATCGAAGGTGTAGGTGGTCGGGTTGCCACGGCGATCGACCACGCGCTGCTGGTTGTTGGCCTCGTCGAAGGTCTGGGTCGCGCTCACGCCATTGCCGTCGGCCTTGGCGACCAGGCGGCCATATTCATCGAACTGCTGACGCAGGACCACCTGCCCGCTCGGGTCGGTGATGGACGCCAGCAAGTGGGCGCTGTTGACGCTGCCGGCGTCGCCCGTGCCGGGCTGGTGGGTCGCGGTGTCGTACTGGAAGTAGGTGACCTGGCTGGCCCGGTCGGTCACACTGGCCAGCTCGCCCGCGGCGTTGTAGGCGTAATTGAGGCTGCGGCCCGATGGGTCGGTCGCACGCGTGATGCGGCCCTGCGCGTCGCGCACCAGCTGCAGGCCCAGCGTGGCGCTGTGCTGGGCTCCACCGGGGCCGTAGGTGATGGTGTTGCCGTAGCGGTCGGTCTTGCTGACCACGCCCACGCCTTCGCGCAGCGTGTGGCGCACGCCCTGCGCGTCGGTGAAGCGGAAGTCGGTGGGGTTCCAGTAGTCGCCGGTGTCGGCGTTGTAGATGTTGCCGCCTTGCGCCAGGATCGAGTCGGTGACGATAACCTCCAGCACCCCGGCACCTGCGGCGGAACCGGCACCACCACCCACAGGCAGGGGCAGCGGATCGAGCACGATGTTCACCTCAGGCACTTGCGCGAAGGCGCACTCGGGCTGGTTGCGCGCCTGGAAGCGATAGACGCCGCCATCGGGCATGGTGACGGTGATGCGGCGTTGGCCCACCGGGCGCAGACAGATGTTGAAGCCGCTGGTGGTCACGACCCATTGCTGGCCGAACACCATGTTCTTGCGCACGCTCACGTCCTGCGAGTCGGCGCTCCAGCCCCAGCCGAAGTCACCCAGGACATCCTTCTTCAGGCTGTCGTAGCTGCGGGTCAAGGTGAGCGGCATGCCGCTGGCATCGACGCGGATGTCGGTGAAGCTCAGCTTGACCTGGCCCATCTTGCGGTCGCGCGACACCTCGATCGGCACGACGGTGCTCGTGGCACGGCCGTTGACGTCGACCACGTTGAGGCCCAGTTCGTACACGCCGTTGGCGATGCGCGAGGGATCCAGGGTGCCCAGCGCCGCATTGCTCACCGCGCTCAGGCCGCGGTAGATCTCGGTCCATGCGGAGCTGCCCGACCCGGCCGGGCGCAGCAGCAACTGGTAGTAGGCAAAGCGGGCGTCGGTGGCCGTGCCGATGACGGGCACGGGTGACAGCACTTCGCTGTTGGCCGCCGGGCTGGTGATCGCCGCAACCGGTGCCGTGGTATCGCTCGCGTCGCGCACGGTAAGGATGAACTCGCGCACCTGCGGTGCCGGCGCATTGCCATTCACGGGCGCCGATTCGGCGCGCGCCAGGACGCGGTGGACACCCGTGGCGGGCGCCGCAAAGCTCGCAACGCCGGCGCCATTGAGCACGAGCGGCACGCCATCGAGCGTTGCCGTGCGCGTGACCGCCCCACCATTGCCGCCCGACACCAGCACCGTGAGCGTCACGGTCTCGCCCGCGTTGGCGATGGCAGGCGTCAGCGTGGCGGCCAGTTGCAGCGGTGTGGCCGCACCGGACACCGTCACCGTGAAGCTCTGGCTCGCGGACAGGCCCCCTGCATCGGCCACACGCACCGTGACCGATTGGGCACCCAGCTGCGCCGGTGTCGGCGTCCAGCTGATCAGGCCTGTCGCCGGGTTGATGGCCATGCCGGCCGGCGCGACGGTCAACGAATAGACCAGCGTGCTGCCCGCATCGGGATCGGTGGCATCGACGTCATACACATAGGGCGCACCGACGGTGGCGGCCGTCGGGGCCGCAGTCACGATGACCGGCGGCCGGTTGGTCACCACGGCGTTGGCCGTGATGCTCGCCGTGGCACTGGCGCTCAGCGAACCATCGGAGACGGTCAGCTGGAAGGTGTAGGCCCCTGCGACGTCCGGCGTGAAACCTGCGGTCGATGCGGTGGCATTGCTGATGGCGGCCACGCTGCCTGACGGCCGCAGGGCCACGCTCCAGGCGTAGGTGATGGGGTTGCCGTCAGGGTCGCTGGAGCCGGCGCTGCTCAGGCTCACGCTGCTGCCGACATTCACCGTGGTCGGATTGGCGGAGGCGGCTGCCGTCGGCGCCCGGTTGGTGGTCGTCACCGTGATCAGCACGGTGACGGGCGCGCTGGCCAGGCTGCCATCGCTCACGATGAGCTGGGCAACGTAGCTGCCGGCCAGATCGGCGACGAAGCTCGGGTTGATGCTGGTCGCGTTGGCCAGCACGGCCACGCTGCCGGCCGGTCGGGTGGTGAGGCTCCAGCTGTAGGTGAGCGGATTGCCGTCGGCATCGCGGCTGCCGCTGCCGTTGAGCTGCACCGTGCTGCCGGTCTCGACCGACTGCGGCGCACCCGCGTCGGCCACCGGGCGCGAGTTCTGGGTGCTGACGATGATGGTGTCGGGTGCACTGCTCAGCACGCCGTCGCTGACGATGAGCTGCGCCACATAAGTGCCCGGTCGATCGGCGACGAAGCTCGGCGCGACCAGGTTCACGCCGCTCAGGGCGGCCGTGCTCCCGGCCGGCCGAGTGGTCAGGGCCCAGGTGTAGGCCAGCGCGGTTCCCTCGGGGTCGGTGGACGCGCCGCCGCTCAGTTGCACGGTGGCCCCCAGGGGCACCGTCTGGTCGGCTCCGGCGTTGGCCGTGGGCGCCGCGTTGTCGGTGCTGATGGTGACGCTGGCGGCGGCGCTGTTGGTGAAGCCGTCGTTGACGATCAGCTGCGCCACGTACGTGCCGGGGCGGTCGGCGGTGAAGGTCGGGTTCACCAGGCCGGCATTGCTGAGGGCTGCGCTGCTGCCCGCCGGGCGGCTGAGCAGCGACCAGGCGTAGGTGAGCGGGTTGCCGTCGACGTCGGAGCTGCCGCTGCCGTTGAGCTGCACCAGCGCGCCGAGTGCCACCGACTGGTTGCTGCCCGGGCGTGCCACGGGCGCCGAGTTGGTGGTGGAGACGATCACCGTGTCGGCCGCGCTGTTCACGCTGCCGTCGTTGACGACGAGCTGGAGTTCGTAGGTTCCCGACACGTCCAGGCGCAGGCTGGGCTGCACCACCGCGGCATTGCTCAGCACCGAGCTGCTGCCGGCCGGCGCGCTGACGATGCGCCACGCGTAGCTGAGCGTGTCGCCATCGACGTCGTTGCTGCCGCGGCCATCGAGCACCACGGTGTCACCGACGCGTGCGGTCTGGTCGGCGCCGGCATTCGCCACGGGCGCCGAGTTGCTGGTGCTGATGGTGACGCTGTCGGCAGTGCTGCTGACGGTGCCGTCGTTGACCACCAGCTGCAACACGTAGCTCCCCGGGCGGTCGGCGGTGAAGCTCGGGTTGATGCTGGTCGCGCCGGTCAGTGCGGCGGCGCTGCCAGCCGGTCGGCTGGTGAATGACCAGGCATAGGTGAGCGCATTGCCATCGGGGTCGCTCGACGCCGCGCCATTGAGCGTGACCCGCTCACCCACGCGCACCGTGCTGTCGGGCCCGGCATCGGCCACCGGCGTGCCGTTAACGGCGCAGCTGGCGTAGCGGCAACGCAGTGTGCAGATGCGGCTGTCGACGGCGTTGATGACGTTGTTGTCATCGGCATCGCGCGGATCCTCGGGCCCGGTGACGGGTGACTTGGCGACGATGGCCTGCTGGATCAGGCCGATGTCGACGCGGTCGATGCGGCCGTTGTTGTCGACATCACACTTAAGCGCCCAGGCTCCGGAACCGACGAATGTCAGCCCCATGGCCAACAGGCCCTTCACGACGGCTTGCTTGACGCTACGCATGGATGAGTTCTCCCTTGGCGCCACGAGGACGTGGCGGTGGACCCGAGTCAACACGGCCAGCGGCCGCGTGCGGTACAGCTTTTTTGTGATGGGTGACGCGCGACGCGCGTCTAGGGCTCGCCTAGGTTCTGGCTCGGGCGGCGTTGCGGCGACCAGCCCACACACAGGCGATGCCACCGAGCAGAATCAACGGGAAGGTGCCGGGCTCCGGCACGGCAGAGACCGATTGCACGGTGACGCTTCCGTCCGTGCCGCTGACGCCCCATTCAGAAACGCCCCAGGCGTCGGCCAGCGTCATGCCGGACAGACGCAGGAAACTCGTGCCCTCGCTCAGCGCGTCGAAGTAGACGGTGAACAGGGTGAAGCTCGCGCTTTGCGATGCCAGCAAGGTGTCGACGTCGTCGAGCGAGGTGTCGGTCAAGCTCAACACGTCGCCGTTGAGCGCATAGGTGAGGCCGAAGGCGCCCCCCATGCCCATCCCATCAACGACGCGGTCGAAGCCGAGCACGCCACCCTGGAAAGACAGGTCGAGGTTGTAGCTGCCCAGTCCGCCGGGGAACACATCGCCCACGGTGACGGCGACGCTGATTTCGCTGCCGACCGACGTGGTCTGGTCGGCTGGAGTCACGGTCACTGTATAGGCGTTCGCCTCAGCCGCCATGCCGGCCAGCAAGGCCAGTGACATGACCAGCCCACACAAGCCGCGCGCGGCTCTCGGTACGCACCACTGCATGAAACCCTCCCTGATTCGAGGCCGTCGCGGCCTGTCGAGGCCATTGCGGCCTGCCCGTGTACTTCTGCGTTTGATTATTGCGTGGCGTTCATGTCGATTGCGTGATCAAGCGTTTCAGCGACCCCCCTCACCTCGGTGGTTGACCGGCTTGCGCGCGCCTTCGCTCATGCACTAGCGCAAGGGGACACTGACGCCGAACCACCAGCGCGCATAGGAGTCGGCATTCTCGAAGCCCGCCTGCGCAGCCTCGAAGTTGTCACGCTTGATGGGTCGACCTTCGGCCAGGCTGTAGACGGCTGCGATGCCTCCGGTCGCATCGCGCACCAGCCCCCAGGAGGCGGCCCCGGTGAGCGGATCGACGGGGATGCGCCGCAGGTGGCGGCGAACACCAGCCATACGCGGGTCGCGCAACAGGTCGCTCAGTTCTTTCGGCCCCGACGAAGCGCCATTGCCTCCTGCAGCACGAAAGCTGACGATCGCCGAGCGAAGCTCCTCGCCCACGGCGAGCAAGGCCTGTTCGGCATTGCGCCGTGCGATGTTCTCGCCTGCGGACACCACCCCGGTTGTCACAGCCAGCACCGCCAGCACCACCATCAGCAACAGATAGCTGAAGCCGCGGGCCCGCGAGGCTCTACCACTGCGCATAAGGCTTGCCGCCGGAGTCGACGCCGGGTGCCGCGCTGCGGATGTCGTAGACCGCCCCCTTGTAGCCTTCGGGCACGGGCACGATGGTCCATGTCGAACTCGATTCGGTGAGCGGGTCGTAGGGCGCCGCGGCGAGGTACTTCCGCTCGACCAGCTCATCGAGCGTTTCGGGGAAGCGGCCGGTGTCGCCGTAGAACTTGCCCAGCACGTCGCGTGTGGTGCGCAGGTTCTCGCGCAGCACCACTTCCTTGCTCGCATCGACCTTGCCGTAGTAGCGCGGCACGGCCAGCGTCAGCAGCACCGCCACGATGGCCAGCACCACGAGCAGTTCGATCAGCGTGAATCCGCGGTATCGAGCGGTCATGTTCACCAGCGCCGGTAAGGTGCACCGTTCAGGCCGATGACCGTGCTGCGCGAATGCACGTCATAGACATCGGCACCCGGCTGCGGGTCGTCGGCCTCGCTGGCGTAGGCGCGCAGGCCCCAGGTGTCGGCATCGGGCACAGAGTCGTCTTCGGCAAACGGATCGCGCGGCACACGCCGCAGGAAGAAAATCTTGCGGCGCTTCGGGTCACGGCGATCTTCCACGCCCTGCACCAGCACCTCGAGGTCGGGCGGGAAGCCCGTGCCACCGACCTCGCGCGCGATGCGGCCTTCGTCGGAAGCGCGCTTGTAGGTGTCGATGGCCGAACGGATCTCCCGTAGCGCGACGCGCAGCTCCTGCTCCTTGGCGCGCTGCGCCTGCAGCTGTGCCAGCGGTACCGTCACGGTGGCCAGCACCGACAGGATGGCCAGAGTCACCAGCAGTTCGATCAGGGTGAAGCCGGCCCGCTTCATGGAAGCACGCTGATGCTGAGCACGGCCGGCAACTGGGCTGCCATGGCCCGGCCCTGCAGGCCCACCGGCGCCGCGTTGACCACCTGCAGACGCAGTTCACCACTGGCGGGCCGCGAGGTGATCCGCGCGTTAAGGCTCAGCAGCGGCGCCTCAGCACTCGCGCCGCCTCCCCCGTTGCGGATGGCCGTCACCAGCACCTGGCCAGAGGGGTCGACCTGGCTGTTGAAGCTGGTGGTGCCTCCACCTTGCCGCAGAAAGCTGCCCTCGGCCACGCTGGCCACGGTAGCGCTGGCGGCGTCGAGGCCCAGCACCATCTGCAGGGCCGCCACGGGCTGGTCGGCGTGGGAGTAGAGGTTGACGGTGACCGTGTCGCCCACGCGTGCGGCGCGCGGCGCCTCCCAGCGCATCAGCATGGTGTTGGCGGGCTGAGTCGTGCTCCCCGCGAGCGTCGATATGCCGGAAGCGTTGCCGGCCACGGCGGCCGAAGCCAGGCCGGCCGCATTCTCGGTGCCCATGGCTGCCGCCGCGGGAACGCCCGCAACCGGCGCCACCGCGGCGGGGGCAGGAACTGGAGGCGTCACGCCACCCGCCGCAGCCGTGCCGCGCGCGGGTGCCCCTGCGGCGGAACCGAGGTCAGCGCCGCGGCTGCCGGTGTTGATCTCGGTGCCCGAGTCGAACTGCTGGCCAGCGGCGTCGGGCCGCTGCACGTTGCGAAGCACGTGTGGCGTGATCGACAGCACGATCTCGGTCTTGACGCTGTCATCGGCCTGGCTGCCGAACAGACGCCCCAGCACCGGGATCTCGCCCAGGCCCGGCACCTTGTTGGCCGCGCGGCGATCCTCATCGTTGATCAGGCCAGCCAGCACCTGGTTCTCGCCGTCCTTCAGGCGCAGCACCGTGCTCGCCGTGCGCGTACCGATCTGATAGGCCAGCGTGCCCGACTTGGTCTGCACCTGGCTGATGATGTTGCTCACCTCCAGCGCCACCTTGATCGCCACCTCGTTGTCGAGGTAGACCGTGGGCTCCACGTCGAGCTTGAGGCCCACGTCGACGTAGTTCACCGACTCGGCCACGAAGCCGGTCGAGGTGGCGGTGGTGGTGATGTTGGGCACGCGCTCGCCGATGTGGACCTTCGCCTTCTCGCGGTTGCGAGCCCGGATGCGCGGGTTGGCAAGGATGTTGGCGTCGGTGTCGGTCTTCTTGGCGTTGATCGTCACCGGCCCGACCCCCGCGCCGACGGTGCTGCTGTTGAGGTTGCGCAGGTCGGCCACCGTCAGCGTGCCGCCGGTGGTCGACGGCAGGGGCGTGAGGCTCAGCTGGTCGGGCCAGCGCACGCCCAGGTCGAGCAGGCGGGTGCGCTTGACCTCCAGGATCTCCACCTCGAGCATGATTTCGGCCTCGGGGATGTCATGCAGGGCCACCACCTTCTCGGCCACGCGGATCGCCTCGGGCGAGTCGCGCACCATCACCATGTTGAGCTTCTCGTCGATGATGGGGTCGCGCAGCTTGAGCAGGTTCTTCAGCGTGGTGGCCACGGTCTTGGCGTCGGCATAGGCCAGGTAGAAGCTGCGCACGCTCAGCTGCTGGTATTCCTTCTGCTTGGCCGCGGTGCCCGGGTAGATGAAGAGGGTGTTGCCATCCAGCACACGCTGCTCCAGCTGGTTCGACATCAGCAGCAGGTTGATCGCCGCCTCGACCGTGGAGTCCTTGAGGAAGATCGAGGCCTTCTGCTCGGGCCGCACGTCCTTGTCGAAGATGAAGTTCAGGCCCGACGAACGCGAGAGCACCTCGAAGATGGTCTTGATGGCGGTGTCGCGGAACTCGATCGTCACCGGCTTGCGGTAAGCCGCCGCCAGCGCCTTCTCGCCGCTGCCGCTGGCCTCGGCCTGCCGCTTGAGCGCGTCGGTGGCCTGGCGCAGCAGGTCCTGCGCCTTGCGCTGGTTCGGGTTCTCGCGCAGCAGTGCGACCATCTTCACCCGCACGTCTTCCCAGTCCTTCTTGGCGGCGGAGGTCTCGGCCTCACGCAGCGTGCGGTCCCAGCGGCGCCGCTGGTCCAGCTGCCGCAGCCCGGCCAGCGCACGCTCTTCCGAGCCGTTCAACACCAGCGCTGCGCGGTAGTCGCGCTCGGCGGCAATCAGTTCGCCCTTCTCTGCCGCTTGCGCGGCGCGCGCCAGGTGGGCCTCGATGATGCGGTCGCGCGTCAGCACGAAGGCCACGCGATATTCGGCAGACCCAGGCTCCAGGCGAGCGGCTTCGCGAAAGCGCTCCAAAGCCTCGTTGAACTGGCCTTCGGCCACCTTGGCCTGCCCTTCCCTGTAGGCCGTTTGCGCAGCACAGCCCCACAACCCCACGCACACCACGGCTGCAAGCAGCCCCCTCCAGAAGCTCGTCATCGTTCTTTCTCTCACCGCGAATCTCCGATGGGCAGGCTGTGAACGCTGCCGCTCGGTACATGGGTCATCGACACGCTGGGCGGCTCGACCTTGTCGATGCGCCAGGTGCCTTCGAGGGTGTCGCCCGCGCGCACGATGAAGCTCGTGTCGTCGCGCCCGAGGTAGACCTCCCATACCTCGCTCTCCAGCTTCTTGCCGAGCACCCGGTAGTTGGGCGGTGCAATCTGTGCCGCCTGGGGCACCGGGGGAGCCGACGGTGCGACCGGAGCCGGTGGCGGTGCAGCTGACCAGCTGGGGCTTGCGAACAGGTCTGCCGATGGGTCGGCAGGGTTCACCAGCTGCTTGCGCGGCACCAGGGTTTCGATGCGCTCCAGCACCGCCGCAGGCTTGTTCTTCGGTGCACCCACGCTGGCTGGTGCTGGCGCGGTGGCCGCCGTCACACCCGGCCGGCTGGCGGGCACCGCGGCCTTGGCGCCACCCTGCGGCGTCTTGTCGGCAAACACCGCCAGGTAGGCGGCCAAGGCCAGCACCGGCAGCATGAGCGCCATGCGTTTGTTCGAACCCAGCGCCTTCACGGACGGCCTCCGTTTCGCGCGTCCGCAGGACGGTCGCCCTGCAGCCAGAGCGAGAAGCGGACCTGCGCCTCCAGCTGCGAATCGCTGGCCTGCTGGCGCCGGAACATCACCTGGTCGAGCGAGAGGTTGGGCATTGCCAGAAGCGCGCGATCCAGCGCCTTGCGCATCTGCTTGTATTCGCCTTTCACCGGCACGGTGATCTGGAGCTGCACGACGCCCAGGGCCTGGTCGTCGTTCTGCTGGAACTGCGCGCGCTGCCAGGCCAGGTCGGGTTGGGTCAGCTCCACCAGGTGGCGCACGAGTTCGGTCGACTGCCGAACAGGTACCAGCACCTCGCGCCAGGCCTGCAGCTCATGTGCCTCGGCCACGGCCGATGCTGCAGCGGGACTTGCAGGTGCCGCCGCGGCGACTGCTGCCGGCATCTCGATCTGCTTGAGCGCCAGATGGGTCGAGAGCGCCGCCTGCACCATCCAGGTGGCCAGCACCAGCATGGCCAGGCTAAGCGGCAGCCACAGGCCATGGCGCCAGAAGGCGAGGCCGATCCAGGCGCGCGAGTGGGCCATGCGGGCCCACGCCGGGAGTGTCGAAGAGGGCGTGCCAAGGGTGTTCATCGCGTCAAGATCAGGTCGAAGCTCAGGCGCGACAGCCCGGCCGCACCCTTGCCTTCTTCGGGGTCGATGCGCAGCAGCTGGGTGCGGCCGAATTGCGGCATCTCCTGGATGCTGGCGGCATGGCGCAGCAG
>NZ_DASSRA010000112.1:0-8300 GCF_035702065.1 Rhizobacter sp.
GGCAAGCTGGCCAGCTACCTGCACGGCACGCGCATTGGCGTGATCGTCGAGTTCAATGGTGACGACGTTGCCGCCAAGGACGTCGCCATGCACATCGCCGCCATGAAGCCGGTGTCGCTGTCGTCCGCCGACGTGCCCGCCACGCTGATCGAGAAGGAGCGCTCTGTCGCCGCGCTGAAGGCCGCTGAATCGGGCAAGCCGGCCGACATCGTTGCCAAGATGGTCGAAGGCTCGATCACCAAGTACCTGAAGGAAGTGAGCCTGTTCAACCAGGTGTTCGTGAAGGCCGCCGATGGCAAGCAGACCGTCGAACAGCACCTGAAAGCCGCCAAGACCGACGTCAAGGGCTTCACGCTCTACGTGGTGGGCGAAGGCATCGAGAAGAAGGTCGACGACTTCGCAGCCGAAGTGGCGGCCCAGGTCGCTGCTGCCAAGGGCGCCTGATCCACCGTCGCCCTGTGTGAAGGGGCTTACCGGCCCCGTCTTCGCGGATAGACTGCACCGCACCCTCGACAGCCATCTCACTGGAGGTAATCCGCATGCCAGCGTACAAGCGCATCCTGCTCAAACTTTCGGGTGAGGCCCTGATGGGCGACGATGCCTACGGCATCAACCGCGCCACCATCGTCCGCATGGTGCGCGAGATCCAGGAAGTGACCCAGCTGGGGTGCGAGGTGGCGGTGGTCATCGGCGGCGGCAACATCTTCCGCGGCGTGGCCGGCGGCTCGGTTGGCATGGACCGCGCCACGGCCGACTACATGGGCATGCTGGCCACGGTGATGAACTCGCTGGCGCTGGCCGACACCATGCGCCAAGAAGGCATGACGGCACGCGTGATGTCGGCCATCGCCATCGAGCAGGTGGTTGAGCCTTACGTGCGCCCGAAGGCGCTGCAATACCTGGAAGAAGGCAAGGTGGTGGTGTTTGCTGCCGGCACCGGCAACCCCTTCTTCACCACCGACACCGCGGCGGCACTGCGCGGTGCAGAGATCGGTGCAGAGATCGTGCTCAAGGCCACCAAGGTCGACGGTGTGTACACGGCCGATCCCAAGAAAGACCCTGCTGCCACGCGGTACTCGCGGGTCAGTTTCGATGAAGCCATCACCCGCAACCTGCAGGTGCTGGATGCCACGGCGTTTGCACTCTGCCGCGACCAGAAGCTGCCCATCAAGGTGTTCAGCATCTTCAAGGCGGGCGCGCTCAAGCGCGTGGTGATGGGTGAGGACGAGGGCACGCTCGTCCACGTTTGATCTCAGGAGATCATTGACATGAGCATTGCAGACATTCGCAAGACGGCCGAGCAGAAGATGGCCAAGTCGATCGAATCGTTCAAGAACGAATTGCAGAAGATCCGCACCGGCCGCGCCCACCCGGGCATCCTCGACCAGGTGCAGGTCGACTACTACGGTTCGATGGTGCCCATCAGCCAGGTGGCCAACGTGAGCCTGCTGGATGCACGGACCATCAGCGTGCAGCCCTGGGAAAAGGGCATGGGCCCGAAGATCGAGAAGGCCATCCGCGAATCCGACCTCGGCCTGAACCCCTCAGCGCAAGGCGATCTGCTGCGCGTGCCGATGCCCGCTCTGACCGAAGAGCGGCGCCGCGACCTGACCAAGGTGGTGCGTAGTGCCGGTGAGGACGCCAAGGTTGCCGTGCGCAACCAGCGCCGCGACGCCAACGACCAGGCCAAGAAGCTGTTGAAGGACAAGGAGATCACCGAAGACGACGAGCGTCGTTCGCTCGACGAGGTGCAGAAGCTCACCGACCGGGTGGTTGCCGAGATCGACCGCATGATCTCGGCCAAGGAAGCGGAGATCATGGCCGTCTGATGCGGCCCACATTTCTCGTCTCCTCTGAACCTTGACTCCCGTGGATTCTTCCAAGCGCGTCCCGCGCCATGTCGCCATCGTGATGGATGGCAATGGGCGCTGGGCCAAGAAGCGGTTCATGCCGCGCTTCTTCGGCCACAAGGCAGGTGTCGATGCGCTGATGCGCACCGTCAAGGCCTGCGCCGACCGCGGCATCGAGTACGTCACCGTGTTCGCGTTCTCGTCCGAGAACTGGAAGCGGCCCACCGAAGAGGTGTCAGGCCTGATGAGCCTGGTGCTGGTGACCGTCACCAAGTACCTGGCCAAGATGGTGGGCGAGGGCGTGCGTGTGCGCATCGTGGGCGACCTGTCGCAGGTCTCCGACAAGGTGCGAGCCGCCCTGGACCAGGCCGAAGCGACGACGCGCAATGGCACGCGCATCAACCTCTCGGTCGCCTTCAACTACGGTGGCCGCTGGGACGTGGTGCAGGCCTGTCGCCAGGCCATCGAGGCAGGTGTACCGGCGGCTTCGCTCGATGAAGCCACGCTGTCGCGCTTCATGGCCATGAACTTCGCGCCCGACCCCGATCTCTTCATCCGCACCGGTGGCGAGGTCCGCATCAGCAACTTTCTGTTGTGGCAGGTGGCTTACTCGGAACTGGTCTTCAGCGATTGCCTGTGGCCTGATTTCGGCGAGGCCCAACTCGATGCGGCCCTGGCCGACTACTCCCAGCGCGATCGACGTTTCGGGCTGGCGTCGTCAGCCGACGTGCCCAACAACGTCAGGCCCTGAGCATGCTCAAGCAGCGCATCATCACGGCCCTGGTCATGCTGGCCCTGCTTCTGCCTGCATTGTTCGCACCCGTTGCGTGGCCGTTCGCCTTGCTGATGCTGTTGATGGCTGGAGCAGCGGCCTGGGAATGGGCCCGCCTCAACTCGGCATCTCCGACGCTGGCATTGGCCATGGGGGTTGCGATGGCAGTGGCCTGCGGGCTTGCGCTCCTGGCCGGCTGGGTTCGGGTCGGGCCCAGCGTGGCATGGTGGCTGGCTTTTGGTGTGTGGGTTCTGGGCGGAGTGCTGGCGCTGCGTGTGGGACCTGGCTCCTGGCACACGCTGCCGCGTGTCGCCCGCTGGCTGCTCGGCCTGGCGGCGGTGTGGACGGCCTGGCTCGCCTTGTCCAGCGCCAAGGCCACCGGCATCAACTTCATCCTCTCGATTTTCTGCCTCGTGTGGGTGGCCGACATCGCGGCCTACTTCGGGGGCAAGGCCTTCGGGCGCCGCAAGCTTGCTCCAGCCATCAGCCCGGGCAAGAGCTGGGAGGGCGTGTGGAGCGGGATGCTCGGGGTTCAGCTTCTTGCTTTCGCCTGGATACAGGCGGACCGGCACTGGCAGCTTGCACAAGTCGATTCGGCCAGCCTGTTCACGGTCTTGCTCGATCACCTCGGCGTGGCGGGCCTCGTGCTTGCTCTGGTCTTCCTCAGCGCCATGAGTGTTGTCGGTGACCTCGTCGAATCGCTGGTCAAGCGCAGCGCCGGTGCCAAGGACAGCAGTGGCCTGCTCCCCGGCCATGGAGGCGTACTTGACCGCGTCGACGCCTTGCTGCCGGTCTTTCCCATCGCGATGGCCCTGGGCACGCTCTGAACATGCGCTCTTCCATCCCCACGCGGCAGCGCGTCTGCATTCTCGGTTCCACCGGCAGCGTGGGCGCCAACACGCTCGACGTCATTGCGCGCCACCGTGATCGCTACGAGGTCGTGGCCCTCAGCGCCAACACGCGCGTCGATATCCTGCTCGCCCAGTGCGTCCAGTTTGAGCCGCGCTTTGCCGTGCTGCCGCAGGCGGTGCACGCCAAGCAGCTGCGCGAAGGTCTGCGCGAGGCCGGCTTGCGCACCGAAGTGCTGGAAGGCGCCGCCGCGCTCTCGCAGATCGCCGCGCACCCAGAGGTCGATGCGGTGATGGCCTCCATCGTCGGTGCGGCAGGGCTTGAGCCTTGCATGGCCGCGGCGCGGGCTGGCAAGCGCTTGATGCTTGCCAACAAGGAAGCTCTGGTGGTGGGTGGTGCACTCTTCATGCAGGCTGTGCGCGAAGGCGGGGCGACGCTGCTGCCGATCGACAGCGAGCACTCGGCCATCTTCCAGTGCCTGCCCGAAGACCGCAGCACCTGGCATGAGCGCATCGACCATATTGTTCTTACCGCCTCGGGTGGCCCCTTCCGCCAGCGCGATCCTGCCAGCCTTGCGAGTGTGACCCCCGACGAGGCCTGTGCCCACCCGAACTGGGTGATGGGCCGCAAGATCTCTGTCGACTCGGCCACCATGATGAACAAGGCACTCGAAGTGATCGAGGCCCGCTGGCTGTTCGACCTGTCGCCCGAGCAGATCCGCGTGGTGATCCACCCGCAGAGCATCATTCACTCTATGGTGGTGTGCCGGGACAACTCGGTGCTGGCGCAGCTCGGCACGCCCGACATGCGGGTGCCCATCGCTTACGGGTTGTCATTTCCCGAGCGCATCGAGTCGGGAGCGTCGGCCCTCGACTTCACGCGCCTGGCTGGCCTGCACTTCGAGCCGGCCGACATGACGCGCTACCCCGGCTTGCAGCTCGCATGGGACACCTTGCGCGGACCTGAAGGCAGCACTGCCGTGTTGAACGCAGCCAATGAAGTTGCCGTGGCCGCCTTCTTGGCGGGAACCATCCGCTTCGACCAGATTCACAGTGTCAATGCACGCACCCTGGACGTCATCTCCCCCGCAGCCGATGCGTGCCGTTCCGTCGACGGGTTGCTGGCCCTGGACGCTGAAGCGCGTCGCACAGCCGAGAGCCTGCTAACCAGGGCGTGACCACGATGATCACGGTTCTGGCCTTCATCCTCACACTGGGTGTTCTCATCATCATCCACGAGTACGGCCACTACCGTGTGGCGGTGGCCTGTGGTGTGAAGGTGTTGCGGTTCTCTGTGGGCTTCGGCAAGGTCATCTGGCGCCGCCAGCCCAGGCCGGGCGGTACCGAGTTCGTGATCTCCGCGCTGCCCCTGGGCGGCTATGTGCGCATGCTCGACGAGCGCGAAGGCCCGGTGGCTCCGAATGAGCTGTCGCAGGCCTTCAACCGCAAGCCGTTGTGGCAGCGCACGGCCGTGGTGGCGGCGGGGCCATTGGCCAACCTGCTGCTGGCGGTTCTTCTCTACGCGGCGCAGCATTGGATCGGTGTCGAGGAACCCAAGGCACGCTTCGGCGCACCGATTGCGGACAGCCTGGCCGAGCGCGCGGGGATGAAGTCGGGCGATTGGGTGCGTGCATTCTCATACGACGGCGCGCAGTGGCAAGACGTCCGCTCGATGACCGACCTGCGCTGGGAGATCACCCAGGCCGTGCTGCGCGGCGAGCGTCTGCACCTGATACTCAGCGATGGCGAGGGGCGTGGCCAGCATGTGGCGGTGCTCGATCTGGACACGCTGGACGCCAAAGACCTCGACGCCAAGACAATGCGCAGCATTGGTCTCGGCGCTCCGTATGTGGGCGACGCACCTGTGATCAGCATGGTTCGCCCAGGCGGTGCCGCAGCCAAGGCTGGCCTGCGCGAAGGGGATGTGGTGCTCAACATCGACGGCCTCGTCGTACGCAACACCACGCACCTGCTCGAACTGATCCGCGGCAGCGGCGAGCGCACCTCGGCCGCGCCGCTTCACTGGCAGGTACAGCGCGATGGACGCGTCGTCGATCTCGATGTTCAGCCCGCGGTGGTGGTGGACGGCGACAAACGCATCGGCCGCATCGAGGCCGGGCTGGGCAAGGCACCCGAGATGGTGACTGTGCAATACGGGCCTTGGGAGGGTTTGTCGCAGGCCGTGTCGCGAACGTGGGATGTATCTGCGCTCACGCTGCGGATGCTGGGCCGCATGCTGATCGGTCAGGCCTCGCTCAAGAACCTCAGCGGGCCGCTGACCATTGCCGACTACGCGGGCCAATCTGTGCGCATGGGCCTCGCGTACTACCTGGGCTTTCTTGCGGTGGTCAGCGTGAGTCTTGGGGTGCTCAACCTGCTGCCGCTCCCGGTGCTCGATGGTGGACACCTGATGTATTATCTTTTTGAAGCGGTGACGGGGCAGCCTCCCTCTGATGTGTGGCTTGAGCGGCTGCAACGCGGGGGCGTGGCCATCATGCTCATGATGACCTCGCTCGCTCTCTACAACGATGTGGCCCGCCTCCTGGGCCTGCACTGATCACTGCATGCGCACTGCCCCTGTCTCGTTCTCCCCCCGTTTACCTTTTCTGCGCCCGACCGTTCTCTCGGTGGCGCTTGCTGCTGCCTTGCACGCCGGTTCGGCCTGGGCTGTGACGCCTTTCGTTCTGAAGGACATCCGGGTCGAGGGCTTGCAGCGTTCCGATGCCGGTACCGTCTTTGCCTCGCTGCCCTTTCGCATCGGTGACACCTACAACGACGAGAAGGGTGCGGCCGCCTTGCGCGCTCTGTTCGCCACCGGCCTATTCAAGGACGTGCGCGTCGAGGTCGATGGCGACGTGGTGGTGGTGATCGTCGATGAGCGCTCGGTCATTGCCAACATCGACTTCGTCGGACTGAAGGAGTTCGAGAAGGATGTGCTTCTCAAGTCCCTCAAGGACTTCGGCATCGGCGAAGGTCTGCCATTCGACAAAGCCCTCGCGGACCGCGCCGAACAGGAACTGAAGCGCCAGTACCTCACCCGCAGCCTCTACGGTGCCGAGGTGGTGACCACCGTCACCCCGCAAGAGCGCAACCGCGTCAACGTGACCTTCACGGTCACCGAAGGCAGCGTGTCGCGTATCAACGAGATCCGCATTCTCGGCAGCAAAGCTTTCTCCGAAAGCACGCTCAAGGGCTTGTTCGACCTCAACGACGGCAGCTGGCTGAACTGGTACACCAAGGGCGACCGCTATTCACGCTCCAAGCTGACCGCCGACCTGGAAACGCTGCGCGCCTACTACCTGAACCGGGGATACCTGGAGTTCACGGTCGAGTCGACGCAGGTCGCGATCTCGCCCGACAAGCAGAGCATCACCCTCAACATCACGGTCAACGAAGGCCAGCCCTACACGGTCACGGCTGTGAAGCTCGAAGGCGAGTACCTGGGGAAAGACGACGAGTTCAAGGCGCTGGTGCGCATTCGACCCGGCGAGCCTTATCGCGCCGAGTCGGTGGCAGAGACGATCAAGGCCTTCACCGACCGGTTCGGTACCTATGGCTATGCGTTTGCCCGGGTCGACCCCCGCCCTGAGATCGATCGTGCGACGGGGCAGGTAGTGGTGGCGCTCGTCGCCGACCCGCAGCGGCGCGTCTACGTACGCCGCATCAACGTGGCCGGCAACAGCCGCACCCGAGACGAAGTGGTGCGGCGCGAGTTCCGCCAGTTCGAATCATCGTGGTACGACGGCCAGCGCATCAAGCTCTCGCGCGACCGCGTCGACCGCCTGGGTTACTTCAAGGAAGTGGGCATAGAGACCAATGAAGTGCCCGGCACCTCGGACCAGGTCGACCTGACCATGACGGTGGTCGAGAAGCCCACCGGCAACCTTTCGCTGGGTGCGGGCTTCTCGAGCGCCGACAAGCTGGCCCTGTCGGCCTCGGTGAAGCAGGACAACGTGTTCGGCACCGGCAACTACCTCGGCATCGACATCAACACCAGCAAGTCGGCCCGCACCCTGGTGGTGAGCGCGGTCGACCCCTACTTCACCATCGACGGCATCTCGCGGGCCTTCGACGTCTACTACCGGACCCAGAAGCCGATCAACAGCCAGGGCGAGGAATATCAGTTCATCACGCCGGGTGCTTCGATCCGTTTCGGCGTGCCGTTCAGCGAATACGACACGGTGTACTTCGGTATCGGTGCCGAAAGCACCGAGATCAGCGGAACAACGGGGCTGCCCAACAACTACTGGACCCAGGTGGCCAAGTTCGGCGAAAAGAGCAGCTCCGTGCCTCTCACCATCGGCTGGACCCGCGACGGGCGCGACAGTGCGCTGGTGCCCAATGCCGGCCGCTACCAGCGCATCAGCACCGAACTGGGCATCGCAGGCGACACACGCTACCTCCGAGCCAACCTGCAACTCCAGCAATACTGGCCGATTACCAAAAAGTACACCTATGCCTTCAACGCCGAGATCGGCTATGGCACGGGGCTGCTGGGTCGTCCGTATCCTGTCTTCAAGAACTTCTATGGTGGTGGTCTGGGTTCGGTGCGTGGTTTCGACCAAGGCACCCTGGGCCCGGTGGATGCCCTTGGTGGCTACACCGGTGGCACCAAGCGCCTTAACATCAACAACGAGCTGTATCTGCCCATCCCGGGCGCGGGCAACGACCGGACGCTGCGCTTCTTCGCGTACCTCGATGCCGGTAACGTGTGGGGCGATCAAACGCCCACGTTGCCTGATCCGCTGCGGGTTTCGATGGGCCTGGGCCTGAGCTGGGTGTCGCCAGTGGGGCCTTTGAAGCTCAGTTACGGTAAGCCGATTCAGTACG
>NZ_DASSRA010000113.1:0-10857 GCF_035702065.1 Rhizobacter sp.
GTCGGCCACGCCGCTCTTGGTGGTGTGCGTGCTCGCGCCGCCCAGTTCCTCGGCCGTCACTTCCTCGTGCGTGACGGTCTTCACCACCTCGGGGCCGGTGACGAACATGTAGCTGCTGTCCTTCACCATGAAGATGAAGTCCGTCATGGCCGGCGAGTACACCGCGCCGCCGGCGCTCGGGCCCATGATCATGCTGATCTGTGGCACCACGCCCGAGGCCATCACGTTGCGCTGGAACACCTCGGCATAGCCGCCCAGCGAGGCCACGCCTTCCTGGATGCGCGCGCCGCCGGAGTCGTTGAGGCCGATCACCGGGGCGCCGACCTTCATGGCCTGGTCCATCACCTTGCAGATCTTCTCGGCATGCGCTTCGGAGAGCGCGCCGCCGAAAACGGTGAAGTCCTGGCTGTAGACGAAGACCAGGCGGCCGTTGATCATGCCGTAGCCTGTGACCACGCCGTCGCCCGGGATCTTGTTGTCGGCCATGCCGAAGTCGTGGCAGCGGTGCTCCACGAACATGTCCCACTCTTCGAAGGTGCCTTCGTCGAGCAGCAGCTCGATGCGCTCGCGCGCGGTGAGCTTGCCCTTGTTGTGCTGCGAGGCGATGCGCTTCTCGCCGCCGCCCAGGCGCGCCAGGGCGCGCTTGGCTTCGAGTTGTTCGATGATGTCGTGCATGGGGTGTCCCCTTTTCTCGGTTCGTTCTAGGAACGGGTGAAGAGTCGAAGCAGTTCGCGCGCCGCAGCCGAAGGCGCGGTGCGCAACTCGTTGACGTTGCGCACCACCCCTGGCAACGCATCGCGCACTGCCGGGTGGTGCTTGAACTCGGATTGCAGGGTGGCGTGGACGATGTCCCACATCCAGGCCATGCCCTGCTGCTTGCGGCGCGACTCGAACTCGCCGCTGTCGCGGCGGCGTTTCACGAAACGCTCCACGGCGTCGCAGAAGGCGGTGATGCCCTGGAACTTGAGCGCGCTCAACTGCAGCACACGGATGGCATGCGGGTCGCTCGTTCCGTGGTGGTAGCTGAAGATCCGCATGGCGCTCACGATCTGCGCCTCGGCGCGGGTCGCGGCATCGGGGTCGATGTCGGCCTTGTTGATCACCACGAGATCCGCCAGCTCCATCACGCCGCGCTTGATGGCCTGCAGGTCGTCGCCGGCGTTGGGCAGCTGCATCAGCACGAACATGTCGGTCATGCCAGCCACCGCGACCTCGCTCTGGCCCACGCCCACGGTCTCGACGATCACGGTGTCGTAGCCTGCGGCCTCGAAGACCAGCATGGCCTCGCGCGTCTTCTCGGCCACGCCGCCCAGGGTGCCACCGGCGGGGCTTGGCCGCACATAGGCCTGTGGGTGCACGGAGAGCTTCTCCATGCGCGTCTTGTCGCCGAGGATGGAGCCGCCCGAGATGCTGGACGATGGGTCGATGGTGAGCACCGCCACGCGGTGGCCCTTGTCGATCAACGCGAGCCCCAGCGCCTCGATGAAGGTCGACTTGCCCACGCCGGGCACGCCCGAGATGCCCAGGCGCACGGCGTTGCCAGTGTGCGGCAGCAGCGCATTGAGCAGCGCATCGGCGCGCAGCCGGTGGTCTTCGCGGGTGGATTCGAGCAGGGTGATGGCCTTGGCGAGCGCGCGGCGGTCGCCGCCTCGCACGCCGGTCAGCAAGCCCTGATCGACCAGGTTGGCATCCACGTCGGATCAGGCCTTGGCGAGGTTGGCCTTGATCTGCTCGAGCACGTCCTTCGCGCTCGCCGGGATGGGCGTGCCTGGGCCGTAGATGCCCTTCACGCCGGCCTCGTAGAGGTAGTCGTAGTCCTGCCGCGGGATCACGCCGCCGACGAAGACGATGATGTCGTCGGCGCCCTGCGCCTTGAGCGCCTGGATGATGGCCGGCACCAGCGTCTTGTGGCCGGCGGCCAGTGTGCTCACGCCCACCGCATGCACGTCGTTCTCGATCGCCTGGCGGGCGCATTCCTCGGCGGTCTGGAATAGCGGGCCCATGTCCACGTCGAAGCCGAGGTCGGCGAAGGCCGTGGCCACCACCTTGGCGCCGCGGTCGTGGCCGTCCTGGCCCAGCTTGGCGATCATCACGCGCGGGCGGCGGCCCTCTTGCTCGGCGAAGGCCGTGATCTCCTGCTGGAGCTTCTCCCACCCTTCGGCGCTGTCGTAGGCTGCTGCGTACACACCGGTCACCTTTTGCGTATCGGCGCGATGGCGCCCCCAGACCTTTTCCAGCGCGTCGCTCACCTCGCCCACCGTGGCCCGCACGCGGATCGCCTTGATGGAGAGGTCGAGCAGGTTGCCCGCGCCACTGTCGGCGCAAGCGGTCAGCGCGTCAAGCGCGGCCTTGACGGCCTTGGCGTCGCGCTTGGCGCGGATCTGCTCAAGACGTGCCACCTGCGCGTCGCGCACCGCGTGGTTGTCGATGTCGCGCGCCTCGATGAGGTCTTCCTTCGCCAGCTTGTACTTGTTGACGCCGACGATCACGTCCTGCCCCGAGTCGATGCGTGCCTGCTTCTCGGCGGCGCTGGCCTCGATCTTGAGCTTGGCCCAGCCGCTCTGCACGGCCTTGGTCATGCCGCCCTGCTTCTCGACCTCTTCGATGATGGACCAGGCCTTGTCGGCCATGTCCTGCGTGAGCTTCTCCATCATGTAGCTGCCCGCCCAGGGGTCGACCACGTTGGTGATGTGGGTCTCTTCCTGGATGATGAGTTGCGTGTTGCGCGCGATGCGGGCCGAGAAGTCGGTGGGCAGCGCGATCGCTTCGTCGAAGGAGTTGGTGTGCAGTGATTGCGTGCCACCGAACACCGCGGCCATCGCCTCGATGGTGGTGCGCACCACGTTGTTGTACGGGTCCTGCTCGGTGAGGCTCCAGCCCGATTTCTGGCAATGCGTGCGCAGCATCAGGCTCTTGTCCTTCTTGGGGTTGAACTCCTTCATGATCTTCCACCACAGCAGCCGCGCCGCGCGCATCTTGGCCACTTCAAGGTAGAAGTTCATGCCGATGGCCCAGAAGAAGCTGAGCCGGCCGGCGAACTCGTCCACGTCCAGGCCCTTGGCCAGCGCCGTCTTCACGTACTCGCGGCCATCGGCCAGCGTGAAGGCGAGTTCCAGCGCCTGGTTGGCGCCGGCTTCCTGCATGTGGTAGCCCGAGATCGAGATCGAGTTGAACTTCGGCATGTTCTTCGCCGTGTACTCGATGATGTCGCCCACCGCCCGCATGCTCGGCTCGGGCGGGTAGATGTAGGTGTTGCGGACCATGAACTCCTTGAGGATGTCGTTCTGGATGGTCCCGGAGAGCTTGTCCTGCGGCACACCTTGTTCTTCCGCGGCCACCACGTAGCCGGCGAGCACAGGCAGCACGGCGCCGTTCATGGTCATGGAGACGCTGACGGTATCGAGCGGAATGCCGTCGAAGAGGATCTTCATGTCCTCGACCGAGTCGATGGCCACGCCCGCCTTGCCCACGTCGCCGGTGACGCGCGGGTGGTCGCTGTCGTAGCCGCGGTGGGTGGCCAGGTCGAAGGCCACGCTCACGCCCTGCGCACCCGCGGCGAGCGCGCGGCGGTAGAAGGCATTGGATTCTTCAGCGGTGGAGAAGCCGGCGTACTGGCGAATGGTCCATGGCCGCACCGCATACATGGTGGCCTGCGGGCCGCGCACGAAGGGCGCAAAGCCGGGCAAGGTGTCGGCATGCTGCAGGCCTTGCACATCGGCCGCGGTGTACAGCGGCTTGACCGTGATGCCCTCGGGCGTGACCCAGTTCAACGCGTCGACCTGACCGCCGGGCGCGGACTTGGCGGCGGCCTTTTGCCAGGCGGCGAGCGCTTCGGGAGTGAGCTTGGCGTCTTGTGACATGGTCAATCTCTTCAAGGAAAAACAGGTTGCGCGCACGGCGCCACCGGTGTCAATGGCCTTCGAGGCCCGGATTCTGGACAAGGGCGGGCCGGGAAAACCCCCTCCGCGCGGGGGAGGCCACCCTTTCGCCACCCCTCACGAGCACGCGGGAATGGCTCCGCTGGTTCTGTCAGGCCTGGCTAGCATAATTCAAAATTGAATTATATACTACAGGTACTCGCTCCCACCCCCGCTCACGCAATCCGATGTCCGCCCAGTCCACCGCCACGCCCCCGGCCCCTGCGCGCCTGCGAGAAAGCGCGCTGTATGAGCAGGTGGCTGAGCGCCTGCGCACCAGCATCCTCGCCCACACCTTGGCCCCGGGCAGCTGGATCGACGAGCAGGCGCTTGCCGCCGAATACGGCATCAGCCGCACGCCGCTGCGCGAAGCCCTCAAGGTGCTGGCCTCCGAAGGCCTGGTCACCATGAAGCTGCGTCGCGGCGCCTACGTCACCGAGGTGTCGGAGCGTGACCTGTCTGAGGTGTTCCACCTGCTGGCCCTGCTGGAAGGCGACGCCGCCGGCGTGGTCGCCACCGAAGCCACCGACACCGAGCTCGCCGAACTCGAAGCTCTGCACCAACAGCTGGAGCAGACCGTCACTGACCGCGAGGCCTTCTTCCGTGCCAACGAGCAGTTCCACATCCGCCTGCTGCAGATCGACGACAACCGCTGGCGCCTGCAGATGGTCAACGACCTGCGCCGCGTGATGAAGCTCAATCGCCACCAGTCCCTCTTCAAGCAAGGCCGGCTCGACGCCTCCCTGGCTGAGCACCGGGAGATCATGGCGGCCCTCAAGGCACGCGATGCCGCAAGCGTCAAGCGGCTGATGCAGCAGCACATCCAGCAGGGGCGACAGGCGGCCACCCTGTCGTGAAAGTGAAGCGCGCGCGAAGGGCCTCCCTCGCGCGCTGAGACAATCGCGGGATGACCCGCCCCACGCTCAACCTGATCGCCGCCGTCGCCCGCAACGGCGTGATCGGCCACGACAACGCCCTGCTCTGGCGCATCCCCGAAGACATGCAGTACTTCAAGCGCACCACGATGGGCTTTCCCGTCATCATGGGCCGCAAGACCTGGGACTCGCTGCCTCCGCGCTTCCGGCCGCTGCCTGGCCGGCGCAACATCGTGGTCACGCGCAACCGCGAGTGGCACGCCGAGGGTGTGGAGTCAGTCGGTTCACTGCCAGAGGCCCTGGCCCTGGCGGGCGAAGCCGAGCAGATCTTCGTGATCGGAGGCGGCCAGCTGTATGCCGCGGCCCTGCCCCTGGCTGACCGCCTGGTTCTCACCGAGGTCGACCGCGACTACCAGGGCGAAACGCGGTTCCCGGCCTGGAACCGGGCCGAGTTCCGCGAGATTCAACGAGACACCCATCACAGCGGCGAGCCGAATCACTTCGACTACGCCTTCGTCATCTACCAACGGCAACACTGAGGAGCATCACCCATGTCGGGAGGCGGTTTTCACGTCCACGGTCCACACGACCACGAACTCGAACACGCGGCACAGCACGAGCCCAAGGGCATGGCCGGGCAACTGGCCGTGATCACGGCCATCCTCGCCACGGTGGGCGCCATGTTCGCCTACATGGGCGGGGCCACGCAGGCCAACGCCGGCCTGCACAAGAACACCGCGGCCATCAAGAAGACCGAGGCCTCGAACCAATGGAACTACTACCAGGCCAAGAGCAACAAGCAGAACCTGGCCGAGCTCGCCGCCGAACTGGCGCCCGAGGCCAGGAAGCCGTTCTATGTCGAAGAAATCAAGCGCTACAAGACCGAGAAGGCCGAAGTGATGGCCGAGGCCAAGCGGCTCGACGCCGAATCCGCCGACTGGGACAAGAAGAGCGACGAGCAGATGCACCAGCACCACCGCTGGGCGCAAGCCACCACGGCCTTGCAGATCGCCATTGCGATGGCCGCCATCGCGCTGCTCACCAAGAAGCGCTGGCTGGAGTACGGCGTGTTGGGTGTCAGCGCCGTCGGCATGGCACTTGGTGCGATGGCCTGGCTCCACTTCTGAACCCCCGCACGCCCCATGAAAAAGGCCCGCTCTGCGGGCCTTTTCGTTGAGCGCGACGAGCGCGTTCAGGACTTGCCGTACTTGGCCTTGGCAGCCGCAACGCAGCTGTCCTTCGCGTCGCCCGCCAGCGCGTCGCACTTCTCGGCGGCCGCCTTGTAGTCGGCATCGCGCTTGTCCTTGGCGGCATCGTTCTTGGCTGAGTTGATCTCCTTGCCCGCCTTTGCATCGGCCAGGGCGTGGGTTTCAGCAGCCTTGGCTTCCTTCACGCACACGTCCTTCTCGTTGCCGGCCTTGTCGTCGCACTTTTCCTTGGCCACGGCGTAGTCGGCTTCGGCCTTGGCCTTAGCGACCTTGTTCTGGTCGCTGGCCTTGCCGGTGTAGCTGTACTCCAGCTCGGCCTTGGCGACCTTCTCCTTGCCCTTGGCCTCTTCGACGCACACGTCCTTGGCGTTGCCCGAGAGTGAATCGCAGGCCTGCTTGTCGGTCTTGTAGGCCGCACTGATGCGGTCCTTGCCGGCCTTGTAGTCGTCCTTGCTGATGTTGGCGGCCTGCGCGAGCGGCAGCCCCAGCACGGCGGCGGCGATGAGCGAGTACTTGAGAGCGGAAGTGCTTTTCATGGTGGATGTCCCTTCGTGATGACAGCAGATTCAACACATGAGGGCCAGCGGCTCCTCACAACGTGTGACGCAGTATCCAAAGGGGCATGGCCCGCGCACAGCAGACAGCACCGCCACGCGCTGTAGTGCAAGTCCTACGTTTCATTCGTTGCGCGTGAGAAAAAGCGGAAACCAAGGTGTAGTCTTTGTCCGACACGGGATCGGGGCTTACGCAAATGGCGCCGCGCCCGATTCATCGCCACACTCACACATAGTTTTTCGTGTCTTACGTCGTGCCCATCCGGGGGATCTGGTTACCCCATGGCAGCCGCAGGCTCGTGACTTCAAGGAAGGATCGCTGTCCATGCAGCCGCTCAGGACTTACATCGTCGAAGACAGCCAGGTCATTCGCGAAAATCTGATCGCCACCCTCGAAGAGCTGGTGCCCGTCGAGGTCATCGGCACGGCCGAAGACGAACCCACCGCCGTGCAGTACCTGGCGCGGCCCGACAACGGGGTCGACCTGGTCATCGTCGACATCTTTCTCAAGTCGGGTTCAGGCCTGGGTGTGCTCAAGGCCGCCAGCAGCCTGCCGCAACGACACAACGTGGTGGTGCTGAGCAACTACGCCACGCAGGACATCCGCCGCAAGTGCCTGGAGCTGGGTGCCGACAAGGTGTTCGACAAGTCAAACGAGATCGACGCGCTCATCCAGTATTGCAACCGCCTCGCCTCCGGCGAGACCGGCTTTGGCAGCCTGGCGGGATGACAGCCCCTCGGCTGACGGGTACATCAGCCGATCCCCCAAGGGAATGCGGGCCGGCTTGGTGGGCTGGAGCCGGACACAGACAGTCCCTGCGGACTGTCTGTGCCTGCGGAAGGCCATCGGCCTCTGGCCGATGGCGGCCCGGCGCTCGGCCCGCTGCGCCGCGAACCCCCTACTGGATCAAGCCGTTCTTCAGCGCGTAGTACGTCAAGTCGCTGTTCGATTCGAGCTTCATCTTCTCCATCACCCGCGTGCGGTACGTCGACACCGTCTTCACGCTGAGCGACATGCTGTCGGCCATGTGGCTGATGGTCTCGCCCTTGGCCAGCCGCAGAAAGACCTGCAGCTCGCGCTCGGAGAGCTGCTCGTGAAGCGGCTTGTCGCCACCGCCCCCCAAGCCGTCGGCCAGGCGCTCGGCCACACCGGCGGTGATGTACTTGCGGCCCCGTGCCACGGTGCGGATCGCCTTGACGATCTCTTCGGGGTCGCAGTCCTTGTTGAGGTAACCGCTCGCGCCCTGACGCAGCAGCGTGGTGGCGTAATGCTCCTCGGGAAACCCGCTCAGGATCAACACCGGCAGGTCGGGTGCGCGGGCCTTGATCCCAGCCAGCGCATCGACGCCGCTCTGGTCGGGCATGGAGATGTCGAGCACGATCACGTCGACGTCGCCACCGCGCACGATGTCGAGCGCATCGCGGCCGTTGGCGGCTTCGGCCACCACCGAGAAGTCGGGCTGATCGGCAAAGAACTGCCGCAATCCGGCCCGAATCATGGCGTGGTCATCAACAATGGCAATTCGAATCATGGTGTGCCTCAATGCCTCATCAATGCATGATCCCCATGTTATCGGACGAACCAGGAACATGAGCATCTACTCCGTCGTCAAGCGAAACCCGTTCGTCTTTCCCCTGGCCTGCCTGGCCGTCGCGGCGATGCTGGGTGTCAGCGAAACATCCTACTGGCGTTCCATCGGTAGCCTTTCCAATCTGACCGAAGTCGGCGCCGCCCGGGCCAGCGTGCAAAGCCTCGCACAAAGCATCCTCGACGCCGAGAGCGGGCAACGAGGCTACCTGCTCACCAACCGCCCGGAATACCTGCGGCCCTACGAGCGTGCGCTCAAGAGCATCGACGAATCGTTCAAGTTCCTGGACCAGTACTACAGCAAGGATCCCAGTTCCACAGCCATCCTTGGCAAATTGCATGCCGTTGTCGATGCAAAGTTGTCCGAGCTGTCCGAAACCAGGCGCCTGTACGACGAAGGCAAGATGGATGCGGCCACGCAGCTGGTGCTGAGCGACATCGGCAAGGAGAAGATGGAAGCCGTGCGCCAGCTCACCGCCGAGCTGGTGGCGCGCGAGACCTCGAACGTGGGCAAGACCCGCGACGACATCGAGCAGACCCTGTGGCTCAGCCGCTGCGGTGTGGCGGTGCTGAGCCTGCTGAGCCTGCTGTCCCTCTTCATGTACCTGAGGCAGACCTCCGCGCTGCAAAGCCAGCGCGAAGAGCAGCAGCGTCTCGTGCTGGCGGAGCACGAGCGGCTCGAGCGCGAGGTGGAGCAGCGCACCGCCCAGCTCACCGAGCTGACCGATCACCTGCAGACCGCCCGCGAAGACGAGCGCCACCGCCTCGCCCGCAACCTGCACGACGAGCTGGGCGCCCTGCTCACCTCGGCCAAGCTCGACGCGGCGCGCATCCGCTCGCGCCTGGTGGGCACCGCACCCGAGGCGCTTGAACGCCTGGGCCACCTGGTCGACACGCTCAACAGCAGCATCGCCATGGGCCGCCGCATCATCGAAGACCTGCGCCCGTCGACACTCGGCAACCTCGGGCTGATCCCCACGCTGGAGATCCTGGCACGCGACTTCGCCCGCAGCTCGGGCATCGAGGTGCATTGCGCACTCAAGCCCGTGCGGCTGGAGACCGACGCCGAGCTGGTGGTCTACCGGCTGGTGCAGGAGTCGTTCACCAACATCGCCAAGTACGCGCACGCCAAGAACGTGTGGATCGCCCTCGACTCGCGCCAGGGCCGCGCCGAGGTCTCGGTGCGTGACGACGGTGTGGGCTTCGACACCCGCGTGCAGCCGCGTTCGGCCTTCGGCCTGGTCGGCATGCGTTACCGCGTGCAGGCCGAGGGCGGCTCGCTGACCCTGGTGTCGGCGCCCGGGCAAGGCACGTCGATCGAGGTGTCGCTGCCCGAGGCGGCTCCAGCCACCGCCTGAGGGCGCTCTCCTGTCGGCGGTGTCCTACACCGCCTCGCTCGCTCCCCCGACAGCACCCTGGCGATGAGGCCTATCGCCAGCGCGAGCGTGCGTGCAGACACTGACTTCTCCCAACCGGCACACAACCCATCACCTGAGGAGCCACCCATGCTGCACTACGCCGTTGTGTTTTTCATCATCGCGCTGATCGCCGCCTTGTTCGGCTTCGGCGGCATCGCCGCGGGCGCCGTCGGCATCGCGAAGATCCTGTTCATCGTCTTCGCCGTTCTTGCGGTGGCCAGCTTCCTGGCCGGCTTGATTCGAAAGGGCTGAGTTCGCCTGCGCCCACTCAACCCAAAACTTCCAACCATCCAGAAGGACATGCACCATGAAGACCGTCGAACAGCCCAGCACCTTGGCAGACAGCGCCGCCGACAAGGCCGAGCACGCGATCCGAGCCACCCAACGCGTCACCAACGACGCACTGGACGGCCTGTCGACCTCGGTGCAGAACACCCGTGACCGTGTCTCGCCCATGCTCAGTCGCGCCGGCGAGCAGGCAGCCGCACTGGCCCACCGCGGCATCGACGCCGTGCGCACCGGCTCGCAGACTGTGCGCGACAAGGCCGTTCACGCCACCGATGCGACCGCCGACTACATCAAGAACGACCCGATCAAGTCGGTGCTGATCGCTGCGGCCACGGGCGCTGCGCTGATGGCCCTGATCGGCCTGCTCAGCCGCCCGCGCCGCGACTGACGCGGGCTGCCGTGATCCACCCGCTGCTGCGCCTCGTCGCCACCCAGCCGCAACTGCTTGCCGACCACGCCGAGGCCTACGCCGACTTGTTCGGTGAAGAACTCGGCGCAGTGTCGGCCAGCTGGAAGCGGCGTCTGGCGTTGAAGTCCATCGGCCTGTGCCTGGTCGGCGTCTCGGCGGCGCTGGGCGGCGTGGCGCTCATGCTCTGGGCGGTGATCCCGCCGGCCGAGATCCACGCCCCCTGGGCTTTGCTGGTCGCGCCCCTGGTGCCGCTCGCGGCGGCCGGGGTGTGCTGGTGGATCGGCAGCGCGCGTGGCCCCGCGGCCTTTGAAGGAATGCGCCAGCAGATGCGTGCCGACGTCGCCATGCTGCGCGAGGTGAGCACGCCCTCATGAACGAATCGCCCGATCCGCTCTCAGGCCCGCACGCGCTGCCCTCGGCGGCCGAGCGGCTGGCCGCTTCGCGCGCGCGCCTGCTCCAGACGATGCAGGCCTCGATGCCGCCCGCGCGCGCCCAGCACCCGCCAGGTGAACTGCCGGCTTGGCTGCACGGCATTGCAGAGATGCCTGTGGTCGCCGCCGTGCTCGAAGCCGTGCGCGGCTGGTGGTCGCACCACCCGAT
>NZ_DASSRA010000114.1:0-2065 GCF_035702065.1 Rhizobacter sp.
CTACGGCCTGAAGGTCGAGGTCTACCGCCCCGAAGCCGACGCCGTGATCCATTTCGTCAAGAGCTACGGCGAGAAGGCGATGTACGAGAGCATCGACCTGCGCAAGGGCTGCTGCGGCATCCGCAAGCTGGAGCCCTTGTCGCGCATGCTGGCCAGCCGCACGGCCTGGGTGACCGGCCTGCGCCGCGAGCAGAGCAACAACCGCGGCGACGTGCCTTTCCATGAGCTCGACGACAAGGGGCGCACCAAGTTCAACCCGCTGGCCGACTGGACCTGGAACGACGTGTGGCACTACATCGCCACGAACAACGTGCCCTACAACCCGCTGCACGACCAGTTCATGCCCAGCATCGGCTGCGAGCCCTGCACCCGCGCCATCGCCGTGGGCGAAGACTTCCGCGCCGGCCGCTGGTGGTGGGAAGACGAGAAGGCCAAGGAGTGCGGCCTGCACGTCCATGGCGCTGAGGAAGAAGCGGCTGTATCGATGATCGGAGACCGGAAATGAACGCCCCGCTGACCGTGGAGCAGTTGCTCCCCGAGCTGGACCACACCCACCTCGACTGGCTGGAAGAAGAGGCCATCTTCATCCTGCGCGAAACCGTGGCCGCCTTCGAGCGCCCTGCCCTGCTGTTCTCGGGCGGCAAGGACTCGTGCGTCGTGCTGCGCCTGGCGGAGAAGGCCTTCAAGACCAAGGGCGCCGACGGCCAGTACAAGGGCCGCCTGCCCTTCCCGCTGCTGCACGTGGACACCGGCCACAACTTCCCCGAGGTGATCGAGTTTCGCGACCGCCGCGTGGCAGAGATGGGCGAGCGCCTGGTCGTCGGCCACCTCGAAGACTCCATCAAACGCGGCACGGTGCGCCTGTCACACCCACTGGAGTCTCGCAACGGCCACCAGACCGTCGCCCTGCTCGAAGCCATCGAAGAACACCGCTTCGACGTGCTGATGGGCGGCGCGCGCCGCGACGAGGAGAAAGCCCGCGCCAAGGAGCGCATCTTCAGTCACCGCGACAGCTTCGGCCAATGGCAGCCGAAGGAGCAACGCCCCGAGCTGTGGACCTTGTTCAACACCCGCATCAAGCCGGGCGAGCACATGCGCGCCTTCCCCATCAGCAACTGGACCGAGCTCGACGTGTGGCTCTACATCGCCCGCGAGAACATCCCGCTGCCGAGCCTGTACTACGCACACGACCGCCAGGTCATCCGCCGCAAGGGTCTGCTGGTGCCGCTGACGGAAGTCACGCCGCCTGAAGGCGACGAGAAGATCGAAACTGCCCAGGTGCGCTTCCGCACCGTCGGCGACATGACTTGCACCTGCCCCGTGGAAAGCCCGGCCGCCAACGCCACCGACATCGTCGCCGAGACGCTGAAGGTCACCGTGAGCGAACGCGGCGCCACCCGCATGGACGACCGCACCTCCGACGCTTCGATGGAGCGCCGCAAGAAAGAAGGCTATTTCTGATGTCTGCCACTCCCGCCATCAAGGACCACCGCGCCCTGCGCTTCCTCACCGCAGGCTCCGTCGACGACGGCAAGAGCACGCTGATCGGCCGCCTGCTGTATGACAGCCGCGCCATCCTCGCCGACCAGCTCGACACGCTGGAGAAGAAGGCCGCCGGCCAGCCCATCGACCTGTCGCTGCTCACCGATGGCCTGGAGGCCGAGCGTGAGCAAGGCATCACCATCGACGTCGCCTACCGCTACTTCGCCACCAAGCAGCGCAAGTTCATCATTGCCGACGCCCCCGGCCACGAGCAGTACACCCGCAACATGGTGACAGCCGCAGCCGGCAGCGATGCTGCCGTGGTGCTGGTCGACATCACCAAGCTCGACACCCACGCCCAACCGCTGCCCTTGCTGCCGCAGACGCGCCGGCACGCGCTGCTGGCGCACCTGCTGCGCGTGCCCAGCATCGTGTTCGCCGTCAACAAGCTCGACGCGGTGAGCGACCCGGCCCAAGCCTTCGGGGCCGTCAGCGTGGCGCTGCGTGCCTTCGCACAGCAGGCCGGCATTGAAGTCGCCGGCATCATCCCGGTCTCGGCCTTGCGCGGTGACAACGTCACCCA
>NZ_DASSRA010000115.1:0-5688 GCF_035702065.1 Rhizobacter sp.
AAGCGCGCGAGCTCGCGGTCGATCAGCATCACCGGCGGCGAGGCGTGCCCCACCGGCGACACCCCGCCGATGGTGAAGCCGGTGGCCGCCTTGACGAAGTCGGCATCGGCGCGGCCCACCGGGCCGGTGAGCGCGGCCACCTTCTCCACGTCCACACGCAGGTCGCCCGAGGTCACGACCAGCACGGCCACGCCGTCCTGCTTGCGCTTGAAGACCACGCTCTTGGCGATCTGGCCGAGCTGCACACCCAGGGCATCGGCCGCTTCTTGCGCGGTGCGTGCGGTGACGTCGAGGAACACCGGCGCGTGGGGATGGCCCAGCGTGGCGAGCACTTCGCTCACGCGCTTGAACCCTTCAGGCCGGATGGTGATGTCGTCAGCGCTCATGCGTTCGCCTTCTCACGTTTGGCCAGCAGGGCCTTGCCCACGCGCGAGGCCGGTGGGCGGCCGATCACGCCGGAGATGAAGGCACCGGCATCGACCAGCTTGTCGATGTCGATGCCCGTGCTGATGCCCAGGCCATTGAGCATGAAGAGCACGTCTTCTGTCGCCACATTGCCCGTTGCACCCTTGGCGTACGGGCAGCCGCCCAGGCCCGCCACGCTCGCATCGAAGCTGTGGATGCCCAGCTCCAGGCAGGCGTAGATGTTGGACAGCGCCTGGCCGTAGGTGTCGTGGAAATGGCCGCTCACTTCGACCAGCGGGTAGTGCTTCAACGCGCGCTCCATCGCGAGCTGCACCTTGCGCGGCGTGCCCACGCCGATGGTGTCGGCCACGCCGCAGTGGTCGACGCCGATGGCCTTCATCAGCTTCACCACGTGCTCCACTTCATCGGCGCTCACGTCGCCCTGGTAGGGGCAACCGAGCGCGCACGAGATGGCACCGCGCACCTTGATGCCGTGCTCGTGCGCCGCCGCCACCACCGGCGCGAAGCGCTCGAAGCTCTCGGCGATGCTGCAGTTGATGTTGCGCTGGCTGAAGGCCTCGGTCGCCGCGCCGAACACCACGATCTCGTCGGGCTTGTCGCGCAGCGCTGCCTCCAGGCCTTTCATGTTGGGCGTGAGCACGGAGTAGCGCACGCCGGCGCGGCGTTCGATGCCAGCCATCACTTGCGCGTTGTCGGCCATCTGCGGCACCCACTTGGGGCTCACGTAGCTCGTGACCTCGATCTCGCGCAGGCCGGCGTCTTGCAAGCGGTGCACCAACTCGATCTTGTGCACCGCGTCGACGGCCTGCTTCTCGTTCTGCAAGCCGTCGCGCGGGCCGACGTCGACCAGCGTCACGTGGGCAGGAAATGACGCAAAAGACATGACTTATTCCTCACTATCGTTGACTGAAGTCACAGACCCCCCTTGTTAGGGATGTGCGCCCTCCGAGCCGAGGTTGAAGATACCTGAACTGCCTGGAGTTTCACGTGTCCACTCCCGTTCAACTGCGCATCGCCACCCGCATCCATTTCATCCTCAAGCGGGATCTCGGTGAGGGCATCAACGTGGCGGCGATGCTGAGCGATGCGAACGAAGCACGCGAAGTGCTGTTCGTCTGCCAGGCCTCGGGCAATGCCGAGTTGGTGTCGCTGGCGCGGCAGTTCATCAACGCCGGCAAGCTGGCCAAGCCCGCCTCCACCAAGAGCGAAGCACCGCAAGACGCCGCCTGGGCGCGCAACACCTCGGGCTTTGGCGTCACCTCGCAGAACAGCGAGCTGCCCGTGCCCGAAGAAAGCAGCTGGCGCAGCGCCACCCAGTGGCTGCGCCGTGGCGCGAGCCGCATCGCGCGCTGAGCGCGTTCAGCCCGCCTTGAGGCGCAGCAGCTCGCCACCTTCGGCCACCTGATCACCGGGCGCGTACAAGAGCGCCTCCACCGTGCCGTCGCGCGGCGAGGTGATGGTGTGCTCCATCTTCATCGCCTCCATCACCGCGAGCGCCTGGCCTTGCTTGATGGCCTGCCCCGGCTGCGCGAGGAAGGCGATCACCTTGCCCGGCATCGGCGCCGTGAGCCGGCCTCCATCGGCCGCGCCTTCACCCGCATGGGCCAGCACGTCGACCTCGTTCACCGTGGCCGAGCCCTCGGCCGCAAACACGCTGACACGCTCGCCGACGGCATAGACCGAGAGCACCACGCGGCGCTCACCGAGCTGCACGTCGTGGCGGCCCTCATGCCCGTCACCGCGCGCCGTGGCGGCAAACGGCCAGCGCTGCGCGCCGATCACGAGCGTCATCGCGCCGCGGTGTGCGCGCTCCAGCGTCACCACCTGGTGCTTGCCGCCCAGCTCCAGATCGAACTGCCGGCGCGCGCCACCGAACAGGCGCCAGCCATCGCGGCGTGACCACGGGTCGTCGGTCTGCAACGACTGCTCGCTGGCGAGTGCATGCACCACCACACCCGCCGCGGCGATCTCCGCGGCCAAGGGCGCGGCGTTGAACAAGGACTCGCGCTCGCGCTCGATCAGGGCGGTGTCGAGATCGGCCTCGGCGAAGGAGCGGCTGCGTGCCACGCGGCGCAGGAAGGCCACGTTGGTGTGCAGACCCACGATGTGCGTCTGCGCCAGCGCCGCGTCGAGCCGCGCCAGCGCCTGTGCGCGGTCGGCGCCCCAGACGATCAGCTTGGCGATCATCGAGTCGTAGTACGGCGAGATGGCGTCGCCTTCGCGCACGCCCGCATCGACACGCACGTCGCCCCGCTCGAAGCTGGCACTGTCCGGCGTGCGGTAGACCTGCAGCGTGCCGGTGGCCGGCATGAACTGCTTGTCGGGGTTCTCGGCGCAGATGCGTGCCTCGATGGCGTGGCCGTGGATGCGCAGGTCCTCCTGCTTCAGCGGCAGCGGCTCGCCGCTGGCCACGCGCAGTTGCCACTCCACGAGATCCAGGCCGGTGATGGCCTCGGTCACCGGGTGCTCCACCTGCAGGCGCGTGTTCATCTCCATGAAGTAGAAGCGCAAGTCACCGCTGTCGCCCACGGGCTCGGCGATGAACTCCACCGTGCCCGCGCCCACGTAGCCCACGGCCTTGGCGGCGGCGACGGCGGCCTCACCCATCTCGCGGCGGCGCGCTTCGCTCATGCCGGGGGCGGGGGCCTCTTCCAGCACCTTCTGGTGACGGCGCTGCACCGAACAGTCGCGCTCGAAGAGATAGATGCAGTGGCCTTGCGTGTCGCCGAAGACCTGGATCTCGATGTGCCGCGGCCGCTTGACGTAGCGCTCGATCAGCACCGCGTCGTCGCCGAAGCTGTTGATGGCTTCGCGCTTGCACGAGGCCAGCGCCGGCTCGAACTCGCTCGCCGCAGTCACCACCCGCATGCCCTTGCCCCCGCCACCGGCGCTCGCCTTGATGAGCACCGGGTAGCCGATGGCGTCGGCCTCGCGCTTGAGCAGGGCCGGATCCTGGTCGGCGCCGTGGTAGCCCGGCACCAGGGGCACCCCCGCCTTGGCCATCAACCGCTTGCTCTCGGCCTTGAGGCCCATGGCCTGGATGGCCGAGGCCGGCGGGCCGATGAACACCAGGCCCGCGTCGGCGCAGGCCTGGGCGAACTCTTCGTTCTCGCTCAGGAAGCCGTAGCCGGGGTGGATGGCCTGCGCGCCGGTGGCCTGGGCGGCCGCGATGATGCGCTCGCCGCGCAGGTAGCTCTCCTTGGGCGCCGAGGGGCCGATGTGCACGGCCTCGTCGCAGGCCATCACGTGCTTGGCGTTCGCATCGGCATCGGAATACACCGCCACCGTGCGGATGCCGAGCTTGCGCGCCGTCGCGGCCACGCGGCAGGCGATCTCACCTCGGTTGGCAATCAGGATCTTGTTGAACATGTTGAGCTCAGGTAGACGGCCGGGTGCCACCCAGCCAGACGGAGATGCGGCGCGCAAGCGCCCGCAGGAACTTGGCGAAGACCCAGATCAGCGCGGCCATCAGCACCAGGGCGCAGGCCAGCACGCCGAAGAAGACGACCGGGTGCGCCCACGACAGCCACAACATCAGCGGCACCGCGCTGTCGCCCGCGAGCGAGAGGCCGATGTTGCTGAAGGGCTCGGGCGAGGTGTTGGCCGCGGCGCGCGTGGTGGCCTTGGCGACGTGGCTGGTGGCGGCCAGCGCGCCGCCCAGCAGCGCAGCGACCGCGGCGGCCGTCGTGTGATCGGCACCGAACACCGCTGCCGCGAGCGCCGCACCGGCGGGCACGCGGATCAGCGTGTGCAGCACGTCCCACACGGTGTCGAGGCCAGGGATCTTGTCGGCGAAGAACTCGACGAAGAACATCAGTCCGCTCGCGCCCAGCATCAGCGGATGCTGCAGCACTTGCAAGCCCGAGGGCAGATCGACCCAGCCGAGGTAGCCCGCCGCGCCGGTGAGGAACACCACGGCATACAGGCGCAAGCCGCTGGCCCAGCCGAGCCCGGCGGCGATCGCCATCAGTTGCGTGGTGTCGAGGTTCACGTCTCTGGCAGCCAGTTCGGCTTGCGCTTGTTGAGGAAGGACTGCACGCCCTCGCGCCCCTCGTCACTCGCGCGGATGTCGGCAATGCGGCGTGCGGTCTCGGCGCGCAGCTCCGCCGTGATGGACAGACCCGCCACGTCCTGCACCAGCCGCTTGCAAGCCCGCACCGCCATCGGCCCGTTGTCGACCAGTGAGGCGACGACCTCGTCGACCTTGGCGTCCAGCGCGTCGAGCGCGCACACCTCGTGCACGAAGCCAAGCGCCTGCGCCCGCGCGGCGCCAAAGCGCTCGGCCGTCACGAAGTAGCGCCGCGACGCTTGCTCTCCCAAGGCACGAACCACGTACGGGCTGATGGTGCCGGGCAGCAGCCCAAGCTTGGCCTCGCTCAGGCAGAAGGCCGCCACGTCGGCCGCGACCAGCACGTCGCACACCGCCGCCAGGCCCACGCCGCCGGCGTAGCAGTCGCCCTGGATGCGTCCCACCACCGGCACCGGGCAGCTGTAGACGGTCCACAGCATGTCGGCCAGCGCCTGCGCATCGGCGCGGTTCTGCTCCCAGCTGTAGTCGGCCATCGCGCGCATCCACGACAGGTCGGCACCGGCGCAAAAGGCCTTGCCGTGGCCGCCGAGCACGATGGCGCGCAGCGACGCATCGGCGCCGAGTTCGGTGAAGGCACGCGTGAGCTCGGCGATCACCTCGTCGTTGAACGCGTTGCGCACGTCGGGCCGGTTGAGGAAGACGCGGGCCACCGGGCCGCTGCGCTGGATATCAAGCGTGCTCATGTCGCTCCCTTGGGTCACATGCGGAACACGCCGAACTTCGCGTCCGGGATCGGCGCATTGAGGCTCGCACTCAGCCCCAATGCGAGAACGCGGCGCGTGTCGGCGGGGTCGATGAGACCGTCGTCCCACAGCCGCGCGGTGGCGTAGTACGGGTGGGCCTGGGTCTCGAACTGGTCACGCACCGGCTTCTTGAAAGCGGCCTCGTCCTCCGCGCTCCAGCGGCCGCCCTTGGCTTCGATGCCATCGCGGCGCACGGTGGCGAGCACGCTCGCGGCCTGCTCGCCGCCCATCACCGAGATGCGCGCGTTGGGCCACATCCAGAGAAAGCGCGGGTCGTAGGCACGGCCGCACATGCCGTAGTTGCCGGCACCGAAGCTGCCGCCGATGATCACGGTGAACTTGGGCACGTTGGCGGTGGCCACCGCCGTCACCATCTTGGCGCCGTGCTTGGCGATGCCTTCGTTCTCGTACTTCTTGCCCACCATGAAG
>NZ_DASSRA010000116.1:0-36591 GCF_035702065.1 Rhizobacter sp.
CTCAGGGCCTCCGACCAATTGCAAGGCAGCGTTGGTGTAGATCAGATCCGGGGCAACAGGAGCTTGCCAGCTTGCGATGTCGCTCAGTTCGAAACGGCAGCGCGGCAAACGCGCGCGTGCTTCGACGAGCATGGGTTCGGAGTTGTCAGTGCCGACGACCTCGGCGTTCGGAAAGCGCTCGACCAGCAGTTCGGTCGAATTGCCCGGGCCGCAGCCCAGGTCGAAGACGAGTTGGGGGGCTTGCAGCGGCACCCGGGCGAGCAATTCGCGCGCCGGGCGGGTGCGCTCGTCTTCAAAGCGGCGGTACAGCTGTGGGTTCCAGTCGCTCATCTGAGCGCCCCCAGGGCCTGGCTGCGCCACGCCCGCCCCCCGCGGGGGGGAAGGAAACTGGGGGCGGCCCGGCGTTTCCTTGTGAGCCCCTTGGCCCGCAGGTTCATTGGTTCCCCAGCTGTATGGCGCCTGCGTCGGTCAATCAGAGCAGGTGCTTCACGCCGTCTTGCTCTTCTTGCAGTTCCTTGAGCGTGAGGTTGATGCGCTCCTGCGAGAACTCATCAATGGTCAGGCCCTCGACGATCTTGTATTCGCCGCCGGCGGTGGTGACCGGGTAGCCGAACATCACGTCCTTCGGAATGCCGTACTCGCCGTTCGACGGGATGCCCATCGTCACCCACTTGCCGTTGGTGCCCAGGGCCCAGTCGCGCATGTGGTCGATGGCGGCGTTGGCGGCCGAGGCAGCCGACGACAGGCCGCGCGCTTCGATGATGGCGGCGCCGCGCTTGCCGACGGTGGGCAGGAAGGTGTCCTTGTTCCAGACCTGGTCGTTGATCAGGTCCTTCACGGACTTGCCGTCGACGGTGGCGAAGCGGTAGTCGGCGTACATCGTGGGCGAGTGGTTGCCCCAGACGGCCAGCTTCTCGATCGAGGCCACGGGCTTGCCGGTCTTGGCGGCGATCTGCGATGCGGCGCGGTTGTGGTCCAGGCGCAGCATGGCGGTGAAGTTCTTGCGGGGCAGGTCGGGGGCCGACTTCATCGCGATGTAGGCGTTGGTGTTGGCCGGGTTGCCGACGACCAGCACCTTGACGTTGCGCGAGGCCACGGCGTTCAGGGCCTTGCCCTGGGCCGTGAAGATCTGGGCGTTGGCAGCCAGCAGATCCTTGCGCTCCATGCCGGGGCCACGGGGGCGGGCGCCAACCAGCAGGGCGTAATCGGTGTCCTTGAACGCGGTCATCGCGTCGCTGTGGGCCTCCATGCCGGCCAGCAGCGGGAACGCACAGTCGTCGAGTTCCATCATCACGCCCTTGAGTGCCTTCTGGGCCTTCTCGTCGGGGATCTCCAGCAGTTGCAGGATGACCGGTTGGTCCTTGCCCAGCATCTCGCCGGAGGCAATACGGAACAACAGGGCATAGCCGATCTGGCCAGCTGCGCCGGTGACGGCAACGCGAACGGGTTTCTTGCTCATGGGAGGCTCCGCAGGGTTCAAAAAGGGATTCGAAGACAGGGCGCGAAACGCGCTCTCTGTGGCCAGCCGGGAAGTGTAGGGGAGTCTAGGTGGCAACCCGGGGGCTGTCAATACTCTTATGTCTTATATAAGACATCTTTCAACAGTGTCATGGACGCGGCGCACCCGGTGTGCTGCAATCCCGGGATGGCCACGTCGACAACCCCTCCTGCCGCTCCCCGCGTGGGTGACGCCGAGGGCGACAGCCCGGCCTTCAGCCCGCTTTATCAGCAGATCAAGGCGCTGATCACGCGCAGCCTGCAGGGCGGCGAGTGGAAGCCGGGGGAGGCCATTCCGAGCGAGATCGAGCTCGCGGCGCGCTACAAGGTCAGCCAGGGCACCGTGCGCAAGGCCATCGACGCCCTGGCCGACGAAAACCTCGTGGTGCGGCGCCAGGGCAAGGGCACCTTCGTCGCCACGCATGCCGAAGAAAAGATCCAGTACCGATTCCTGCGTCTCACGCCCGACAACGGCGAGCCGGGTGGCGCGGAACGACGCTTCATCGATTGCCGCCGCATGCGCGCACCCTCCGACGTGGCGCGGGCGCTCGACCTGAAGTCGGGCGATGTCGCGGTGCAGGTGCGGCGGCTGCTGCGCTTTCGCGGCACGCCGGTCGTGCTCGACGACATCTGGTTGCATGGAGCTCTCTTCAAAGGCCTCACCGCCGAGCGCCTGAGCGAATACCAGGGTCCGATGTATGGCTTGTTCGAGACCGAGTTCGGCGTGCGCATGATCCGGGCCGAGGAACAGCTGCGCGCGGTGGCGGCCGACGCCGCTGCAGCCGAACTGCTGCAGGTGCCCGTCGGCGCACCCCTCCTGAGCGTGGAGCGGTTGTCTCGCACGTACGGCGACAAGCCCGTGGAATTGCGCCGCGGTCTGTACAACACGCAAGCGCATTACTACCGAAATGAGTTGAGCTGAGGGCGATTGGCGGGGTTGGAAATCCAGCAGCTTCGGGTAGACCCTGCTGCATTGCAATAAACTCCGAAAGTTTCTTCTGGTTTACACAAGGTTGGGTTATGGCTGATGCAACAGTAAAACAAAGACAAAGACCGGGTTCACCGATGCGCCTGATCGAAGCGACGCAGTACAGGCTGCCCCCGGCGGCCGTGGTGTCCATCCTTCACCGGCTGAGCGGCATCGTGATGTTCGTGCTGATGCCGTTCATCATCTGGATGTTCGACACCAGCCTCACCTCAGAGATCAGCTACAGCCAGTTCACCAGCGTCTTCACCGCTGGATACGGCTTCCTTCCCGCCTGGTTCGTCAAGATCGTGGTTCTCGGCCTGATCTGGGCCTATCTGCACCACTTTCTCGCTGGTCTGCGTCATCTCTGGATGGACGCCACGCACGCGGTGACCAAGGAATTCGGCCGCAGCTCGGCGCTGGCCACGCTGGCTGTCAGCGTCCTGCTGACGCTGGCACTCGGCTTCAAGCTCTTCTTCTGAGGCGCAGACGAACATGACGACACCGAATTACGGTTCCAAGCGCGTGGTGGTGGGCGCGCATTACGGGCTGCGCGACTGGCTGGCCCAGCGCGTGACGGCGGTGCTGATGGCGCTGTTCACTCTGGTGGTGATCGTGCAGGTCCTGCTGCCCGGCCCCATGGGCTACGACAAATGGGCCGGCATCTTCAATCCGCAGTGGATGCGCGTGTTGACCTTCGTGACCATCGTGGCGCTGCTGTACCACGTGTGGGTCGGCATCCGTGACGTGCTGATGGACTACGTGCGACCCGTTGCTGCCCGTCTGGTGCTGCAGGTGGCCACCATTGCATGGCTGGTGGGCTGTGCGGGCTGGGCGATTCAAGTGCTGTGGAGAATGTGAACGTGAGCGCAACCGTCTCAAAGAGAAGATTCGATGTGGTGATCGTGGGTGCCGGCGGTTCCGGCATGCGCGCCTCGCTGCAACTCGCCCAGGCCGGGTTGAACGTCGCGGTGCTGTCCAAGGTCTTCCCGACCCGTTCGCACACCGTGGCAGCCCAGGGCGGCATCGGCGCCTCGCTCGGCAACATGAGCGAGGACAACTGGCACTACCACTTCTTCGACACCGTCAAGGGTTCCGACTGGCTCGGCGACCAGGACGCCATCGAGTTCATGTGCCGTGAAGCGCCCAAGGTCGTCTACGAACTCGAACACTTCGGCATGCCGTTCGACCGTAATCCCGACGGCACGATCTACCAGCGCCCCTTCGGTGGGCACACCGCCAACTACGGCGAGAAGCCCGTGCAGCGCGCCTGCGCCGCGGCCGACCGCACCGGCCACGCGATGCTGCACACCCTGTACCAGCAGAACGTCAAGGCCCGCACGCACTTCTTCGTGGAGTGGATGGCGCTCGATTTGATCCGCGACGCCGAAGGCGACGTGGTCGGCGTCACCGCGCTCGAGATGGAAACCGGCGAGCTGCACATCCTGGAAGCCAAGACCGTGCTGCTCGCCACCGGCGGGGCAGGGCGCATCTTTGCGGCCAGCACCAACGCCTTCATCAACACCGGTGACGGCCTGGGCATGGCGGCGCGTGCCGGCATTCCGCTGGAAGACATGGAGTTCTGGCAGTTCCACCCCACCGGCGTGGCCGGCGCGGGCGTTCTGCTCACCGAAGGCTGCCGCGGCGAAGGCGCGATCCTGCGCAACAGCAACGGCGAGCGCTTCATGGAGCGCTACGCCCCGACGCTGAAGGATCTGGCGCCGCGCGATTTCGTGTCTCGCTGCATGGACCAGGAGATCAAGGAAGGCCGTGGCTGTGGTCCCAACAAGGACTACGTGGTGCTCGACATGACCCACCTGGGCGCCGACACCATCATGACGCGTCTGCCCAGCGTGTTCGAGATCGGCCACAACTTCGCCAATGTCGACATCACCAAGGAGCCGATCCCGGTGGTGCCGACCATCCACTACCAGATGGGCGGCATCCCGACCAACATCCATGGCCAGGTGGTCGTGCCCAAGGACGGCAACCCCAATGCGGTGGTGAACGGCCTCTACGCGGTGGGTGAGTGCTCTTGCGTGAGCGTGCACGGCGCCAACCGCCTGGGCACGAACTCGCTGCTCGACCTGCTGGTGTTCGGCCGCGCTGCCGGCAACCACATCATCGACAGCGGCCTCAAGGCCAAGTCGCACAAGGCACTGCCGGCCAATGCTGCGGACCAAACGCTGTCGCGTCTGGCCAAGTACGACAGCAGCACCAGCGGCGAATATGCCCAGGATGTGGCCAACGACATCCGCTCTGCGATGCAGCAGCACGCCGGCGTGTTCCGCACGCAGGCGTCGATGGATGAAGGCGTCACCAAGATCAAGGCGGTGGCCGAGCGGGTGAAGAACATCCATCTGGCCGACAAGTCCAAGGTGTTCAACACCGCGCGCATCGAGGCGCTCGAGGTCGAGAACCTGATCGAGGTCGCGCAAGCCACCATGGTCTCGGCCGCTGCCCGCCGCGAAAGCCGCGGCGCCCACACGGTGAACGACTACGCCGACAGCGCTGAGTTCCCGAACGGCCGCAACGACAAGGTGTGGATGAAGCACACGCTGTGGTACTCGGAAGGTAACCGGCTCGACTACAAGCCGGTGAACCTGAAGCCGCTGACCGCCGAATCGATCCCGCCCAAGGTCCGCTCGTTCTGAGCCGAGAGCCACCATGACGAAACGCACATTCCAGATCTACCGCTACGACCCCGATACCGACAGCAAGCCGCGCATGCAGACCCTCGAGGTCGAGCTCGACGGCAGCGAGCGCATGCTGCTCGACGCGCTGATGAAGCTGAAGGCCGTGGACCCGTCCCTCAGCTTCCGTCGCTCCTGCCGCGAAGGCGTGTGTGGCTCGGACGCGATGAACATCAACGGCAAGAACGGCTTGGCCTGCCTGACCAACATGCGCACCCTGCCGGACGTGGTCGTCCTGAAGCCGCTGCCCGGTCTCCCGGTCGTTCGTGACCTGATCGTCGACATGACGCAGTTCTTCACCCAGTACAACTCGATCAAGCCGTACCTGGTGAACGACACCATTCCGCCCGAGAAAGAGCGCCTGCAGTCGCCCGAAGAGCGCGAAGAACTCAACGGCCTCTATGAGTGCATCCTGTGCGCGAGCTGCTCCACCAGCTGCCCGAGCTTCTGGTGGAACCCGGACAAGTTCGTCGGTCCTGCCGGGCTGCTGCAGGCCTATCGCTTCATCGCCGACAGCCGCGACCAGGCCACCGGCGAGCGCCTGGACAACCTTGAAGACCCGTACCGTCTCTTCCGCTGCCACACCATCATGAACTGCGTCGATGTCTGCCCGAAGGGCCTGAACCCGACCAAGGCCATCGGCAAGATCAAGGAATTGATGGTTCGCCGCGCCGTCTGACGCTGCTTTGTCCGCCATGCACACCCTGATCGACGAACGAGCTCTGTCCAAGCTGCGCTGGCGCTGCCGCCGCGGCCTGCTGGAGAACGACCTGTTCGTCGAGCGCTTCTTCAAGCGCCAGGAAGGGGGCATCACCGAACAGCAGGCCCAAGGCTTGCTCGTGTTGATGGACCTGCCGGACAACGACTTGCTGGACCTGCTGCTTGCCCGCAAGGAGCCCGAAGGCGAGTTGCAGCGAGACGATGTATTCGAAGTGCTCAGGCTGATGCGCGCGCCCACGCAAAACATCGGCAACCACTGAGCCAGTGACTGTCCAAGCCTCTCATTAAGGAACGCCCATGACTCCCTCCGACGTGAAAGCCACCCTGTCGTTCTCTGACGGCAGCCCCGCAATGGACCTGCCCGTCTACAAGGGCACCGTCGGCCCGGATGTGATCGACATCCGCAAGCTCTACGCCCAGACCGGCAAGTTCACCTACGACCCGGGTTTCCTGTCCACGGCCTCGTGCCAGTCGACCATCACCTACATCGACGGTGACAAGGGCGAGTTGCTGTACCGCGGCTACCCCATCGAGCAGCTCGCCACCAACTGCGACTACCTCGAAACGTGCTATCTGCTGCTCAAGGGCGAGCTGCCCAATGCCGCCCAGAAGGCTGACTTCGTGGAGAACGTGACCCATCACACGATGGTCAACGAGCAGATGCAGTTCTTCCTGCGCGGCTTCCGCCGCGATGCGCACCCGATGGCCATCATGACCGGCCTCGTGGGTGCGCTGTCGGCCTTCTATCACGACAGCACCGACATCAATAACCCGGAGCACCGCGAGATCTCGGCCATCCGCCTGATCGCCAAGATGCCCACGCTGGTGGCGATGGCTTACAAGTACACCGTCGGCCAGCCCTACATCTACCCGAAGAACGACCTGTCCTACGCCGGCAACTTCATGCGCATGATGTTCGCCACGCCGTGTGAAGAGTACGTCCCCAACGACGTGCTGGTGCGCGCCATGGACCGCATCTTCACGCTGCATGCCGATCACGAGCAGAACGCCTCCACCTCGACCGTGCGCTTGTGCGGCTCGTCCGGCACCAACCCGTTCGCAGCCATCGCGGCCGGCGTGGCCTGCCTCTGGGGCCCGGCCCACGGCGGCGTCAACGAGGCGGCGCTCAATATGCTCGAAGATGTGCAGCGCATGGGCGGTGTCGAGCGTATCGGCGAGTTCATCAAGCAGGTCAAGGACAAGAACTCCAACGTCAAGTTGATGGGCTTCGGCCACCGCGTCTACAAGAACTACGACCCGCGTGCCAAGCTGATGCGTGAAACCTGCCACGAGGTGCTCGACGCCCTGGGCCTGCACAACGACCCGATCTTCAAGCTGGCCATGGCGCTGGAAAAGATCGCCCTGGAAGACGAGTACTTCGTTGCCCGCAAGCTGTACCCGAACGTGGACTTCTACTCGGGCATCGTGCAGCGCGCCATCGGCATTCCGGTGAGCCTGTTCACGGCGATCTTTGCGCTGGCCCGCACGGTCGGCTGGATCGCCCAGCTGAACGAAATGATTGCCGACCCCGAGTACAAGATCGGCCGCCCGCGCCAGCTATTCCACGGTGCGACCGCTCGCGACGTCAAACCGATCGCGCAACGAGGCTGAATCGCCGGAACGCAGCTCTTCAAGCACGCAAACCCCGGCCACAGGCCGGGGTTTTTGCATGTAAACGCCTAAAATTCCACCCTTTTCCGCCAGAGCCAACGAAAGTCCGCCATGGGCCGCACGCTGTACGACAAGATCTGGGACGAACACGTCATTCACACCGAAGAAGACGGCACGGCCGTCCTCTACATCGATCGTCACCTGGTGCACGAGGTGACGAGCCCGCAGGCGTTCGAGGGGTTGGACCTGGCCCACCGCAAGGTCTGGCGCATTTCGGCCAATCTGGCTGTGAGCGACCACAACGTGCCGACCACCGACCGTTCGCACGGCATTGCCGACCCGATCTCGCGGCTGCAGGTCGACACGCTCGACAAGAACTGCGACCGCGTCGGCATCACGCAGTTCAAGATGAATGACAAGCGCCAGGGCATCGTCCACGTGATAGGCCCGGAGCAGGGCGCTACGCTGCCCGGGATGACGGTGGTCTGCGGTGACTCGCACACCTCCACGCACGGCGCCTTCGGTGCACTGGCGCATGGCATCGGCACCAGCGAGGTCGAGCACGTGCTGGCCACGCAGACGCTGCTGGCCCGCAAGGCCAAGAACCTGTTGATCAAGGTGGATGGCACGCTGCCCAAGGGCTGCGGCGCCAAGGACATCGTGCTCGCCATCATCGGCAAGATCGGCACCGCGGGCGGTACGGGCTACACCATCGAGTTTTCCGGCTCGGCGATCCGTGCGCTCAGCATGGAAGGCCGCATGACGGTGTGCAACATGGCGATCGAGGCGGGTGCGCGCGCCGGCCTGATCGCGGTGGACGAGACCACCATCAAGTACGTGCAGGGCCGCCCGTTCTCGCCCACCGGCGTGGTGCTGGAGCAAGCCATCGCCTACTGGCGCACGCTGCACTCCGACGCCGATGCCAGCTTCGACCGCGTGGTTGAACTGGACGCCACGCAGATCCGCCCGCAGGTCACCTGGGGGACCTCGCCCGAGATGGTGTTGTCCATCGAAGACCGCGTGCCCGATCCCGACCGCGAGAAAGACGTCAACAAGCGCGGCGCGATGGAACGTGCGCTGACCTACATGGCGCTGGAACCCAACAAGCTCATCAGCGACATTCGCATCGACAAGGTCTTCATCGGCTCGTGCACCAACTCCCGCATCGAGGACATGCGCGAAGCGGCGGCCGTCGTGAAGCGTTTGGGCAAGCGCATCGCGTCTAACGTGAAGCTCGCGCTCGTGGTGCCCGGCTCCGGTCTCGTGAAGGAGCAGGCCGAGAAGGAGGGGCTGGACAAAGTCTTCACCTCCGCCGGCTTCGAATGGCGTGAGCCCGGCTGTTCGATGTGCCTGGCGATGAACGCCGATCGCCTGGAGCCGGGCGAGCGCTGCGCCTCCACGTCCAACCGCAACTTCGAAGGGCGCCAGGGCGCCGGTGGCCGCACCCACCTCGTGAGCCCGGCGATGGCTGCGGCTGCCGCCATCGAAGGCCACTTCGTCGACGTGCGTCGCATCGCCTAAGGACACGACCATGCAAGCCTTCAAGCTCCACAAGGGCCTGGTCGCGCCGCTCGACCGCGAGAACGTCGACACCGACGCCATCATCCCCAAGCAGTTTCTGAAGTCGATCAAGAAGTCGGGTTTCGGCCCCAACCTGTTCGATGAATGGCGCTATCTGGATCACGGCGAGCCGGGCCAGGACCCGTCCACGCGCAAGCCCAACCCCGATTTCGTGCTGAATCAACCGCGGTACCAGGGCGCGTCGATCCTGCTCACTCGCCAGAACTTCGGCTGCGGCTCCTCGCGCGAGCACGCGCCCTGGGCGCTCGACCAGTACGGCTTCCGTGCCATCCTCGCGCCGAGCTATGCCGACATCTTCTTCAACAACAGCTTCAAGAACGGCCTGCTGCCGATCGTCTTGCCCGAGTCGGCGATCAACCAGCTCTTCGACGAGGTGAATGCCTTCGTCGGCTACCAGCTGACGATCGACCTGGAGCGCCAGGTCGTGGCGAAGCCCGATGGTGCCGAGATCCCGTTCGAGATCGCCTCTTTCCGCAAGTACTGCCTGATCAACGGCTTCGACGACATCGGCCTCACGCTGCGCCATGCCGACAAGATCAAGGCCTACGAGACCGAGCGCCTGCTGACCAAGCCTTGGCTCGCCAAGACCATCTGAACCTGACGACGACAACATGAAGATCGCGATCCTGCCCGGCGACGGCATCGGCACCGAAATCGTGGCCGAGGCCCTGAAGGCGCTCGCCTGCCTCGACCTGAAGTTCGAGATGGAAGAGGCCAAGGTCGGCGGAGCCGCCTACGAGGCGCATGGCCACCCGCTGCCCGAGCACACGCTGAAGCTCGCCAAGGAAGCCGATGCGGTGCTGTTCGGCGCCGTGGGCGACTGGAAGTATGACAAGCTGGACCGCCCGCTGCGCCCTGAGCAGGCCATCCTCGGCCTGCGCAAGAACCTGGAGCTCTTCGCCAACTTCCGCCCCGCGATCTGCTACGAGGAGCTGACGCATGCGTCGTCGCTCAAGCCAGAGATCGTGGCGGGCCTCGACATTCTCATCATCCGCGAGCTCACCGGCGACATCTACTTCGGCCAGCCGCGTGGCCGCCGCGCCTCGCCCGACGGCGCCTTCCAGGGCGCCGACGAGGCCTTCGACACCATGCGCTACTCGCGCCCGGAGATCGAGCGCATCGCGCATGTGGCCTTCCAGGCGGCCCGCAAGCGCAACAAGAAGGTTCTGAGCGTCGACAAGGCCAACGTGCTGGAGACCTTCCAGTTCTGGCGTGACGTGGTGACCGAGGTGCATGCCCAGTACGCCGACGTGGAGCTGGAGCACATGTACGTCGACAACGCGGCGATGCAACTCGTCAAGCAACCGAAGCGCCTCGATGTGATCGTCACCGGCAACATGTTCGGCGACATCCTGAGCGACGAAGCGGCGATGCTCACCGGCTCGATCGGCATGCTGCCTTCGGCCTCGCTCAACGCGAAGAACCAGGGCTTGTACGAACCCAGCCATGGATCGGCGCCCGACATCGCCGGCAAGGGCCTTGCGAATCCCCTGGCGACCATTCTTTCGGCTGCGATGATGCTGCGCTTCAGCCTGAACCAGGAGGCGGCCGCGCAGCGCATCGAGGCTGCCGTCAAGGCGGTGCTGGCCAAAGGCCTGCGCACCGCCGATATTTACAGCGCCGGAACCACCAAGGTCGGCACAAAGGAGATGGGCGACGCTGTGGTCGCCCAGCTGAAAGCGCAGGGCTGACCCCTTCGCGTTCTCAGAGATCAACACTTTCACAGACGATAGGAAATCGAAATGGCTACGAGATTGGTCGGCCTGGTGGGCTGGCGGGGCATGGTGGGTTCGGTCCTGATGGACCGCATGCAAGCGGAGAACGACTTCGCGCTGATCGAGCCGGTGTTCTTCAGCACCAGCAACGTCGGCGGCAAGGCTCCCGCGCAAGCAAAGAACGAGACCACGCTGCAGGACGGCTTCAACATCGACGCGCTCAAGCGGTGCGAGATCATCATCACCGCGCAGGGCGGTGACTACACCAACGAGGTGTTCCCCAAGCTGCGCGCGGCCGGCTGGAACGGCCACTGGATCGACGCCGCGTCGTCGCTGCGCATGAAGGACGACGCGGTCATCATCCTCGACCCGGTCAACATGCCGGTGATCAAGAACGCACTCGCCAAGGGCGGCAAGAACTGGATCGGCGGCAACTGCACGGTGAGTTGCATGCTGATGGGCGTGGGCGCGCTGTACAAGGCCGGGCTCGTCGAATGGATGAGCACGCAGACCTACCAGGCCGCCTCGGGCGGTGGTGCACAGCACATGCGCGAATTGCTCACGCAGTACGGCACGCTCAACGCCGAAGTGAAGGCGCTGCTCGACGACCCGAAGAGCGCCATCCTTGAGATCGACCGCAAGGTCATCGCCAAGCAGCGCAGCCTGACCGAAGCCGAGACGGCCAACTTTGGCGTGCCGCTGGGTGGCAGCCTCATCCCCTGGATCGACAAGGATCTGGGCAACGGCATGTCCAAGGAAGAGTGGAAGGGCATGGCCGAAACCAACAAGATCATGGGCATGGGCGAAGGCTTCGGTACGCCCGCGGTGCCGGTCGATGGCTTCTGCGTGCGCGTGGGTGCGATGCGTTGCCACAGCCAGGCGCTGACCTTTAAGCTGAAGAAGGACGTGCCCCTCGCCGACGTCGAGGCCATGATCAAGGCCGACAACGCCTGGGTGAAGTTCGTACCCAACAACCGCGAAGACACGCTGCGCGACCTGACCCCGGTGGCCGTGACCGGCACCATGACGATTCCGGTAGGCCGCGTGCGCAAGCTGGCCATGGGCCCCGAGTACCTTGGCGCCTTTACCATCGGCGACCAGTTGCTGTGGGGGGCTGCCGAGCCGCTGCGCCGCATGCTGCGCATCTTGTTGGATGCCTGATTCAGGTCTTTAAGGCCTCCGTTGTGCGTTGCTGAGCCACAACAGGGGCCGTCTCCTGAGCCCATGAATGCGACTTCCGCGGGAATGTCAGGCATTGCATGAGCTTGTCAGCGTATCTAGTTGATGTTATTGTGATTTCTACTGTTGCGCCCAGGAATCCAGTGTTCGCGTCAACTACAACTCTGAAAGCAGTGGGGCTCGCTCGCTTCCACCCCCGTCCTATTGGGAGACGCCTTGAAAAGTAACTCGTTGTACACAGGGCGATTCGCTCTGACCGGGGCGGCTCTCGCCGCCATGTGTCTCATGGGCTCGAATGCCTGGGCTCTAGGCCTTGGCCGCCTCAATGTGCAGTCGGCATTGGGCGAGACCCTGCGCGCCGAGATCGACGTCACCAGCATCACGCCGGAGGAGGCCTCCAACCTCAACGTTCGTGTGGCGCCGCCTGAGTCGTACCGTGCTGCGGGTATCGACTACAACTCGGTGCTGCCGGGCACCCAAGTCGTCCTCCTCAAGCGTGCGGACGGGCGCTCTTACCTGGCGATGAGCAGCGACCGCGCGGTTCAGGAGCCCTTCGTCGATGTGATCCTGGAGATCACCTGGTCGACCGGCCGCCTGGTTCGTGAATACACGCTGCTGCTCGATCCGCCGGTAACGCGCGTGGCGGCTGCGCCTGCGGCCCCATCGGCAACCACGTCGCCGGTGATCACCCCGGCTCCGAGCGAGACCGCTCCCGTCGCCGCGCGCCCCGAGCGCAAGCCGGCCGCTCCCAAGGCTGCCCCGGCGGCACCTGCCGAGTCGACCGCCACGGCTGAACCGCGCAAGCCGCGCGCCAAGGCTCCGATGGCTGCCGAGCCGAGTGAAGCCGGTGCTGATGAGTACAAGGTGCGTGATGGCGATTCGCTGTCGCGCATCGCCAGCCGCACGCAACGCCCGGGCGTGTCGCTCGACCAGATGCTGGCCTCGCTCTATCAGGCCAACCCCGATGCCTTCATCAACGCCAACATCAACCGCCTGAAGTCGGGCGTTGTTCTGGCGGTGCCTTCGGCCGACGCTGCCAAGGCCATGACGCCTGCCGACGCGCGCCAGCTGATCCAGGCGCAGAGTGTCGATTTCGGCACCTACCGTGAGCGCCTTGCTTCGGCGGTGCCCGCGGCCAAGACAGATGGCACGTCTCGCCAGGCCAGCGGCAAGGTGCAGTCGTCGGTGGACGATCGCAAAGCCTCGGCAACGCCGGCGCCGGACAAGCTGACCCTGAGCAAAGGCACTGCCGGCAAGGCCTCAGCGCCTGAAGACCGCCTGTCGAAGGAACGCGAGAAGAAAGATGCCTCCGCCCGCGTGGCCGAGTTGTCCAAGAACGTCGATGAGCTGAAGAAGCTCTCCAGCGCCTCCGCCGCAGCCTCTGGCAAGGCTCCCGCGGTGGCGGCCGCACCGGTGGCGCCGCCCGTGGTCGTGCCTCCGGTCACGCCCCCGAAGCCGCCGGTCGTGCCTCCCGCTCCGGCACCGGCTCCCGTCGCGCCGCCGCCCGCTCCGGTTGTTGTGCCGCCGCCGGCTCCCGCGCCTGCTCCCGTTGCGGTCGCATCGGCTCCGGCCGTGGTGGCTGCGGCGTCTGCTGCGGCCAGTGCCGCGGCGGAACCTGCCAGCGCACCGGCCGTGGCCGTTGCACCGCCGCCTCCCCGCCCCGCGCCAGCGTCGGCTCCTGCGGCTGCGCCTGTCGTCGAGCCGCCTGGCCCGTTCGCTTCGCTGCTTGAAGACAACCCGCTGGTGCTGGCCGCAGGCGCAGCACTGATTGCGCTGCTCGCCGGCTTCGGCATCTACCGCTTCACCAAGCGCGCCAAGAAGGACAGCGGCGAGACGTCGTTCCTCGAAAGCCGCTTGCAGCCTGACTCCTTCTTCGGCGCCAGCGGTGGCCAGCGCATCGACACCCGCGATGCGGGTGGTGCTTCGTCGTCCATGAGCTACTCGTTGAGCCAGCTTGATGCGATCGGCGATGTCGATCCGGTTGCTGAGGCCGACGTGTACCTGGCCTACGGTCGCGACCTGCAGGCCGAAGAAATCCTCAAGGAAGCCATGCGCGCCAGCCCAGAGCGTCTGGCCATCCGCACCAAGCTGCTCGAGGTCTATGCCAAGCGTCGCGACACCAAGGGCTTCGAACTGCTGGCCACGCAGCTCTACGGTCTGACCGGCGGCCAGGGCGATGATTGGGTGAAGGCCCAGGAAATCGGGCTGCAGATCGACCCAGACAATGCGCTCTACCAGCCGGGCGGCAAGCCCGCCGCCGGCGAAGGCGATGGCCGCCCTGCTGCCGAGTTGCTGGGTGCCAGCACCATGCCGCAGTCGGTGCTGCCGTCACCGTCCGAGTTCGGGACCAGTGGCGCGTCGGGCAGCGGGTTCGATACCACCTCGGGTGGCGGCATCGACCTCGATCTGGACCTGGGTGCACCCGATACGGCGCCTCCGGCCGCTCCTGCGCGCCGCGTGGAACAGACTCAACCCCTGGCCGTGCCGCAAGACGTGCCTTCCCTTGAAGACATGAGCTTCAACCTTCCGCCCGCCGCCGCACCGGTGGCTGCCGCGCCGAGTTCGGGGTCGATGGACTTCGACCTGGGCAGCATCTCCCTCGACTTGGGCGACGACTCGACCATCGCCAAGCCCAAGGCCACCCCGGCCGCTCCGCCGGTGGAGGACTTCGGTGCGATCGACCTGGGCGAAGCCGCCGGAGACGACGGCGCAGACCCGATCGCCCGCAAGCTCGAACTGGCAGAAGAGTTCCGCCAGATCGGTGACATGGAAGGCGCTCGCGACCTCTTGCAGGAAGTGGTGGCCAAGGCCAGCGGTGCCGTCAAGACGCGCGCCCAGGCCATGCTCAACGACCTGGGCTGATCGCCTGGGTTCGTGGGTGCCCTTCTGGGGCAAGAGGTTCATGTGAGGCTGGCCCTGGGCGTCAGCTACCGGGGCCAGGCCTACAACGGCTGGCAAAGCCAGCCGAATGGCCGCACGGTGCAGGATCATCTGGAACAGGCGCTGTCGCAGTTCGCGGCAGCGCCTGTTCGCACGATGTGTGCCGGTCGCACCGATGCCGGTGTGCACGGCTTGAACCAGGTCGTCCACGTCGATCCGCCCGTCCAGCGTGAACTCATGTCCTGGGTGCGCGGCACGAACCGCTTTCTCCCTGCCGACATCGCGGTGCAGTGGTGCCGCGAGGTGCCCGATGACTTTCATGCCCGCAACAGCGCGCACGGGCGGCGCTACGCCTACGTCTTGCTGGAGTCGCCGGTTCGTCCGGCGCTGGAGTCGGGTGCGGTCGGATGGGTATTCCGGCCCTTGAGCGTCGCTGCCATGCGCGAAGCGGCCAATGCCTTGATCGGCGAGCACGACTTCAGCGCCTTCAGGTCGTCGGAGTGCCAGGCGGCTTCCCCTGTCAAGCAACTAAGAGCCATCGCCATCCATCGCCTCGGTGCCTACTGGCGTTTCGACTTCGATGGTTCGGCCTTTCTGCACCACATGGTGCGCAACATCATGGGCTGTCTGATCGCCATCGGCAGTGGACAGCGCCCGCCGAGCTGGATGCAGGCCGTGCTGGCTTCGCGTTCGCGCGAGGCCGCGGCGCCCACGTTCTCCGCCGACGGCTTGTACTTCGTGGGGCCGTACTACGATGCAGGCTTCGCCTTGCCTTCGCACACGCCGCCCATGGACTGGCTGCCGCACCCATGACCACCCGCACCCGAATCAAGATCTGTGGCCTCACGCGCGAGGCCGATGTGGACGCCGCGGTCGATGCCGGGGCGGACGCCATCGGCTTCGTGCTCTACCCGCGCAGCCCACGCCACGTCACCGTCGAGCGCGCCGCCGCGCTGGCCCGGCGCCTCCCTCCCTTCGTGACGCCCGTGGCCTTGTTCGTCAATGCGGAAGCGGCGCTGATCGCGGCGGTCGCACAGGCGCTGCCCAATGTGCTGCTGCAGTTCCATGGTGATGAGACCCCGGCCGACTGCCGCGCTGCAGGGAGGCCCTTCGTGCGGGCGGCGCGCATGTCGCCGGGGTTCGATTTGCTAGACTTCGCTTCCCAGTACCCTCACGCCCAGGGGCTGTTGCTCGACGCTCACGTCGAGGCCTATGGGGGCAGTGGAAAGGTCTTCGATTGGTCTCTCATTCCTTCAAACGTGCCCCGTCCAGTCGTTTTGTCTGGTGGGTTGCATGCCGGAAATGTGATCCAAGGGATTCTTCAGGTACGGCCCTCGGCCGTTGACGTCAGTTCCGGCGTCGAGAGCGCCAAAGGCATCAAGGATGCCGCGGCGATACGCCGGTTTTGCGAGGCCGTCCGCGATGCGGATGCGCGCATCGCAGACTCAGCCACCTGAAAGCGAGACACTCAATGTTGAACTACCAGCAGCCCGATGCCCGCGGGCACTTCGGGCCATACGGCGGCAGCTTCGTCGCCGAAACCCTTGTCCATGCGCTCGACGAACTCAATGCTGCCTATGAACAGGCGCGCAAGGATCCGGCCTTCATCGCCGAGTTCGAGTACGAGCTCAAGCACTTCGTCGGCCGCCCCAGCCCGATCTACCACGCAGCCCGCCTGAGCCGCGAGCTGGGCGGTGCGCAGATCTACCTCAAGCGCGAAGACCTCAACCACACCGGTGCCCACAAGGTGAACAACACCATCGGGCAGGCATTGCTCGCGCGCCGCATGGGCAAGCCGCGCGTGATCGCTGAGACCGGTGCCGGCCAGCACGGCGTGGCCACGGCCACGGTCTGCGCGCGCTACGGCATGGAATGCGTGGTCTACAGGGGCAGCGAAGACGTGAAGCGCCAGTCCCCCAACGTTTACCGCATGAACCTGCTCGGCGCCCGTGTGGTGCCGGTGGAAAGTGGCTCGAAGACCCTGAAGGACGCGCTCAACGAGGCCATGCGCGACTGGGTCACCAACATCGAGAACACCTTCTACATCATCGGCACGGTGGCCGGCCCGCACCCCTACCCGGCGATGGTGCGTGACTTCCAGCGAGTGATCGGCGACGAGTGCCTGGTGCAGATGCCTGAAATGGCTGGCCGCCAGCCCGATGCCGTGATCGCCGCGGTGGGCGGTGGTTCCAACGCGATGGGCATCTTCTACCCCTACATCCCGCATGAGAAGACGCGCCTGATCGGCGTCGAAGCGGCCGGGCAGGGGTTGGAGTCGGGCAAGCATTCCGCGAGCCTCACCAAGGGTTCGCCCGGCGTGCTGCACGGCAACCGCACTTACCTGCTGCAAGACGACAACGGCCAGATCACCGAGACGCATTCGATCTCGGCCGGCCTCGACTACCCCGGCGTCGGCCCTGAACACGCCTACCTGAAGGACATCGGCCGTGCCGAGTACGTCGGCATCACCGATGAAGAAGCGCTCAAGGCCTTCCATCGCCTGTGCCGCACCGAGGGCATCATCCCGGCGCTGGAGTCCTCGCATGCCGTGGCCCATGCGATCAAGATCGCGCCGACCATGCGGCCCGACCAGCATCTGCTGGTCAACCTCTCCGGCCGAGGGGACAAAGACATCGGCACCGTGGCTGATCTCTCCGGCGCCGAATACTTCGACCGTCCCTCGCAGGCCGGCCGCAGCGTGAAGGGGGCCGCATGAGCCGCATCGGCCCCGTTTTCGAGGCGCTCAAGGCGCAAGGCCGCAAGGCGCTGATCCCCTACGTGACCGCGGGCGACCCGTACCCCGATGCCACGGTCGAGCTGCTGCTGGCGATGGCGAAAGCCGGCGCCGACGTGATCGAGCTGGGTGTGCCGTTCTCCGACCCCATGGCCGACGGCCCGGTGATCCAGCGTGCGGGCGAGCGGGCCCTGGCCAAGGGCATCGGCATGCCGCAGGTGTTCGATTTCGTGCGTGGCTTTCGCCGCAGCAACGACAGCACGCCCATCGTGCTGATGGGCTACGCCAACCCCATCGAACGCTACGACCAGCGCCTGGGTGAGGGCGCCTTCGTGCGCGATGCCAAGGCGGCCGGTGTCGACGGCGTGCTGGTCGTGGACTATCCGCCCGAGGAGTGCGAGGCATTTGCTGCGCAGATGCGGGCTGCGGAACTCGACCCGATCTTCCTGCTCGCGCCCACCTCGACCGAACAGCGAATCAAGGATGTCGCACGCATCGCCACCGGCTTCGTCTATTACGTGTCGCTCAAGGGCGTCACCGGTTCCGGTGCGATCGACACCCGGGCAGTGGCTGAGGCCGTTCCCCGCATTCGCGCGCATGTGAAGGTGCCGGTCGGGGTGGGTTTCGGCATCCGGGATGCCGAAACGGCCAAGGCCGTGGGAGCTGTTTCCGATGCGGTCGTGATCGGCGCCCGCATCGTGCAATTGCTCGAATCCCAAACGCGCGACAATGTCGTCCCCGCGGGTGCGGCGTTCATCGCCGAAATCCGCGCCGCCCTGGACAGCTTGAAAGGAGTTCCCGCATGAGTTGGCTTGAGAAACTGCTGCCACCCAAGATGCAGCAGACCGACCCGAGCGAACGCCGCACGGTGCCCGAAGGTCTGTGGATCAAGTGCCCGTCGTGTGAAACGGTCCTCTACAAGAACGACCTGGAGCAGAACATCAACGTCTGCCCCAAGTGTGGTCACCATCACCGCATCGGCGCGCGCGCCCGGCTGAATGCCTTCCTCGACGGCGAAGGCCGCTACGAGATCGGGCAGGAGGTCGTGCCGGTCGACGCGCTCAAGTTCAAGGACAGCAAGCGCTACCCCGAGCGCCTGAAGCACGCGATGGAAACCACGGGCGAGACCGATGCGCTCGTCGTCATGGGCGGCGCACTGCACACCATCCCCGTGGTGGCGGCCTGCTTCGAGTTCGACTTCATGGGCGGCTCCATGGGTTCGGTGGTCGGCGAGCGCTTCGTGCGTGGCGTCGAGATGGCCGTCGAGCAGAAGGTGCCCTTCATCAGCTTCACCGCCACCGGTGGCGCGCGCATGCAAGAGGGCTTGCTGAGCCTGATGCAGATGGCCAAGACCAACGCGGCCATGACACACCTGGCCAAGGCCAAGCTCCCCTACGTGAGCGTGCTGTGCGATCCCACCATGGGCGGTGTGTCGGCGAGCTTCGCCTTCATGGGTGACATCGTGATCGCCGAGCCCAAGGCACTGATCGGCTTCGCTGGCCCGCGCGTGATCGCCGACACCGTGCGTGAAACCCTGCCCGAAGGATTCCAGCGAGCCGAGTTCCTGATGCAGACCGGCGCCATCGACGCCATCGTCGACAGGCGCGAATTGCGCGGGGTGATCGCCAGGTCGCTGGCCATGCTGCAGCGGCAAAGTGCCGACGCAGTTGCCTGAGTCTTTGACCCTCCGCTGACAAGGGCGGCCATGGCCGCCCTTGTTCATTCAAACACCTACACATCCCATGCCCCATCCCACGACCCTGGCCGAATGGCTGGCCCATTGCGAGCGGCTGCACACCAAGGACATCGACATGGGCCTGGCACGCAGCCAGGAGATCAAGCGCCGGCTGGGCCTCGAGTTCAAGGTGCCGGTGATCACCGTGGCCGGAACGAACGGCAAGGGCTCCACCTGCGCCATGCTCGAAGCCATCGGCCTGCAGGCCGGCTACCGCGTGGGCCTGTACATCAAGCCGCACTTCGTGCACTTCGAAGAGCGCTGCCGCGTCAATGGCGCCATGGTGTCGGCCGCTGAGTTGATCCCTCATTTCGAAGCCGTGGAGCAGGCGCGCGGCGAGATGGCGCTCACGTACTTCGAGTTCACCACCCTGGCCATCATGCGGCTGCTGTCACAAGCCGATCTCGACATGGTGATTCTGGAGGTGGGCTTGGGCGGGCGCCTCGACACGGTGAACGTGATCGACGCCGACTGCGCTGTCATCACTGGCATTGCCCTCGACCACATGGAGTACCTCGGCCCGGATCGCGAATCCATCGGTCGCGAGAAGGCCGCGATCATGCGCCCGGGCCGCCCGGCGGTCTTCAGCGACCCGGTGCCGCCCCAGAGCGTGGGTGCGTACGCGCAGGAGATCGGTGCCGACCTGTGGCAGATCGGCCGCGACTTCAACTACGCGGGCGACAAGCAGCAGTGGAGCTGGGCCGGGCGCAGCAAGCGTTTCAATGCGCTCGCCTACCCGGCGCTGCGCGGAGCCAACCAGCTGCTCAACGCCTCCGGTGCGCTGGCAGCGTTCGAGACTTTGCGCGACCGCCTGCCGATCACTGCACAAGCCGTGCGCAATGGCCTTGCCACGGTCGACTTGCCGGGGCGCTTCCAGATCGTTCCCGGCCAGCCTACCCTCGTGCTGGACGTGGCGCACAACCCGCAGGCCGTGGGTGCGCTCTTCCAGAACCTCGACCAGATGGGCTTCTTTCCGCGCACCCATGCGGTCTTCGGGGCGATGGCCGACAAGGATCTGACCGCCATCCTCACCCGCATGGCACCCATCGTCGACCACTGGCACTTTTGCGACCTGCCGGTGGCCCGCGCGGCAACGGCGGCGCAACTCCAGGCCCTGCACGAGAGCCTCGCCCTGCGTGGCCCCGGGCCGGTCACCATCACCTGCCATGCCGGCCCCGGCCAGGCCCTGCGCGCAGCGGTGTCCGGCGCAGACCCCGCTGATAGAATCGTGGCCTTCGGCTCGTTTTACACCGTGGGCGGCGTGCTGAAGGACGGCCTGCCCCGTCTGACCGCCAAGCACGTCGGCTGAACCAGCCACTCCGGCCCTGCATCGCCGGCCATCCGTGCGGGTGGGCGACACACACAAAGGCCTCCAAAGCACCGTTGTGCCCACCTGGAACCAGCACTGCATGGGTTTGCTGTCATTTTTCAAGCGCAAGCAATCGAGTGATGCCGCCAAGCCGGCTGCGCCGATTCCCGAGTCCGCCGATTCGGTGCAAGAGGCCCGCACGCGTGCGCGGCAGCGGCTTGTAGGTGCGGTGGTGCTGGTCGCCTCCGGCGTGATCGGCTTCCCCTTGCTGTTCGAGACGCAGCCTCGGCCTTTGCCGGTCGACACACCCATCGAGATTGCACGCAAGGACGCTGCCGCGCCCTCGGCGCCAGTTCCGCGCACCACACCGGCACCCCGTGCGACGACACCGGTCGCGCCCAACGTGATCATCGAGAGCCCGGCAGACGGCGGCCGCGAGGTGGCCGCCGCATCGGCACCAGCGGCGGCTCCGCCGGCTGCTACCCCGTCCACACCCGAAACCAAGCCGGTCAAGCCAGAGGCCGTGGCCGTGGCCCCGAAGCCCACGCCCAAACCTGAGCCCAAACCAGACGCCAAACCCGAAGCCAAACCCAGCGAGAGTGCTCGCGCCCAGGCCCTGCTCGATGGCAAGGAGGGCGCCGACAAACACGCTGCGGCCGAAGGGCGCTTCGTCGTACAGGTTGGTGCCTTTGCCGAGGTGACGGCGGCACGTGAGGCCCGGCAGAAGGTCGAGAAGCTCGGCCTCAAGACCTACACCCAGGTGGTCGAGACATCGGGCGGCAAGCGCATCCGCGTGCGTGTCGGCCCGTTCGCCTCGCGCGGCGAGGCCGACAAGGCCGCCGACAAGATCAAGTCGGCCGGTCTGAGTTCCGCGGTCTACACCCTCTGACGCCGGGCCATGCAATGGGTCGACATCGTGATGGCAGGCGTGCTGGCCCTCTCGGTCATCGTCGGGCTGGTGCGGGGCCTGGTGTTCGAGGTGCTGTCCCTTCTGGGGTGGTTCGTGGCGTACTTTGCGGCCCACTGGTTTGCGGGCGACCTGGCGCCGCACATTCCCGTGGGCAAACCAGGCTCAGCGGTCAACCACGCGGCGGCCTTCGCGTCCATCTTCGTGGCGGCACTGCTGGGCTGGGCGATCATTTCGCGGCTGCTGCGCCTGCTGATCCACGCGACCCCGCTCAGCCTGCCGGACCGCCTGTTCGGTGCCGTGTTCGGCGTGCTGCGTGGGCTGGTGCTGCTGCTTGCGGCAGCAACCGTGATCAACCTCACGCCGCTGATGAAATCTCCGGCGTGGCAGGCTTCGCAGGGTGCACAGTGGCTGCAGATCGTGCTCGATGGCTTGCACCCGCTGCTTCCGCCCCAACTTTTGCAGCTTCTGCCGGCGCGTGCCGGCGCGGCGCGTTGAAACCCAAGGACTTCCTATGTGCGGCATCGTCGGTGTCATCTCCAAGAGCCCGGTCAACCAGCTGATCTATGACGCGCTGCTGCTGCTGCAGCACCGCGGGCAGGACGCAGCCGGCATCGTCACGATGCAGGGCACCAAGTGCTTCATGCACAAGGCGCGTGGCATGGTGCGCGACGTGTTCCGCACCCGCAACATGCGTGCGCTGCCCGGCCCCGTGGGCCTGGGTCAGGTGCGTTACCCGACCGCCGGCAATGCCTACAGCGAAGAAGAGGCGCAGCCCTTCTACGTGAATGCGCCTTACGGCATCGTGCTCGTGCACAACGGCAACCTCACCAACGCGCACACGCTCAAGCAGGAGCTGTTCGACATCGACCGTCGCCACATCAACACCACCAGCGACACCGAGGTCCTGATCAACGTGCTCGCGCACGAGCTGGAGGTGGCTGCGCGTGACCTGCCTCTCACGCCCGACGAGATCTTCAAGGCCGTGAGCGCGGTGCACAAGCGCATCAAGGGCTCGTACGCGGTGGTGGCGCTGATCGCCGGCCACGGCCTGCTGGCCTTCCGCGACCCATACGGCATCCGCCCGCTGTGCTTCGGCGAGGGCATGACGCCCGAAGGCCGCGAGGTGATGGTGGCGAGCGAGTCGGTGGCCATCGAAGGCACCGGCCACAAGGTGACGCGCGACGTGGCGCCCGGCGAGGCCATCTTCATCGACCTCGAAGGCAACGTGCATGCAAAGCAGTGTGCCGACGCGCCCACGCTCAACCCATGCATGTTCGAGTTCGTCTACCTCGCGCGGCCTGACTCCGTGATGGACGGCATCTCGGTCTACCAGGCTCGCCTCAACATGGGTGAGACGCTGGCGCAGCGGCTCATCTCGACCATCCGGCCGAACGAGATCGACGTGGTGATCCCCATCCCCGAATCGAGCCGCCCCTCGGCCATGCAGCTCGCGCAGAAGATTGGCAAGCCCTACCGCGAAGGCTTCGTGAAGAACCGCTACGTGGGCCGCACCTTCATCATGCCGGGGCAGGGCATGCGCAAGAAGTCGGTGCGCCAGAAGCTCAACACCATCGGCATGGAATTCAAGGGCCGCAACGTGCTGCTGGTCGATGATTCCATCGTGCGTGGCACCACGTCGAAAGAGATCGTGCAGATGGCGCGTGACGCAGGTGCACGCAAGGTCTACATGGCTTCGGCCGCGCCGCCGGTGCGCTTCCCCAATGTGTACGGCATCGACATGCCGACCAAGGAAGAGCTGATCGCGCACAACCGCAGCATCGAAGAGATCCGCGAGTTCATCGGTGCCGACGCGCTGATCTACCAGGACGTGGACGCGATGAAGAAGGTCGTGGGTGCACTGAACCCTGGGCTTGCCGGCTTCGAAGCCTCGTGCTTCGACGGGCGCTACGTCACCGGCGACGTGTCGGTGGCCGACTTCGACGCCATGGCTACCCAGCGCCAGGCGCAGGGCGACGAGGAAGACGGCAACAACGACCGTTCGCGCCTGGCCCTGCAAAGCGCCACCGAACAGTCCTGACCGTGGGCAAGAAGATCCCGCGTGTCGACCTGCCGCCCGGTCTGCGGCGCGACACGTTGGCCGTGCGCGAGGGTTTGCCGCCCAGTGCGTGGGGCGAGAACTCGGAAGCCCTGTTCCTGACCAGCAGCTTCGTGCAGCCCGATGCGGCCACGGCCGCAGCGCGCTTCGCCAACGAAGAAGAAGCTTTCATCTACTCGCGCTTCAGCAACCCGACGGTCACGATGTTCGAGCGTCGCCTGGCGGCGCTCGAAGGCGCCGAGGCCTGCATCGGCACGGCCAGCGGCATGGGGGCGATCCTGCTGCTGGGCCTGGGCCTGCTGAAAGCTGGCGACCACGTGGTGTGCTCGCAAAGCGTGTTCGGCTCGACCATCATGTTGTTCGGTCGCGAGTTCGGCAAGTTCGGCGTCGAGACGAGCTTCGTGTCGCAGACCGACGTCGATGCGTGGCGCACGGCGCTGCGTCCCAACACGCGCTTGCTGTTCGCCGAATCGCCGACCAACCCGCTGACGGAGGTCTGCGACATCCGCGCGCTCGCGGCCATCGCCAAGGAGGCCGGTGCGCTGCTGGCTGTCGACAACTGCTTCTGCTCCCCCGCGCTGCAGCGACCGATGGAGTTCGGCGCCGACGTGGTGATTCATTCCGGCACCAAGTACCTCGACGGTCAGGGTCGTGTGATCGCCGGTGCGTTGTGCGCCAGCGAGCAACTTGTCAACGAGAAGTTCGTGCCGGTGATGCGCAGTGCCGGCATGTCGCTCTCGCCCTTCAACGCCTGGGTGGTGCTCAAGGGCCTGGAGACGCTGGACATCCGCATGCGCGCCCAGTCCGAGCGCGCGCTGCAGCTTGCCACCTGGCTGGAGCAGCAGCCGCAGGTCGAACGCGTGTTCTATCCGGGCCTGCGCTCGCACCCCCAACACGAGCTGGCCATGGTCCAGCAGTCGGGCCTGGGAGCGGCCGTGGTGTCGTTCATCGTGAAGGGCCAGCGGCAGGGCGCCTTCCATGTGATCGACAGCACCCGGGTGTGCTCGATCACCGCCAACCTGGGCGACACCAAGACCACCATCACCCACCCCGCCAGCACTTCGCATGGGCGCCTGAGCGAAGAGCAGCGCCAAGCCGCCGGAATCACGCAGGGACTGATCCGCGTGGCGGTGGGCCTCGACGACGTAGAAGACCTGAAGGCCGACCTGTTGCGCGGCCTCGCAACGCTGTGACCCCATGACCCAGAAGATCCGCACCCGCATCGCCCCGTCGCCCACCGGCTTCCTGCACCTGGGCACAGCACGGACCGCCTTGTATTCGTGGGCCTTCGCCCGCCACTACGGCGGCGAGTTCGTGCTGCGCATCGAAGACACCGACGTGGCCCGTTCCACGCAAGACTCGGTCGACCAGATCCTCGCCTCGATGAAGTGGCTGGGGCTCGACTACGACGAAGGCCCGATCTACCAGATGCAGCGCCTGGATCGCTACCGCACCGTCGTCGACCAGCTGATCGCGCAAGGCAAGGCCTACCGCTGCTACACCACGCCCGAAGAGCTCGACGCCATGCGCGAAGCGCAGAAGGCACGCGGCGAGAAGACCCACTACGACGGCCGCTGGCGTCCAGAGCCGGGCAAGCAGCTGCCCGCGCCTCCCGCTGGCGTGCCGCCCGTGATCCGCTTCGCCAACCCCAAAGACGGCGTGGTGACCTGGGACGACCTCTGCAAGGGCACGATCAGCATCGCCAACCGCGAGATCGACGATCTCATCATCATGCGTGCCGACGGCGTGCCGACCTACAACTTCGCCGTGGTCGTCGACGACTGGGACATGAAGATCAGCCACGTCTTCCGTGGCGACGAGCATGTCAACAACACGCCATGGCAGATCAACATCTTCAACGCACTCGGCGCGCCGCTTCCGCTCTTCGGCCACGTGCCGGTCATCCTGGGCGACGACGGGCAGAAGCTTTCCAAACGGCGCGGCGCGGTGAGCGTCACGGCCTATGAAGAGAACGGCTTCCTGCCAGAAGCCATGCTCAATTACCTGGCCCGTCTGGGCTGGAGCCATGGCGACGAAGAACTGTTCAGCCGCGAACAGCTCGTCGAGTGGTTCGATGGCAGTCACCTCTCCAAGAGCCCGGCGCAGTGGGATGCGGCCAAGCTCGCCTGGGTCAATGCGCACTACCTCAAGGCGCTGCCCGACGCTCGGCTCGCGGAGTTGGTGACAGGGCAGTTGAAGCGGCGTGGCATCGCCTCGGTCAGCCAGACCGACGTCGCCCGCGTGATGGGCCTCTTCAAGGACCGTTGTTCCACCACGGTCGAACTCGCCGACTGGGTGGCCATGTATTTCGCCGACGTGCAACCCACGGCCGACGATCTGGCCGCGCATGTCACAGATCTCGTCAAGCCTGCCCTGCCGACGCTGCGTGGCAAGCTCGCGAACGCCGAGTGGAACAAGGTGGCGATCACGGCGGCGATCAAGGAAACGCTGGCTGCGCACGGCCTGAAGATGCCGCAGTTGGCCCACGCGGTGCGTGTGCTGGTGTGCGGTCGTGCACAGACACCGTCCCTCGATGCGGTGCTCGAACTCTTCCCCAGAGAAACTGTTTTGGCGCGTTTGCCAAACGCCTGAATATCTGTCTATAATCGCGGTCTCGCTTGAACAGTGCGACCTTTTAAACGGGGGTATAGCTCAGCTGGGAGAGCGCTTGCATGGCATGCAAGAGGTCAGCGGTTCGATCCCGCTTACCTCCACCAAATCCGAAAGGGTTGCTTCGAAAGAGCAGGTGGCGCACGGTTCAAGTTGTATGAAGGTAGTTTCGAAAGAACACAGTCCCCTTCGTCTAGAGGCCTAGGACACCACCCTTTCACGGTGATTACAGGGGTTCGAATCCCCTAGGGGACGCCAAGTTTGATGGCGCTTGTGCAGCGATGCAGAAGCCATCTGGAGTGGTAGTTCAGTTGGTTAGAATACCGGCCTGTCACGCCGGGGGTCGCGGGTTCGAGCCCCGTCCACTCCGCCAAACAAGACAACGGGTTAGCGCGAAAGTGCTAACCCGTTTTTCTTTGCCGGTTTGCACTTGATGCGATGCGCTACGCAGCTGGATCCTTGGTCACCAGCCAGATCCCGTAGCAGACGAGCAGCAGCGCAACACCGTTGCGCCACTCGAGAATGCTCTCGTTGAGGAACACCGACGACAACACGGCGCCGAATACCGGCACCATGAAGTTGAACGCGGTGATCATGCTGACGCGGTTGTACTTGAGCAGCAGGCTCCAGATCGAGATCGCCAGCGACGACAACACCACCATGTACGCGAGCAACGCGGTCGATGCGGGGGTGAAGCCATGCAACTCCCCGCCGGTGACGTAACCGCCGATCAGCAGCACAGCGCCGCCGACCATCAACTGGTAGCCCGTCATGACGATCGGGTCGATGCCCGCCGAGATGCGCTTGCCGTAGATGCTGGCCGCAGCGAGCACGAACGCCGCGATGACGACAAAGCCTTCTCCAAGCAGCGTGAAGTCGAATTGCAGCAGGCCACCCAGACCGGCGCCGAAGTTGACGACCATCACGCCGACGAAGCCGACCGCGCAGCCGAGGATCTTCGCGTAGCTCAGCCGGTCGTTGTGATAGATGAAGTGCGCCAGCAGCACGCTGAAGAAGGTGCCCGTGGCATTCATGATCGAGCTCTTGACGCCGGTGGTGTAGGCCAGCCCGATGTAGAAGAACACGTACTGCAGTGTGGTCTGCAGCAGGCCGAGCACGGCGAACTGGCCCAGTGTTCGGCCGGAGAAGCCGCCGATGCGCTTGCCGCTGACGAGGGCATAGACCATCAGCAGCACGCCCGCGAACAGGAAGCGCCAGCCCGCGAATACCAGCTTGGAGGCGATGTCGGCCGATGCAATGCCGAACAGGGCGTACCCATTCTTGATGGCCGGGTACGAACTGCCCCACAGCAGGCAGCAGAACAGGGCCAGCAGGAAGACGACCTTGCGGTTGGTGAAGAACGTGTGGTGAGTCTGGTGAGGCAAGGCGGTTCCTTGGCCTTATTCCGTGAGGTACGCGGCGTTGTCCAAGCGGCGGCTCCACTGCCGCAGTGCGATGCCCGCCACCAGCGCAGGCAGGAACCACAGCATCTCGGTGTTGCCGAACCCGAGCGAGGCGATCGCCGGCCCGGGGCAGTAGCCGGCCAGGCCCCAGCCGATGCCGAAGAGGGCTGCGCCGGCCAGCAGTGGCGTGTCGATGGCGGTCTCGAAGTTCAGGTGAAAGGCGTCGTCGAACAGCGGCCCCTTTCGGCGCAACACGAGACGGTAGCCGGCAAATGCGACGGCCACGGCGCCCCCGATCACGAACAGCAGGCTCGCGTCCCAGCGACCAGCGATGTCGAGGAAGGCCAGCACTTTGTGCGGGTCGGTCATTTGCGACCAGGACAGGCCGACGCCGAACACGGTGCCGGCCAGCAAGCCGCCTGCAGCTTGAGCGAGCGGCCTCATGCCAGACCACCCAGCACGTGGCGCATCACGTAGGTCGTGAGCATGGCGACGGCCACGAACACCACGGTAGCCACCAGCGACCTGGGCGACAGGCGAGCCAGGCCGCAGACGCCATGTCCGCTGGTGCAGCCGTTGGACAGCGAGGTGCCGTAGCCCACCAGCAAGCCGGCGATCACCAGCAGCGCTGGCGCGACGCCAGCGCGCGGAGCCGGTGCGCCGTGCAGCGCGACGAAGGCGCCTGCTCCCAGCACCAGCCCGCCGAGAAAGGCCCAGCGCCAGGCCGAGCGGGGCTGGAACACCGCGCCAGCGGCGATGCCGACAACGCCGGCGACGCGGCCGTTCAAGGCCAGGAGCAGCACCGCTGCGGCGCCGATCAACAGGCCGCCGCCGAGAGAAGACAGGATTGCGTCAAGGTTCATGCACGGAGTGTCGCCCACGCGCAGCGGCTGTGTCCGGCGCGTTCGCCCTGCGGCTGGGCCGCGGTGGTTCGCGGCTGGCGTTGGTCCACCGTCACCCCGGGCGCGCTGCAGCGCAGCAAGCGCCGGTCTTCCGTAGCTTGCCTATTGTGGGCGCCAGACCTTTGGCGTAAGTTCCGAGGTGCCGTGTGGGGATACCCGCTTGGCGACCCGGATTCATCAGCAATCTGGCTGTCCCGCAGGGGCGCCGGCATGGCCATCACGCGTTGGGGGTCGGATGAAGCTGCATCGCAGTCGTTGGGGCTCGGTGATCGCACTTGCGGGGGCGCTGCTCTCGGTGGCTGCGTGCGATCGGGGCGCAAACCCGCCCGGTGCTGCGCCAGGCAGTGCCGGCAGCGGCGGCGCTGCAGCGCCTAACGCCGTCAAGCCTCCCTCTGCAGACCTGCCGTCCTCGGGCGCTGGGCCTGCCGATGGCTCCACGGCCATTGGTGGCGTCGTGACGAACCAAGGGACCAACAACCCAGGCATGGGCAACGCCCCCGCGCCGACAGCAGGAGACGGCGCCGCATCTGCGGCCAGCCCGTCGGCCTCGAAATGAACGGGGTTCCCAGCTCTCGCTGTGACCGCCCCGACCCGGCGCGTGCCGCGGCACCGTCGTTCAAACCACTTCTTTCCTCTCTCACCCGTGTGCCACAGGAGGCTCGTCCATGGACATGAACCGAAGGCAGTTCTTCCGCGTGAGCGGCGCAGGGCTGGCCGCATCCACGCTCGTGGCGCTGGGCTTCTCGCCCGCGACCGCGCTGGCCGAGACGCGGCACTTCAAGCTCGCCCGCACCACCGAGACGCGCAACACCTGCCCATATTGCTCGGTGGGTTGCGGGATCATCATGTACAGCCTGGGTGACAAAGCCAAGAACGTCGCGGCCGACATCATCCACATCGAGGGCGACCCCGACCACCCGGTGAACCGCGGCACGCTGTGCCCCAAGGGCGCCGGGCTGCTCGACTTCGTGCACAGCCCCAACCGGCTCAAGTACCCCGAGATCCGTGAGCCCGGCAGCAAGGAATGGAAGCGCGTCTCGTGGGACGAAGGCATGTCGCGCCTGGCCCAGCTGATGAAGGCTGACCGCGACGCGAACTTCGTGGCCACCAACGCCAACGGCCAGATGGTGAACCGCTGGACGACCACCGGCATGCTCTGCGCCTCGGCCTCGAGCAACGAAACGGGCTACATCACCCACAAGGCGATGCGCTCGATGGGGATGCTGGTCTTCGACAACCAGGCGCGCGTCTGACACGGACCGACGGTGGCCAGTCTGGCCCCGACGTTCGGCCGCGGTGCGATGACCAACCACTGGGTGGACATCAAGAACGCCGACCTCGTGCTCATCATGGGCGGCAATGCCGCCGAGGCCCACCCCTGCGGCTTCAAGTGGGTGATCGAGGCCAAGCACCACAACAAGGCCAAGCTGATCGTGGTCGACCCGCGCTTCACGCGCTCGGCTGCCATGTCCGACTACTACGCGCCCATCCGCGCGGGCAGTGACATCGCCTTCCTGGGCGGCGTCATCAACTACCTCATCAGCAACAACAAGCTGCAGCTGGAGTACGTCCGCAACTACACCAACGCGCCCTTCATCGTGGGCGAGGCTTACGGCTTCCAGGACGGCATCTTCAGCGGCTACGACGAGACCAAGCGCAGCTACAACAACGCGAGCTGGGGCTACGAGCTCGACGAGAAGGGCTTTGCCAAGGTCGACCCGACCATGGAGCACCCGCGCTGCGTGCTGCAGGTGATGAAGAAGCACTACGCGCGCTACACGCCCGAGGTGGTGAGCCGCATCACCGGCACGCCGCAGGACAAGTTCCTGAAGGTCTGCGAGATGGTCGCCACCACGGCGGTGCCCGGCCGCACCATGACCATCATGTACGCGCTGGGTTGGACGCAGCACAGCCAGGGCTCCGAGATGATCCGCGCCGCGGCCATCGTGCAGCTGCTGCTGGGCAACATCGGCGTGCCGGGCGGCGGCATGAACGCGCTGCGCGGGCACAGCAACATCCAGGGCCTGACCGACCTGGGGCTGCTCTCCAATTCGCTGCCGGGCTACCTCTCGCTCGCGCGCGAGTCCGAGCAGGACCTGGACACCTACTACAAGACGCGGGCGCCGAAGCCGCTGCGGCCCAACCAGATGAGCTACTGGCAGAACTACCCCAAGTTCTTCGTCAGCCTGCAGAAGGCCTGGTGGGGCAACGCAGCGACCGCCGAGAACAACTGGGCCTTCCACTACCTGCCCAAGATCGACAAGGTCTACGACGTGCTGCAGGCCTTCGAGCTGATGAACCAGGGCAAGCTGAACGGCTACATCTGCCAGGGTTTCAACCCGGTGGGCTCCTTCCCCGACAAGAAGAAGATCATCACCGGCCTGTCCAAGCTCAAGTTCCTGGTCATCATCGACCCGCTCAACACCGAGACCGCCGAGTTCTGGCGCAACTACGGCGAATACAACGACGTGAAGAGCGAGGAGATCCAGACCACCGTCTTCCGCTTCCCCTCGACCTGCTTCGCCGAAGAAGACGGCTCGCTCACCAACTCGGGCCGCTGGCTGCAATGGCACTGGAAGGGCGCCAACCCACCTGGCGAGGCGCGCGGTGACCCGGAGATCATTGCCGACCTCTTCAATCGCATGAAGCAGGCGTACGTGAAGGACGGTGGCGCCTTCCCCGACCCCATCGTCAACCTCACCTGGCCCTACAAGATCCCGCATGCGCCTTCGGCCGAAGAGCTGGCGATGGAATACAACGGCAAGGCCCTGAAGGACGTGCTTGCACCGCCCGACCCGAAGGACCCGAACGCTCCGCCCAAGGTGCTGGCCAAGGCGGGCGAGCAGGTCTCGGGCTTCGGGCTGCTGCGCGACGACGGCTCCACGGCCTGCGGCTGCTGGATCTACGCCGGCGCCTGGACGCAGGCCGGCAACCAAATGGCCCGCCGCGACAACAGCGACCCCTGGGGCATTGGCCAGACGCTGGCCTGGGCCTGGGCCTGGCCGGCCAACCGGCGCATCCTGTACAACGCGGCCTCCAGCGCACCCGACGGCAAGCCGTGGAATGCCAAGCGCAAGCTGGTGCAATGGGGTGGCAGCGCCTGGGGCGGGGCCGACGTGCCCGACATCCGCCCCGATGCCAACCCCGGCGATGCCGACCGCGTGCAGCCCTTCATCATGACGGCCGAGGGCGTGGCGCGGCTCTTTGCGCCCACCGGCATGGCCGAAGGCCCGCTGCCCGAGCACTACGAGCCCTTCGAGTCGCCGCTGGCGACCAACCCCATGCACCCCAACAACCCGAAGGCGCGGGCCAACCCGGCGGCGCGCATCTTCAAGGGCGACATGGAGAAGCTCGGCACCCCGAAGGACTTCCCTTACGTGGCCACGAGCTACCGGCTCACCGAGCACTTTCACTACTGGACCAAGAACGTCGAGACCTCGGCGGTGATCCAGCCGCAGCAGTTCGTGGAGATCGGGGTGGAGCTGGCCAAGGCCAAGGGCATCGCCAACGGTGACATGGTGAAGGTCTCGTCCAACCGCGGCTTCATCAAGTGCGTGGCGGTGGTGACGCAGCGCATCCCGCAGCTGGACGTGGATGGCCGCAAGGTCGACACGGTGGGTCTGCCGAATCACTGGGGCTTCGTCGGCGTGGCCAAGCGGGGGTATCTGGTGAACACGCTGACGCCTTTCGTGGGCGACGCCAACACCCAGACGCCTGAGTACAAGTCGTTCATCGTCAACATCGAGAAAGCCTGAACATGAACCCCCAAGCTCACGTTCGTTCGCTGCCCCCCGAGGGGGCGCAGGCCTCCTTTGGGGCGGCCCGGCAGGAGGCCTGACCATGTCATCACTGCAATCGCTTGACATCGCAGCGCGCTCGGCGACGACGACGCCCAGCCCCCAGGCGCGCACCACACTTGAAGTCGCCAAGCTCATCGACGTGCCCAGCTGCATCGGCTGCAAGGCCTGCCAGGTGGCGTGCATGCAATGGAACGACCTGCGCGACACCGTGGGCCACAACGTGGGCGTGTACGACAACCCGGCTGACCTGTCCGACCAGTCGTGGACGGTGATGCGCTTCTCCGAGGTCCAGACCAAGACGCAGACGGAAGAGATGAAGCTCGAATGGCTGATCCGCAAGGACGGCTGCATGCACTGCGAAGACCCGGGCTGCCTGAAGGCCTGCCCGGCGCCGGGTGCGATCGTGAAGTACACGAACGGCATCGTCGACTTCATCGAAGAGAACTGCATCGGCTGCGGCAACTGCGTCACCGGCTGCCCCTTTGACGTGCCGCGCATCAGCAAGAAGGACAACAAGGCCTACAAGTGCACGCTGTGCTCCGACCGCGTGGGCGTGGGCCTGGAGCCGGCCTGCGTGAAGGCCTGCCCCACGGGCGCCATCCGCTTCGGCAGCAAGGAAGACATGCTGGAGTACGGCGCCGTGCGCGTGGCCGACCTCAAGGAGCGCGGCTACGCTCAGGCCGGCGTGTACGACCCGCCCGGCGTGGGCGGCACGCACGTGGTCTACGTGCTGCAGCACGCCGACAAGCCCGAGCTGTACCACGGCCTGCCGGCCAACCCGAGCATCAGCCCGTGGGTCTCGCTGTGGAAGGGTGCGGCCAAGCCGCTGGCGCTGGCCGCGATGATCGGCGCGGTGGTGGCTGGCTTCTTCCACTACGCCAAGGTGGGCCCGTCGGATGCCGACGCCGATGCCCGTGAGCGTGAAGACGCTTGAAGGAGCCGCCATGACGACACGCTTCTACCAGCGCTACACCGACAGCACCCGCATGAACCACTGGGCGGTGGCCTTGCTCTTTCTCTGCGCCGGGCTGTCGGGCCTGGCCTTCTTCCACCCTGCGCTGTACTTCTTCACGCTGCTCTTCGGTGGCGGTACCTGGACGCGCATCCTGCACCCCTTCTTTGGCGTGCTGATGGTGCTGGGCTTCGTGGGGCTTTACGCCCGGGTCTGGCGCGACAACATCTGGAGCCCGCGCGACCGCGAATGGATGAAGGCGGCACCGCAGCTCATCAAGACGGGCGACGAGGGCGCCATGCCGCCGGTGGGCAAGTACAACGCCGGCCAGAAGCTCGTGTTCTGGGCCTTTGCCGTGAGCCTGCTGCTGCTCTTCGTCACTGGCTTCGTCTTCTGGCAGCCGTGGTTCGCCGATTACTTCGCGATCCCGCTGCGGCGTGTTGCTGTCGTCGTGCATGCCGTGTCGGCGGTGGTGCTCATCCTCAGCGTGATCGTGCATGTCTATGCCGCGATCTGGGTCAAAGGCACTCTGCGGGCCATGATGCGCGGTACCGTGAGCGAACATTGGGCGCGCCGCAATCACCCGCTGTGGCATGGCGAGGTCAGCGGTGAGCGCCACCACGAGGCGAGATGACCCTGAGCACCACCACCCGACTGCTCTCACCGGAAGAAATCGCCGTCCAGGCCGGGCAGCAGGTGCCTTACCTGCGCCTGCCCGAGCGCAGCACGCTGTTCGCCGAGCGCGAGATGCGCCTGCGCCAGCGCGCAAGCGGCCACGCGATGCGCGACTTCCTGCTCTTCGCCGCCGAGTTGGCCCATGTGCAGCACGCGTTGCTGCAGCTGCACCCGGCCGTGCCCTTGCCCGATCGCGAGGCGCTCGACGCTGCCTCGCGTGCCGGCCGGCCGCCCTTGGCGGCGGAAACCTGGCCGCGCGACGCCGCCTGGCTGGGGCTGTTCCGCGATCTCGTGGACAGGCTGCTGCCGCGCTTGGCCGGCAGCCCCGCTCAGGCCGCCGTGGCCGCCTTGCGCGATGCCGACGCAACGTGGCTGGAGCAGCAGGCCGACCGCCTGCTCAACGGCGTGATGCTGGGCCTGGACCTGGCCGCCGCACCGCTGGTGGCTGCCGCCCTGCAGGTGCACTGGACGCACCTCGTGCTGGCCACCGAGGCCGCGCGCACGCCGCAGCAGCCCGCACCCTTCGGCCGCACCGACGACGCCACCGCCTGCCCCTGCTGCGGCAGCCGGCCCACCGCCAGCATTTCGCGCATCGGCGGACACGACGGCCACCGCTTCCTGCACTGCGCGCTGTGCGCCACGCAGTGGCACATGGTGCGCATCAAGTGCACGCATTGCCTCAGCACCAAGGGCATCCACTACCAGTCGCTGCAGCGCGCCCACGATGACAACCCCGATGCCAAGCAGGCTGTCGAGGCCGAGACTTGCGACGAGTGCGGCCACTACCTCAAGATCGTGCACATGGAGCGCGACCCGAACGTCGAACCCGCGGCCGATGACCTGGCCACGGTCACGCTCGACCTGCTCGTCTCCGAGGCTGGCTTCCAGCGCCACGGCGTGAACCTGATGCTGATCTTCGGCGAGCCCGACGACAGCCCACCCGACGGCGGAGGCGGCTGATGGCCGCGACCGACGAATCCGTGGTTCACGGTTCGGGGTCGGCGCAAGACAAGGCCCAGCCCCAGGACCTGCCCGCCATCGACAAGCTGCTGCGCGCCCCCGCCGTGCAGGCGATGGTGGCCACGCACGGCCACACGCTGGTGGCGGGCGAGGCGAGGGCGCTGCTCGATGCGTTGCGTGCCGAGGTGCGGGCCGGGCAGGTGGTGCGCAGCCGCGTCCAGCTCGATGCGCTCGCCGTTGCGCTTGATGCGCGCGTGGCAGCGCGACTCGCTCCACGCCTGCGGCCGGTGCTCAACCTCACCGGCACCGTGATCCACACCAACCTCGGCCGCGCGCTGCTGGCCGACGCGGCGCTGCAGCACCTGCTCGCCGTGATGTCCGCGCCCAACAACCTGGAGTACGACCTCGGCTCCGGCGGGCGCGGCGACCGCGACAGCGTCGTCGAGGAGCTGCTGTGCACGCTCACCGGCGCCGAGGCCGCCACGGTCGTCAACAACAACGCGGCCGCGGTGCTGCTCACCATCGCCGCGCTGGCGCATGCGCAGCCGGATCGCAACGAGGTGGTCGTCTCGCGCGGCGAACTGGTCGAGATCGGTGGTGCCTTCCGCATGCCCGACGTGATGGCCAGCGCCGGCGCGCGCATGGTCGAGGTGGGCACGACCAACCGCACCCATGCGCGCGACTACGAGCTCGCCATCAACGAGCGCACCGCGCTCGTGATGAAGGTGCATACCAGCAACTATGCGGTGCAGGGCTTCACGGCCGCGGTCGACGAGGCCACCCTTGCCGGCATCTCGCATGCACACGGCGTACCGCTGGCCACCGACCTCGGCAGTGGTTCGCTGGTTGACCTGGCCGCCTATGGCCTGCCGCGCGAGCCACTGCCGCAGGAGATGCTGGCCGCCGGCTGCGACGTGGTCACCTTCTCCGGCGACAAGCTGCTGGGCGGCCCGCAGGCGGGGCTCATCGTCGGCAGCAAGACGGCCGTGGGTCGCATTCGCACCTACCCGATGAAGCGTGCGCTGCGCGTGAGCAAGCTCCCGCTGGCCGCGCTGGAGGCCACGCTGCAGCTCTACCTGCGGCCCGAGCGGCTGGCGCACGACCTGCCCACGCTGCGCCTGCTCACCCGGCCGCTTGCGGCCATCCGCTCGCTCGCCCAGGCCCTGCTGCCCGAGGTGGCCGAGGCGGTGGCGCCGCGCTTCACGGCCGACGTGGTGGCGCTGCAAGGCCAGATCGGCTCCGGCTCGCTGCCTGTCGAGCGGCTGCCTTCGGCAGGTTTGGCATTCGCACCGGCGGGCACGTCGAAGAAGGGCATCGGCACCGCGCTTGATGCGCTGGCCACCGCCCTGCGCAGCCTGCCACAGCCGGTGATCGGCCGCATCGCCGACGACCGCCTGCTGCTCGACCTGCGCTGCCTCGAAGACGGCGCAGACCTCACCACGCAACTGCCCGCACTGCGCGCGAGGCTCGGCTGATGATCGTCGGCACCGCAGGCCACATCGACCACGGCAAGACCACGCTGGTGCGCGCGCTCACCGGCGTCGACACCGACCGCCTGCCCGAGGAGAAGGCCCGCGGCATCTCCATCGAACTCGGCTACGCCTTCCTCGACGTTACCGACGGAGAGCGCATCGGCTTCATCGACGTACCCGGCCACGAGCGCCTGGTGCACACGATGCTCGCCGGCGCCACCGGCATCGAC
>NZ_DASSRA010000117.1:0-12048 GCF_035702065.1 Rhizobacter sp.
GGCGGCGGCCGGCTCGCCGGCCGCCCTGGGCGGCGTGCGGGCCCTCACACCCAACTTCACCGCCTTCCCGACCAACAACAACCGCACGTTCGCCCTGCACCCGAGCATGGCGGAGATGCAGGGGCTGTTCAACGACCCGGCGGGCCGCCTGGCCATCATCGCCAACGCCGGCCCGCTGATCACGCCGCTGACCAAGGCGGAGTACCAGGCCAACGCCGCCAGCAAGCCGCGCCCGCCCAAGCTGTTCTCGCACAACGACCAGCAGTCGACCTGGCAAGCTCTCGGCCCCGAGGGCGTGCGCGTGGGCTGGGGCGGCCGCTTCGGCGACATGCTGGCCAGCGCCAACACCAACACCGTCTTCACCAGCATCTCGGTGGGCGGCAACGCGGTGTTCATGTCGGGGCAGACCGTCTTCCAGTACCAGATCGGCACCGGTGGCGCGACGGCCATCGGCAACATCAGCGGCAGCCTGTTCAACTCGGCCGCAGCGGCCACGGCCTACCGCAGCATCATCACGGCCAACAACGACCCGAGCAGCGTGGCACACCTGCTGGGTCGCGAGCAGACCAGCATGACCAAGCGCTCGATCGATGCGCAGGCGGCGTTCCAGAACGCGTTCAGCGGGGTTCCGCTCACGAGGGTGCCGAACCCGACGCAGTACTTCCAGCCCTCGACGCGCAGCAACCAGAACAACAACCTGGCACAGCAGCTGCAGGCCGTGGCGCGCATCATCGACGCGCGCACGACACTGGGCGCGGGCCGGCAGGTGTTCTTCGTCAGCATGGGCGGCTTCGACACGCACGACAACCAGAACCGCGCGCAAGCCGACCTGATGGCCCGCTTGTCGCACGCCATCGGCTACTTCGACGGCGTGCTGGGCACGCTGGGTCTGCAAGACAACGTGACACTGTTCACCGCCTCCGACTTCGGCCGCACCTTCACCAGCAACGGCGACGGCACCGACCACGGCTGGGGTGCCCACCACTTCGTGCACGGCGGCGCCGTGCGTGGCCGTGAGATCTACGGCCGCTTCCCGCAGGTGGGCCTGAACCAGCCCGACGAAGTCGGCTCGGGCAGCTTCCTGCCGGGTGTGTCGGTCGACCAGATCGGCGGCACCCTGGGCAAGTGGTTCGGCCTCAGCGATACCCAGCTCGACACGGTGTTCCCCAACCTGCGCAACTTCGGCAGCCTGCGCGACCTGGGTTTCATGGACCCGGCCTGATCTTCTCTTCCTTCACCACCCACCCTCTGCACCCATGACCTCAAGCACCAGCACCTCGTCCCCCATGGTTTCTCCCGGCGCGGTGCCGGTGACCAGCGCCAACCCCATCGTCTGGTGGGTGGCCGGCGGCCTGGGCCTGATGGGAGCCGGCGCCCTGGCAGCCGTGCTGGTGGCCGGGCCGAAGAACGAGGCACCGGCGCCTGAGGCCGCCAAGCCGGTCGCGTCAACCAAGGCCGCCACGCCCGCAGCCAAGCCTGCCAAGTTGGCCGCCGCCGAGGTGTGCGCCACCTGCGGCACGGTCGAGAGCGTCAAGGCCGAGAAGCACAAGGGCGAGGGCACCGGCATCGGCGCTGTGGGCGGCGCGGTGGTCGGTGGTGTCGTCGGCCACCAGATGGGCGGCGGCAATGGCAAGAAGGCCCTCACCGTGCTGGGCGCGGTGGGTGGCGGCTTCGCCGGCCACGAGATCGAGAAGCAGGCCCGCAGCACCACGGTCTACCAGGTGCAGCTGCGCATGGACGACGGCAGCACCCGCACCGTCACGCAGAGCGCGGCACCGGCGGTGGGGGCGCGCTTCGAGGTTCAAGGCAACCAGCTCAAGCCGCTGGCGGCCAAGGGCTGATCACTGCGCCGCGAGCACGCGGCGGTACTGGATCGCCTCGGCCAGGTGGCTGACCTGGATCGCCGCGCTGCCGGCGAGGTCGGCCACGCTGCGCGCCATGCGCAGCACGCGGTGGTAGCTGCGCGCCGACCACCCCAGCCGCGCGGCGGCAGCTTGCAGGAAACGCTGGCCCGCGTCGTCGAGCGCGCAATGCGCATCCACCCCGGAGCCGCTGAGTTGCGCGTTGGTGCAGCCCTGGCGCGACCACGCCCGCTCGCGAGCGCGCTGCACGCGCTCAGCGATCAGTGCGCTGGGCTCGCCATCGGGCGCAGCGGCCAGCGTCTGTGCATCGACCGCGGGCACCTCCACCTGCAGGTCGATGCGGTCGAGCAGCGGGCCACTGATGCGGCCCTGGTAGCGCAGCACCACGTCGGGCGTGCAACGGCAGGCGCGCAAGGGGCTGCCCAGGTGGCCGCAGGGGCAGGGGTTCATCGCGGCGATGAGCTGGAAGCGCGCCGGGAACTCCGCCTGCCGCGCCGCGCGCGAGATGGTGATGCGGCCGGTCTCCATCGGCTCGCGCAAAGCCTCCAGAGCCGCGCGCTGAAACTCTGGCAGTTCGTCCAAGAACAGCACCCCGTGGTGCGCCAGCGAAATCTCGCCCGGCCGCGGAGGTGACCCGCCGCCCACCAGCGCAACGGCGGAGGCCCCGTGGTGCGGCTGACGCACGGCTCGCACGCCCCAGCGCTCGGGGCTGAAGCTGCCGTTCAGGCTCAGCACCGCCGCGGACTCCAGGGCTTCGTTCTGCGACAGCGGCGGCAGCAGACCACCGAAGCGGTGCGCCAGCATCGACTTGCCCGTGCCCGGCGGCCCCATCATCAGCACGCTGTGCCCGCCGGCAGCAGCCACCTCGAGCGCGCGCTTGGCGGCCACCTGGCCCTTGACATCGCGCAGATCGGAGGGAGCCGCAGCCACAGGCCGAGGCGCCGCCGTCGCCAGCGGCAAATCGCTGCGCTGTTGCGCGTCGGCCGGCAGAACGGCCTGGACCACATCGAGCAGATGGCCCGCCCGGTGGATCGCCAGACCCTCGACCAAGGCCGCTTCCTGCGCACTTTCGTTCGGCAGCACCAGCGCGCGCAGCGGCCGCCCGGCCTGCCGGCCGCGTTGCAGGGCCAGGCCCATCGCCAGCGCGCCACGCACCGGCCGCAGGTCGCCGGCCAGAGAGAGTTCGCCGGCGAACTCGTAGCGCGCCAGCTGCGCCAGGTCGATCTGGCCGCTGGCAGCCAGGATGCCGAGCGCGATCGGCAGGTCGAATCGCCCGCTCTCCTTGGGCAGATCGGCGGGTGCCAGATTGACCGTGATGCGCTGTGCGTGAGGAAAAGACAAGCCACTGTTCTGGATGGCGGCGCGCACGCGTTCGCGGGCCTCCTTCACCTCGGTGTCGGCCAGGCCGACCAGCGTGAAGCTGGGCAGGCCGTTGGCGAGGTGCACCTCGACCGTGACTTCGGGGGCGGCAAGGCCGTCGAGCGCACGGCTGTGGATGACCGCGAGTGACATGTTCTTCTCCCTGTGCGTGCGCGGCACAGACCTGTGCGCCGCTGCGTTGTGCGCCGATTGTGCCCGCGGCAGCTCGCTGGCGGCTCCGCACCAATGTTGTGCGAATCAAGCTGAAAGCACCGCCGAAGTGCCGTTCACCGATGCCACGACCAAGCTCGCCCCGAGATGGCGCAGCCATGCCCCAAAAGGGCCTTGGCACAAAAGCTGCACAAGCGTTGCGGCTTCTGCCCCCAAACAATCCACGGAGAACTGAATGAAGACGATTACCACGACCTGCCTGCTTGCCGTGCTGGCAAGCCTCGCAGGCACCGCTGGCGCGGAGGAGGCCTCGCCGGTGACCGCCAACCTTACCCTGACCTCGAAGTACAAGTACCGCGGCCAGGACCAGGCGAACACCGAAGCCGTCACCCCGGCGGTGCAAGGTGGTTTCGACTACAGCAACAGCGGCTTCTACGTCGGCAACTGGAACTCCAGCATCGGCTTCACCAACTCCGGCCTGGAGATGGACTTCTACGGCGGCTACAAGGGCTCGATCACCAAGGATCTGGGCTATGACGTCGGCGTGCTGCAGTACTACTACCCGCAGCAAGACAAGGTCGTGGACTTCAACACCACCGAGATCTACGGCGCAATGAGCTTCGGCCCGGCCAGCGCCAAGCTCTCGTACACCGTTTCCGACAAGTACTTCGGCATCGAGGGCGGCAAGGGCACGCTGTACGGCGACCTGAGCGCCAACTTCGAACTGATCCCCAAGCTCACCCTGAACCTGCACGTCGGTGGCACGAGCTTCGACTCCGAAGCCAAGGACAACGGTGCCGCGAACTACTGGGACTACAAGGTCGGCCTCACCTACGACATCGGGGCGGGCTTCTCGGCCGCCGGTGCCTATGTGGGCGGCACCAAGACCGACCACTACGGCGACATCAACAAGGGCCGGCTGATCGTCTCGATCACCAAGTCCATGTAACTCCCTCAACCCCTTCGCAATCTTCTAGAGGAGATGACCATGAAAATGGTGACTGCCATCGTCAAGCCCTTCAAGCTTGATGAAGTTCGTGAAGCCCTCAGCGCCATCGGCGTGCAAGGCATCACGGTGACCGAAGTCAAGGGCTTCGGCCGCCAAAAGGGCCACACCGAGCTGTATCGCGGCGCGGAGTACGTGGTCGACTTCCTGCCCAAGGTGAAGATCGAAGCGGCCGTGGATGACGCACTCATCGACCGCGTGATCGAAGCCATCGAGAACGCAGCGCGCACCGGCAAGATCGGCGACGGCAAGATTTTCGTGTCGCCGCTCGAGCAAGTGGTTCGCATCCGCACCGGCGAGACGGGCAAAGACGCCCTCTGACGCGACCAAGAGAGACAACCCACCATGAAAAAACTCATTGCAACCCTTGCCCTGGGCCTGGCCGTCCTGGGCTTCAGCGGGGCCTCGTTCGCGCAAGCGGCCTCGGCTCCTGAGGCTGCGGCCTCGGTCGCGGCAACGGCCGCTCCGGCTTCGGCGCCCGATGCAGCTGCCGCCGCATCGGCACCGGCCTCGGCCGCACCGGCCCCCGTCGCCAACAAGGGCGACGTGGCCTGGATGATCGTCGCCACCCTGCTCGTCATCATGATGACGGTGCCGGGCCTCGCCCTCTTCTATGGCGGCCTGGTGCGCAGCAAGAACATGCTGTCGGTGCTGATGCAGGTGCTCGTCACCTTCTCGTTGATCGTCGTGCTGTGGCTGATCTACGGCTACAGCCTCGCGTTCACCGAGGGCAACAAGTTCATCGGCGGGCTGGATCGGCTGTTCATGAAGGGCATCTTCGATGCGGCCACGGGCACCTTCGCGATGGGCGCCACCTTCAGCAAGGGGGTCTACATCCCTGAGCTGCTGTTCGCCGCCTTCCAGGCCACCTTCGCCGGCATCACCTGCTGCCTGATCATCGGCGCCTTCGCCGAGCGCATCAAGTTCAGCGCCGTGCTGCTCTTCATGGTGCTGTGGTTCACCTTCAGCTACGCGCCGATCGCCCACATGGTCTGGTTCTGGATGGGCCCGGACGCCTACTCCGCCGCAGGCGTGGTGGATGAGATGAACGCCAAGGCCGGCCTGCTCTGGCAATGGGGCGCGCTCGACTTCGCGGGCGGTACCGTGGTGCACATCAACGCGGCCGTCGCCGGCCTGGTCGGCGCCTACATGATCGGCAAGCGCGTGGGCTACGGCAAGGAAGCCTTCACGCCGCATTCGCTGACGCTCACGATGGTCGGCGCCTCGCTGCTGTGGGTGGGCTGGTTCGGCTTCAACGCCGGTTCGGCCCTGGAAGCCGGCAACAGCGCCGTGCTCGCCTTCATGAACACCTTCTCGGCCACCGCTGCGGCGGTGCTGGCCTGGTCCGTCGGTGAAGCGCTGATGAAGGGCAAGGCCTCGATGCTGGGCGCCGCCTCCGGTGCGGTGGCTGGCCTGGTCGCCATCACCCCGGCCGCTGGCAACGTCGGCCTGATGGGCGCGCTCGTGATCGGCTTCGTCGCCGGCTTCGCCTGCCTGTGGGGCGTCAACGGCCTGAAGAAGATGCTGGGCGCGGACGACTCGCTCGACGTGTTCGGTGTGCACGGTGTCGGCGGCATCGTCGGCGCCCTGCTGACGGGCGTGTTCAACACCCAGTCGCTGGGTGGCCCGGGCCTGGTGACCGACTGGGTCACGGCCGCCGTCGGCTCCAACGGCATCGGCGCCCAGGTCTGGATCCAGCTCAAGGCCGTGGTCCTGACCATCGTCTGGTCGGGCGTGGTCTCGGTGGTCGCCTTCAAGATCGTCGACCTGGTGATCGGTCTGCGTGTTCCGGAAGAAGAGGAACGCGAAGGCCTGGACATCACCTCGCACGGCGAGACGGCGTACCACCAGTAAGCGCAAGCTTCCACTGCAAGACAAAAGGCCACCGCAAGGTGGCCTTTTTCATGGGCGCTCGCTTTGTCACGCTCGGGCAGCTTGCATTGGCGCCACGCAACCCCAAGTGCCTAAAATTCCGAATCCCCAGCGCTCACCGGGCCCCGCACATGGTTCCTCACCTCATCACCGCACTCACTGGCCCGATCAACGAACTGGAGCAGCGCATCCTCGAATCGCTGCCCGCCATCGAGCGCTGGTTCCGCCTCGAATGGATGGAGCACACGCCGCCCTTCTATACCTCGGTCGACGTGCGCAACGCAGGCTTCAAGCTGGCGCCGGTGGACACCAACCTCTTCCCCGGCGGCTTCAACAACCTCACGCCCGAGATGCTGCCCCTGGCGGTGCAGGCGGCCATGGCGGCCATCGAGAAGATCTGCCCGGAGGCGAAGAACCTGTTGCTCATCCCCGAGAAGCACACGCGCAACACCTTCTACCTGAGCAACGTGCTGCGCCTGAAGCAGATCTTTCACCAGGCCGGCCTCAATGTGCGCCTGGGCACGCTCGACGAGAGCATCAAGGCGCCCACGCAGATCGACCTGCCCGACGGCAACTCGCTGACCGTGGAGCCGCTGGTGCGCACGCGTGGCCGCCTGGGGCTGAAAGACTTCGACCCCTGCACCATCCTGCTCAACAACGACCTGTCGGCTGGCCTGCCCAAGGTGCTGACCGGCCTGCACGAGCAGTACCTGCTGCCGCCGCTGCACGCAGGCTGGGCGGTGCGCCGCAAGACCAACCACTTCCAGGCCTATGAAGAAGTGGCCAAGAAGTTCGCCAAGCTGCTGGGCATGGACCCCTGGCTCATCAACCCGATGTTCGCCAAGTGCGGCGAGGTCGACTTCAACGACCGCGTGGGCGAGGAGTGCCTGGCCAGCAACGCCGAGGCGCTGCTCGGCAAGATCCGCCGCAAGTACAAGGAATACGGCATCCAGGAGAAGCCTTTCGTCATCGTGAAGGCCGACGCCGGCACCTACGGCATGGGCATCATGACGGTGCGCGACCCGAAGGAGCTGGTCGACCTCAACCGCAAGACGCGCAACAAGATGAGCGTGATCAAGGACGGGCAAGAGGTCACCGAGGTCATCCTGCAGGAAGGCGTGCCCACCTACGAGCGCGTGAACGACGCGGTGGCCGAGCCTGTGGTCTACATGATCGACCGTTACGTGGTCGGCGGCTTCTACCGCGTCAACGCCGAGCGCGGCATCGACGAGAACCTCAACTCCCCCGGGGCGAGTTTCGTGCCGCTGGCGTTTGCCGAATCGAACCAGCTGCCGCGGCCGGGCGTGAAGCCGGGCGCCAGCGCACCGAACCGCTTCTACATGTACGGCGTGATCGCCCGCCTGGCGATGTTGGCGGCGTCCTACGAACTGGAAGCCACCGACCCCGACGCCGAAGTCTACGAATGACTTGAGCCCCCCAGTCGCTGCGCTCCTGCCCCCAAGGGGCGCGGTCCGGCTCGGGGCGGCCCGGCGCCGGACCCTTCTTTCTTCTTCTCGTTGCTGCGCTGCAACATGCCCCCGGGGGGCCCCTTTGACGGGTGGTGAAGCTCCCGCCGAGCCCAGAGCACAATAGCGCTCCTCGTGACTGACCCCGGCTGCTTGCGCGGCTGTGGCGAACCGTGACCCCTCATCGCCCCACGTCCAGCCTGGCCGCGCTCACGCTGGGTGCCATCGGAGTCGTCTACGGCGACATCGGCACCAGCCCGCTGTATGCCCTCAAGGAAGTCTTCGGCCACGGCCATGTGCCGATGACGCCCGAAAACATCTTCGGGGTGCTCTCCCTCATGTTCTGGACCATCACCGTGGTGGTCTCGATCAAGTACGTGGCGCTGATCCTGCGCGCCGACAACAACGGCGAGGGCGGCCTGATCGCCATGCTCACGCTGGCCTCGCAGGCCGTGAAAGACCGGCCGGTGCTGCACCGCCGCCTGCTGGTGCTGGGCATCTTCGGCACCGCGGTCTTCTTCGGCGACGCCGTCATCACGCCGGCCATGACGGTGCTCTCGGCGGTCGAGGGCCTGGAGGTCGCCGCCCCTGGCCTGCACCGCTACGTGGTGCCGGTCACCCTGCTCGTGCTGACCGGCCTCTTCGTGGTGCAGCGCCACGGCACGGCCAGCGTGGGCAAGTTCTTCGGGCCCGTCACCGCCGTGTGGTTCATCGTGCTGGCGCTGATGGGCGTGACGCACATTGCGCGCAACCCCGACGTGCTGTGGGCCCTCAGCCCGCACTACGCGCTGATCTTCCTCGGCGCCCACCCCGGCATCGCCTTCATCGCGCTCGGTTCGGTGGTGCTGTGCGTGACCGGCGCCGAAGCCCTCTATGCCGACATGGGTCACTTCGGCAAGCGGCCCATCCGCCTGGCTTGGTTCAGCTTGGTGATGCCCGCGCTGGTGCTCAACTACTTCGGCCAGGGCGCGATGCTCCTGGTGCAGCCCGAGAACGTGAACAACCCGTTCTATGAGATGGCGCCTCCGTGGGCGGTGTTCCCGCTGATCGCGCTGGCCACCGCGGCATCGGTGATCGCCTCGCAGGCGCTGATCACCGCCGCCTTCTCGGTCACCAAGCAGGCCGCGCAACTGGGCTACCTGCCGCGGCTGCGCATCACGCACACCTCGGTCAAGGAGACGGGGCAGATCTACATCCCCTTCATCAACTGGGGCCTGTACGCCTGCATCGTGCTGGCGGTCGTGCTGTTCGGCAGCAGCAGCAAGCTGGCCGCGGCCTACGGCATTGCGGTGACGATCGACATGCTGATCACCACCACCATGACCTTCTTCGTGATCCGCTACGGCTGGAAGTACCCCTGGTCGCTGTGCGTGGCCGCCACTGGCTTCTTCTTCGTCGTCGACTTCGTCTACTTCTCGGCCAACGCGGTGAAGCTGCTCGAAGGCGGCTGGTTCCCGGTGGCCATCGGCGGCGTGATGTTCATGCTGATGATGACGTGGAAGCAGGGCCGCCGCCTGATGCGCGAGCGCCTGCGCGTCGACGCCATCGACCTGCCGAGCTTCCTCGAAGCCGTGTTCGTGAGCCCCCCCACGCGAGTGCCAGGCACCGCCGTCTTCCTGGTGGCCGACCAGGGCATCACGCCCAACGCGCTGCTGCACAACCTCAAGCACAACAAGGTGCTGCACGAGACGAATCTCTTCGTCACCGTGAAGCACCACGAGGTGCCCTGGATCGGCTTCGACAAGCGCTGCGAGATCGTGCCGCTGGGCAACGACTGCTGGCAGGTGACGCTGCACTTCGGCTTCAAGAACGACCCCGACGTTCCCGAGGCACTCACCCTGCTGCGCGGGCGCGGCGTGCAGGTGGACGACATGGAGACCTCGTACTTCCTGTCGCGCGACATCGTGATCCCCACCTTCGGCAGCGGCATGATGATGTGGCGCGAGAAGCTGTTCGCGAACATGCACCACAACGCGAGCGGGGCGGCGGACTTCTTGAACCTGCCCACCAACCGCGTCGTCGAACTCGGCTCCAAAGTAGAGATATAGAAGAGCCAGCGGCTATCCTGCCGCGATGCGCTCCTTCCTCCGCGACAGCTCGCTCTCCACCCTCACCGCCGGCTTCATCGCCGTGCTGGTGGGCTTCACCAGCTCGGTGGCCATCGTGTTCCAGGCCGCACGGTCCTTCGGGGCCGACACGGCCACCATCAGCTCGTGGATGTGGGCGCTGGGCATCGGCATGGGCGCCTGCACGCTGCTGCCGTCGCTGTGGTGGCGCAAGCCGGTGATGATCGCCTGGTCCACGCCGGGTGCGGCAGTGCTCGCCACCGCGGGGGCGACCGGCGCCTTCACGCTGCCCGAGGCCGTGGGGGCGTTCATGGTGTCGGCCGTGGCCATCACGCTCTTCGGCGCGACGGGTTGGTTCGAGAAGCTGATGGACCGCATCCCGCTGGCCCTCGCCAACGCCCTGCTGGCGGGCGTGCTCGCGCGCTTCGGGCTCGACGCCTTCATCGCCGCCAAGTCGGCCTTCGGCCTGGTGCTGCTGATGCTGCTCGCCTACCTGGTGGGGCGCCGCTTCTGGCCCCGCTACGCCGTGCCCGTCGTGCTGGCGCTCGGCATCGCGTGGGTGTCGGCCCACGGACAGATGCAGCTGCCCGCCATCGCCTGGGGCTTCACGCCACCGGTGTTCACGAGCCCCAGCTTCAGCTGGCCTGCGATGGTGAGCCTTGCCCTGCCGCTCTTCGTCGTGACCATGGCCTCGCAGAACCTGCCGGGCGTGGCGGCCATCCGGGCCGCGGGCTACGAGATGCCCATCTCGCGCATCGTCACGATGACGGGTGTGACCACGCTGTTGCTCGCGCCCTTCGGGGCCTTCGCCGTCAATCTGGCGGCCATCACGGCGGCCATCTGCATGGGCCGCGAGGCGCACGAAGATCCGGCTCGACGCTATGCCGCCGCGGCCGCCGCCGGCCTGATGTACCTCGTGATCGGCGTCTTCTTCGGCGCCGCCGTGGCCGGGGTGCTGACGGCGTTTCCCCATGAGCTCGTCGCGGCCATCGCGGGCCTGGCCCTGCTGGGCAGCATCGGCGGCGGCCTGGCAAGCGCGCTGAAGGACGAGCGGCACCGTGAGGCCGCACTCATCACCTTCCTGGTGACGCTGAGCGGGCTCAGCCTGTGGGGCATCGGCTCGGCCTTCTGGGGCGTGGTGGCCGGCGCGCTCGCGCTATTTGTGCAACAGTGGCGGCCCAACCTCGCCTGACCCTGCTTGAGAAAGAGATCACCATGGAGCTGCTGTTTGTCGCCGACCCGCTGGAAGGATTCAAGACCTACAAGGACAGCACCTTCGCGATGATGCGCGAGGCCGCCTCGCGCGGCCACCGGCTGGTGGCCTGCGAGACCCGCGATCTGAGCTGGCGGCGCGGCGGCCGTGTCGTGGCACAGGCGCGGCGCATCACGCTCACCGGCGACCCGCACGCATGGTTCGACGCCGAGGCGCGCGCCGAAATCCCGCTGTCCAACATGGGCGCCGTGCTGATGCGCAGCGACCCACCTTTCGACAGCGAATACTTCTACGCCACCCACCTGCTGGAGCAGGCCGAGCGTGAAGGCGCGCGTGTCTTCAACAAGCCGGCCTCGCTGCGCGACCACCCCGAGAAGCTCGCGATCATGGAGTTCCCGCAGTTCATCGGCCCCACGCTGGTGACGCGCCACGCCGCCGAGATCCGCGCCTTCCACGCCGAGCACCACGACATCATCCTCAAGCCGCTCGACGGCATGGGCGGCATGGGCATCTTCCGCGTCGGCCCGGACGGGTTGAACCTCGGCAGCATCATCGAGACGCTCAACAAGCACGGCGCCGAAACCGTGATGGTACAGCGCTATCTGCCCGAGATCGTGCAGGGCGACAAGCGCGTGCTGCTGATTGGCGGCCAGCCGGTGCCGCATGCGCTCGCGCGCATCCCGCAGGGCAGCGAGATCCGCGGCAACATGGCCGTGGGCGGCAAGGGCGTGGCCCAGCCGCTGTCGGCACGCGACCGCGAGATCGCCGAAGCCATCGGCCCGGTGCTCGCTGCGCGCGGCCTCTTGCTGGTGGGCCTGGACATCATTGGCGACTGCGTGACCGAGATCAACGTCACCAGCCCGACCGGTTTCCAGGAGATCACCAAGCAGACCGGTTTTGACGTGGCACGCATGTTCGTCGACGCGCTGGAGCGTTCGCTCGGCAAAGCCTGACGCGCAAACGCCCCGGGGCGCGACAATGCCGGTTTTGCCCGGCGACCCTCATGGCTGTACTTTCTCTCTCCAATGCCCAC
>NZ_DASSRA010000118.1:0-25333 GCF_035702065.1 Rhizobacter sp.
ATGAAGAGTCTCCTGTTAGGGCCCTCCCAGGGCCGTTGGCGGCAAATTCTAGGAGCGGGCGCCAGGGCTCCGACCCGGATTTACCCGTGCGCAAAAGCGCGTAGCAACGCGTCAACGTGGAGTCAGCGGCACGTCAGGAACCGGCCACCTTCATGCGCTCGATCAGCACCGAGCCGATGGTCTTGGTGCCCATGGTGTAGGTGTCTGCACCCACGGCGGCGATGCCCTTGAACATGTCGCGCAGGTTGCCGGCGATGGTGATCTCGTGCACCGGGTACGCCAGGCGGCCGTTCTCGACCCAGAAGCCGGCCGCACCGCGCGAGTAGTCGCCAGTGACGTAATTGACGCCCTGCCCCATCAACTCGATGACGAAGAGACCGCGTCCGAGCTTGCGCAGCATGGCGTCAAGGTCGTCACCTGGCTGCGTGAGGCGGCTGCTGAAGCGCAGGTTCTGCGACCCGCCTGCGTGGCCGGTGGTGCGCATGCCGAGCTTGCGCGCCGAGTAGCTCGAGAGAAAGTAGCCTTGCACCACACCGGCGGTGACCACGTCGCGCACCCGGGTGACCACACCTTCGTCGTCGAACGGCGCGCTGCCCTTGGCGCCGCGCAGGTGCGGGTCTTCGTGGATGTCGATGTGAGCGGGCAGCACCTGCTGGCCCAGGCTGTCGAGCAGGAACGACGACTTGCGATAGAGCGAGCCGCCGCTGGTGGCCTGCACGTAGCCGCCGAGCAGCCCGGCCGCGAGCGTGGACTCGAACAGCACCGGCACTTCGCAGGTCTTGATCTTGCGCGAGTTCAAACGAGACAGTGCGCGCTCCGAGGCATAGCGGCCAACAGCCTCTGGAGCCGCCAGTTCCGCAGGCGAGCGCATCGAGCTGTACCAGGCGTCGCGCTGCATGTCTTCGCCACGCTTGCCGGGCACCGAGGCGATCGGCGCCACCGAGAGCGAATGCCGCGAACTGGCATAGCCACCGCGGAAGCCCCGGCTGTTGCCGGCATAGAAGTGCGACTGCTGGGCCGATACGCCGGCCCCTTCGGAGTTGGTGATGCGCTTGTCGACGGCCAGCGCGGCGGCCTCGCAGCGCTGGGCGATCTCGGCCGCCTGCGCGGCGGTGATGTCCCAGGGGTGGAAGAGGTCAAGGTCGCGCGTGGCGTCGGCCCCCAGGGCCAGGTCGGCCTCGTCGGGCAGGCCGGCGGCCGGGTCTTCGGCGGTGAAGCGCGCGATGTCGTAGGCCGCCTTCACCGTCTGTTCGAGCGCGGTGCGAGAGAAGTCTGAGGTGCTGGCGTTGCCGCGGCGCTGGCCGATGTAGACCGTCACGCCCATCGACTTGTCGCGGTTGCGCTCGACGTTCTCGATCTCGCCCTTGCGCACCGACACCGAGAGCCCGGCGCCTTCCGACACCTCGACGCCAGCGTCGCTTGCACCCAGCGTCTTGGCCATGGCCAGCGCATCGTCGACGAGCTGCTGGAAGGTCTCGCGGGAGTACGAGAAACCATGGTGGGAAGACAGGGATGAAGTCATGCGCGGCCGCGTTCAGTGGTGTAGTGCACGAGTCGGCGACCCGTGCGCGGCCATTGCGGACAAGGGCCGCGGCTATCATACCGGCGACCTATGGCAAGCCCCTCTTCCAGCCACCCCACTCGCCCCCCTTCTGCCGCGTCCGACGAGGCAGACGGCTTCGATCGCCCCAGCAAGACGCAGCTCAAGAAAGAGATGCACGAGCTGCAGGAGCTGGGCGAGGCGCTCGTCGCCCTGCCCGACAACCGCGTGGTCGATCTCGACATCTCCGACAGCCTGCGCGACGCCGTGGCCGAGTACAAGCGCACCCGCTCGTTCGAAGGCAAGCGCCGACAGATGCAGTACATCGGCAAGCTGATGCGCAAGAACGACGTCGAACCCATTCGCGAGGCGGTGGCTGCCATGCAGCTGGGCCGCGCCAAGGATTCGCTCGCCCTGCACGAAGCCGAGCGTTGGCGCGTGGAGCTGCTGGCATCCGACGATGCCCTGACGCGCTGGACCAGCGACCACCCCGAAAGCGACCTGCAGCAACTGCGCAGCCTCATCCGCGCCGCGCGCAAGGATGCGGCCGCCGCCCCCGAGCAGCGCAGCGGGCGCGCCTTCCGCGAGCTGTTCCAGTTCATCAAGACGCACACCGCCGGCGATGAGTGAAGCCGCGTCTTTCGAGCGCGTGCGCATCGGCTTGGTGTCGATCAGCGACCGCGCTTCGGCCGGTGTCTATGCCGACCAGGGCATCCCCTCGCTGCAAGCTTGGCTGACCCGCGCACTGCGCAACCCGGTGGAGTGGGAAACGCGACTCATCGCCGACGAGCAGGCGCTCATCAGCGCCACCCTGTGCGAGTTGGTTGACACGGCCGCTTGCGACCTGGTGCTCACCACCGGCGGCACCGGCCCCGCTCCGCGCGACGTGACCCCCGAGGCCACGCTGGCCGTCGCCCACAAGGAGATGCCCGGTTTCGGCGAGCAGATGCGCCAGATCAGCCTGCGCTTCGTGCCCACGGCCATCCTCTCGCGCCAGGTGGCCGTCATCCGCGGCAAGGCCCTCATCATCAACCTGCCCGGCCAGCCCAAGGCCATCGCCGAGACGTTGGAAGGCCTGCCGCAGGCTCAGCCGCCGGTGCCGGGCATCTTTGCCGCCGTGCCCTACTGCGTCGACCTGATCGGCGGCCCCTACATCGAGACCGATGACAGCGTGTGCGAGGCCTTCCGGCCCAAGTCGGCACAACGCCCACCACAAAAGTAGATCCGTCCCTGGAGACACGTCGGATGAGCGCAAGCCCGAGCATGCCCACCGAAACCCTCGACCAGCACCTGGCATCCATGTACGCGGTGCTGAGCGCCACCAACGAGGCGCTGCTCTATGCCAAGACGCCCGCCGAGCTGTTCCAGCGGGTGTGCGATGCCGCCGTCGAGGGGCGCAAGTTCCTGACGGCCGCCGTCACCTCACCCGACAGCGACACTGCCTGGCTGAAGGTCGAAGCCGCGGCGGGCCTGGCCGCGCAGCAGCTGCGCGAGGCGCGCATCTCGGTGGATGCGGGCACCGTCGAAGGCCGTGGGCTGGTGGGAGAGTCGTACCGCGAGCACCGCTCGGCCATCAGCAACGACTTCCTGCACGACGAGCGCACCCGCCCATGGCATGTGTCGGGCGGCCGTGCCGGGGTGGCCTCGGCGGTGGCCGTGCCCATCGTGCGGCACGGGCGCTCGATCGGCGTGATGCTCTTCTATTCAGGCGAGCTGAACGCCTTCGCGCCCGACATCATCGCGCTGCTGGAGCGCATGGCGGGCAACATCGTCTTCGCGCTAGACAACTTCGAGCGCGAAGAGGAAAGGCGTCGCGCCGAAGAGGCCCTGCGGCGCAGCGAAGAGAAGTTCCGCAACATCCTCGACAGCCTGGACGACGCCTACTACGAGGTCGACCTGCGCGGCAAGCCGGTCTATCACAACCCCGCGTTCTCGCAGATGCTGGGCTATGACTACGACTACCGCGCCGGCGAAGACAACCGCAATCGCCAGACGCCGGAGATGGCGGCCGTGGTGTTCAAGGCCTTCAACGAGGTCTACCGCACCGGCCAGTCCAAGAGCGGCCAGTCGTGGCAGTACCTGCACAAGGACGGCAGCGTCATCAACGTCGAAGGCTCCGTGCTGCTGGTGAAAGACGAGCACGGCAAGCCGACGGGGTTTCGCGGCATCCTGCGCAACGTGACGGAGCGGCTGCGCATCGACAACTCCCTGCGCGAGAGCGAGGCTCGATTCCGTTCGATGACCAACCTGTCGTCCGACTGGTACTGGGAGAAGGACGCCGACTTCTGCTTCACCCGCCTGGAGAGCCGCCACCTGAGCGAACACGCGCAGCCCAACCCGCTGCTGGGGCGCCGCATCTGGGAAAGCACGATGGAGGTGCAGGCCGCCGGCGGGTGGGAGGCCTTCCGCGAGATGCTGGCCGAGCGCAGGTCGTTCCGCGACGTGATCATGCAGCGCATGGCGCCCGGCCGCCGCCCCTACTACATCAGCATGAGCGGCGAGCCCATGTTCGACAGCACCGGCGCTTTCGCAGGCTACCGCGGCATCTCGCGCGAGATCACCGAGCAGAAGGTGGCCGAGGAACACATCCACCACATGGCGCGGCACGACAGCCTTACCGGCCTGCCCAACCGCATGATGTTCAGCCACCTGCTGAACATGACCATCCCGACCGCGCGGCGCTACCAGCGCAGCTTCGCGGTGATGTTCATCGACCTCGACCGTTTCAAGTTCATCAACGACACGCTCGGGCACGAGGCCGGCGATACCCTGCTCAAGGAGATCACCGCCCGCTTCAAGCAGACGCTGCGCGCCAGCGACGTGATCGCGCGCCTGGGCGGCGACGAGTTCGTGGTGATGGTGCAGGAGGTGCCAGACCGCGAGCACGCCGCCACCGTGGCACGCAAGCTGCTGTCAGCAGCCATCAAGCCGATGATGCTCATGGGCCAGGAATGTCGCGTCACGGCCAGCATCGGCATCTCGATGTTCCCGACCGATGGCGAAGACGAACAGACGCTGATGAAGAACGCCGACAGCGCCATGTACTTCGCCAAGGAAGAAGGCAAGAACAACTTCCAGTTCTACTCGAGCGAGATCAGCTCGCAGACGCTGGAGCGGTTGGCGCTCGAATCCAACCTGCGCCGCGGCATGGAGCGCAACGAGTTCTCGCTCGCCTACCAGGCCAAGCTCGACCTCAAGACCGGCGGCATCACCGGCGTGGAGGCCCTGCTGCGTTGGAGCAACGTGGAGCTGGGCAACGTCTCGCCAGCCAAGTTCATCCCGATCGCTGAAGAGACCGGCCTCATCGTCCACATCGGCCGCTGGGTGCTCAAGACCGCCTGCGAGCAGAACGTGGCTTGGCAGCGCCAAGGCCTGCCGCCGATCAACATGGCAGTCAACCTCTCGGTGCGCCAGTTCGCCGACGAGAACCTGCTCGACGACATCGCCAGCATCCTGCAGGAGACCGGCATGCAGCCCGGCCTGCTGGAGCTGGAGATCACCGAAGGCATGCTGATCCACAACATCGAGCGCGCCATCAAGCTGCTCACCGCCATCAAGCAGATGGGCGTGCGCCTGGCGATCGACGACTTCGGCACCGGCTATTCCTCGCTTGGCCAGTTGAAGAACTTCCCGATCGATACGCTCAAGGTTGACCGCTCCTTCATCCGCGACCTGGCCACAGACTCCGAAGACAAGGCCATCACCAGCGCCATCATCGCGATGGGCAAGACCTTGAGCCTCACGGTGGTGGCCGAAGGCGTCGAAACGATCGAGCAGCAGACCTTCCTGCGCGAGCAGGCCTGCGACGAGATGCAGGGCTACTACTTCAGCAAGCCGATCGCGGCGGAGGAGTTCGCCGAGCTGCTGCGCGGCAACTCCTCGGGTTGACGGCCCCCCAGTCGCTGCGCTCCTGCCCCCAAGGGGCGCCGCCTGGCGGCCCGGCAGAGCCGGTTCCGCGGGCGTTGCTTGATCTTCACCGCGCTTCGCGGGTGAGCACTATTCGACACCTCACTTCATGAGTTGCGTGAGGTGCTCGGCGTCGAAGCTCTCGGTGGTCTGCGCATCGGTGGGCACGCAGTCGCCCGTGGCACGCGTCTGCAGCTTCTCGATCGCCGCCCACAGCAGGGCAATCTGGTGCGCATTGCCCGCGGCGTTGTCGATCAAGCCCTTCATCGCCACCGACACCGGGTCGTCGCCCTGCGTCACGCCGTAGGCCGAGAAGCCCATCTGCGCCGACACCGCTTCGCGCGCTGCGTCGGTGCTCTTCTCGATGATGCGCGCCGGGATGCCCACCGCCGTGGCACCCGCGGGCACCGGCTTGAGCAACACGGCGTTGGAGCCCACGGTCGCACCGTCACCCACCGTGAAGCCGCCCAGCACCTTGGCACCGGCGCTCACGACCACGCCACGGCCCAGCGTCGGGTGGCGCTTGCTGCCCTTGTAGAGGCTGGTGCCGCCGAGCGTCACGCCCTGGTAGATGGTGCAATCGTCGCCGATCTCGGCCGTCTCGCCGATCACGACACCCATGCCGTGGTCGATGAAGACACGGCGGCCGATCTTGGCGCCGGGGTGGATCTCGATGCCGGTGAAGAAGCGCGATACATGCGAGATGAAGCGTGCTGCCCAGCGCCAGCCGTTGATCCAGCAGGCATGCGCCCAGCGGTGCATGGCCAGCGCGTGCAGGCCGGGGTAACACGTCAGCACCTCGAACTTGGAATGCGCGGCAGGGTCGCGCTCCAGGATGCAGGCGATGTCTTCTCGAAGGCGCTGGAACATGGTGGAACGGTGTCGTTGTACGAGGCAGTTTAGCGGCGGGCCTTCATTCCTGCTGGCCGCGCGGCGGCTGGGGCTTTTCTTGAGATCGCTCCATGGCGCGCGCCACGCCGCGCAGGATGTGCACTTCTTCGCTCGTGAGCTGCGCTCGGTTGAATAGCTGGTTCAGCCGGGGCATCAGCTTCTTGGGCGAGGCCGGGTCGAGAAAGCCAACCTCGACCAGCGCCTTTTCCCAGTGGTCGAGCAGCCCCTGCACCGCCACCGCATCCGCTTGCTCAGGCACAGCCCTGCGTGCGGCAACTTCAAAGCCCCCCAGTGCCTGCCGCCAGTCGTAGGCCAGCAGTTGCACCGCCTGCGCCAGGTTGAGCGAGCCATAGCCGGGATGCGTGGGGATGCTCAGGCAGGCATGGCAGCGGTAGACGTCTTCGTTGCTCATGCCGAAGCGCTCGGAGCCGAAGACGAGACCAACACGGTGCGAAGTGCCGGCCAACTGCGTGAAGAGTTCACGCGGCGCCTGCGTGGGCGGGCCGAAGTCGCGTGGTGTCATGGCGGTAGCGCAGGCAAAGGTCACGCCGTCCAGCGCCTCGGTGAGTGTCTCCACCACCCGGGCACGCACCAGGATGTCGGCCGCGCCACTGGCCATGGCCACGGTTTCCTCTTGGATCAGCACGTCGGCGAAGCGCGGCGCCACCAGCACCAAATCGGAGAATCCCATCACCTTCATGGCCCGCGCCGTGGCGCCCACGTTGCCCGGGTGGCTGGTGTTGAGGAGGATGAAGCGGGTGTTGTCCATGGGTGGGCGGTTAAAATCGAATTATCCGTGCCGGCCCGTCTTCACCTGACCCGAGCACCTGTTCTTTCCTCACTGCCAATCCACCTCTCTCCCTTTCGCAGGACTGCCCATGTCGCAAGCGCTTCATCCCATGCTCAACATCGCCATCACGGCGGCCCGCAAGGCGGGGAGCATCATCAACCGCGCTTCGCTCGACATCGAGCAGCTCAAGATCAGCACCAAGTCGGCCAACGACTTCGTCACCGAGGTGGATCACAAGGCCGAAGAGGTCATCATCGAGACCCTGCTCACGGCCTACCCGGGCCACGGCATCCTGGCCGAGGAGTCGGGCCGCACGCACGGCGCGAAGAACAGCGAGTACGTGTGGATCATCGACCCGCTCGACGGCACCACCAACTTCATCCACGGCCTGCCGTTCTACGCCGTGTCGATCGCGCTGGCCTTCCGTGACCAGATCCAGCAGGCCGTGGTGTACGACCCCACGCGCAATGACCTGTTCTACGCCTCCAAGGGCCGCGGCGCCTTCCTGAACGACAAGCGCCTGCGCGTCTCCAAGCGCACGCGCATGGCCGAGTCACTCATCGGCACCGGCTTTCCCTTCCGCAAGGGCGACAACTTCCAGCGCTACGTGAAGATGTTCAGCGAGATCATGCAGGCCTGCGCCGGCGTGCGCCGCCCGGGTGCAGCCGCACTCGACCTCTGCTACGTGGCCGCCGGCTACTACGACGGCTTCTTCGAGACCGGCCTCAACCCCTGGGACATCGCCGCCGCCTCGCTCATCATCACCGAGGCCGGTGGCCTGATCGGCAACTTCACCGGTGAAGCCGACTTCATGTACCAGCGGGAGGTGATGGCCGGCAACCCCAGGATCTACGCGCAGATGGTGAACATCCTCGCGCCCTACAGCCACGTCATCGCGGATGCCCCGGCCGCGGCAAGCAGTGCCGAGCCCGCGGCGCTCACGCCCGAACAGGCACTCGCCGCCACGCAGGCCGAGCCGGCGCCCAAGAAGAAGGCCGTGCGCATCCGCAAGGCTGACCTGCCCGGCCGTTCCTGAACGGACGTGTCCGCCCCGGCCTTCGCGCTCACCAAGATCCAGCCGCCGCGGCTGAGGTCTTCGCTGATCGCGCGGCCGGAGCTCGAAGAGCGCCTAGGCGCAGCCCTGGCGGGCGCCCGGCTCACCCTGATCAGTGCGCCGGCCGGCTACGGCAAGACCGCGGCTCTCACGCGCCAGATCGCCCAACTGCCCCCCGGCACCGCGGTGGCCTGGGTGGCGGTCGACGAAGACGACGACCTCGGCCGCATGGCCGGCTGTCTGGTGGCGGCGCTTGAACCCTTCGACCTGCCCTGGCGCGCCTCGCCCGAAGCCCTGCTGCTCGCGATGCAAGACGGCGGCCGCCCCGGCCGGATGGCCTTTGCCTCGGCCTTGCTCAACGCACTGGCCGCCACCGACGTGTCGCGCGGCCTGCTGCTCCTCGACGATGTGCACCGCATCACCGACCCGCTGGTGTTCGAACTGCTGAACAGCCTGGTCGAGCGACTGCCCGAGCACTGGGGCATGGTCATGGCCAGCCGCACCGAGCCGCCGCTGCCGCTGCTGCCACGACTGCGCGCCAACGGCGAATGCGTCGAGCTGCACCAGGACGAACTCGGCTTCACCGCCACCGACGTGCGCGCCCTGATCGAACTGCGCCAAGGCTCGGCCACCGATGAGGCCGTGCAGTCCGTCCACGAGCGCACCCAGGGCTGGCCGGCGGGCCTGGGCCTCGTGCTCAGCGAGAGCCGCACGCGCCACGGCACGCCCACCGGGAGCCTGCGCGACCGCCACGTCTTCGACTACCTGGCCAGCGAGGTGCTCGACGACATGCCCGCCGGCCTGCGCGCCTTTCTGCTGCGCTGCTCGGTGCTGCCCGAGCTGAACGCCGAGCGCTGCGCCGCCGTCAGCGGCGACCCGCAGGCCGCTCAATGGCTGGAAGAGATCGAGCGCCGCGGCCTCTTCGCCAGCGTGCTCGACAGCGAGGCCTTCACGCTGCGCCTGCACGACCTCTTCCGCGACTGCCTCGATGACCGCCTGCGCCGCGAGAGCCCGCAGGAGCTGCCGGCGCTGTTGAAGCGGGCCGCCGACAGTGAAGACGATCCCGTGCGCCGCATGGGCTACCTGCTGCGTGCGGGCGCCTGGGACGCCGCCGAACAGCTGCTGGGCGCGATGGCGCCCGATCTGCTGACACGCGGCGACACCGGGCTGATGCTGCGTCTCTTCGGCCAGTTCCCACCCGAGCACCGCGAGCGCCCCTTGTTGCAGCAGGTGCGTGCGATGGCCTCGTGGGGACAATGGAACCTGACCGCCATGCGCGAAGCCGCACTCGCCGCCGTCGCCGGCTACGAGCGTGCGGGCGACGAGACGGGGCGCCTGCGCGCGCTGAGCTACCTCGCCGTCGCCCACAGCAACCTGGACGACAACGAACTCGCGCAGCAGACCGTCGACGATCTGCTGGCCCGCCCGCTCGACGACGAATCGCTCAGCCGGGCCCTGCTGGTCGCCAGCTGGCTGACCCTGCCCCGCGACACCGCGCGCCTGGCCGCGCTGTGGTCACGCGAGATGGACACGCTGCAACGGATCAACCGCCTGGCCAACTGGTACGAGTGCTCGCCCCTGCCGAGCTTCATCGGCCTGCCCGGCATGCGGCCCTCGCTGCTGCGCAACGTGGCTGGCGTGCAGCGCTGCCTGCCCGAGCAGCCGGTGCCCTTGTCCGGAATGATCCAGATCACCCAGGGTTGGCTGCACCTGTGGGACTGCGAGTGGGACGCGGTGACCCGCACGCTCGCCCGCGCCGAGGCCGACTGCCGCTGGCTGGGCCAGCCCACCAACCTGCTGTGGCAGCTGCACCAGCTCAAGTCGCTGCTGTGCGCCATGCGCGGCGACGTCGCCGGCGCGCGCGCTGCGGCCGACGTGCTGCTCGACGCGGTCAATGCCCTCACGGACCCCGGCGAACGCGCCGCCTACCTGGCACGCATCACGCACTACGCGCAGCGCGTGGCCGTGGTCGCGGGCGACACCGAGCGCGTCGGCGAACTGACAGCCCGGCTGCTGGCCCACCGCGGCGACCCGGACTGGTACCTCTCGCCGGCGTTCTGGCGCGTCGTCGACGCCTACGCGGCTCATCACTTCGGCCGCATCGACGAGGCCTGCGCGCTGTGGACGCAGGTGCTCGGTGACGAGGTCCGCGTTCACATCTTCGGCCAGTCGATGGAGATGCGGCTGCTGCTCGCGGCCGCCCATGTCGAGGCCCAGCGCCTGGACGCGGCCGTCGAGACGCTGCGGCCCGCCCTGCAACGCATGCAGGCCGGCGGCGAGCACGGCATGGCCCTGACCGCCGGCCCCCGGGCCTTGCAGACGCTGGCCGGTGCAGCCTGGGGCGGCCGCCTCGCCCCGCACGAGCAGCAGGTCCTCGCGCAGTGGCTGACTGCCGTGCAGGCCTTGCGTGGCAGGCCCGGGCCGGCTGCCGAGACCGCCGCGTCCGCGGGCGCGGCGGCCGACACACTGCTCTCCCCGCGCGAGTTCGAGGTGCTGCAGCGCATTGCCGCCGGAGACAGCAACAAGCTGATCGCCCGCGCCTTCGACCTGAGCCCGCACACCGTCAAGCGGCACGTGGCCAACATCCTCGACAAGCTCGGCGTCGCCTCGCGCGGCCAGGCCGCGGCCTGGGCCCTCGCACGCCACTGATGGCTCCGCCCCCCAATCGGGGTGGCTCTTCGCCGAACGACCCGTTGGCTCCACTGGCCGATGTGCCAGTGCGGGCCGATTTCTACAGTGATCTCCAGCAATTTCGCTCAACCCCTGGAGATCTTTTCCATGTCCTTCACCACCACCCGGCGCGCGCTGCTGCGCCTCTCGCTGGCGGCCGGTGCCGCGAGCCTCACCCTGCTTGCCGCCTGCGGGTCTTCGGGCGACGAGACGCCCGCGCCGGGCACTTCGCGCCCCGATGAGACGCCCTCCACGACCACCCGCTTCACGCTTGCGCTGTCGACGCCGCGCGTGCTGGTCCAGCAAGGCCAGAGCGTCACGCTGACGGCCACGGTCACGCGCGCCACCGGCTTCGACGGTGCGGTCGAGGTCGCACTCAACGGCCTGCCCGCCGGCGTGACGGCCAGCCCCGTCACCATCGCGGCCGCAGCCACCAGCGCTCCGGTCACCCTGACCGCCCAGGCCGCGGCGCCGCACTCGCTGCCTACCGCCAGCACCGCCGTCGGCACCTCCGGCAGCGAGACCGCCCAGCAGCCCCTCACCGTGACCGTGCGCGGCCCGGCCGGCTCGCTGGACACCAGCTTTGCCACGGCCGGCATCGCCAACACGGCCATCGGCACCGGTGAAGACTACGCCGAGGCGATGGTGGTGCAGCCCGATGGCCGCATCGTCGTCGTCGGCAGCACCGCCACACTCCAGGGCACCGACATCACGCTCGTGCGCTACCAGCGCGACGGTGCGCTCGACACCACGTTCGGCAACGGCGGCAAGGTCGTCACGCCGGTGGGCGCGGGCAGCGACGAAGCCTATGCCGTCACCCTGCAGGCCGACGGCAAGATCCTGGTCGCCGGCGGCTCGGTGCAAGCCACGAGCGGCATCGACTTCGCCCTGCTGCGCTACAACGCCGACGGCAGCCTCGACACGAGCTTCGGCAACGGTGGCAAGGTGGTCACCGCCTTCGGCAACGCCACCGACCGCGCGCAGGCCATCGCGCTGCAGTCCGACGGCAAGATCGTGGTCGGCGGCAGCACCTCGCAGACGCTCAGCGGCACCGACTTCGCCCTCGCCCGCTACAACGCCGACGGCAGCCTCGACACCACCTTCGGCAACGGCGGCAAAGTGATCACCGCGCTGCGCAGCGGCACGGCCGGCGACGCCATCTATGCCCTGGCGCTGCAACGCATCGCCAACGTCGAGCACATCGTGGCGGTGGGTGGTGACGGCAACTTCCTGGCCGCACGCTACACCCCGGCCGGCACGCTGGACCCGAGCTTCGGCACCGGTGGCATCGTCACCGCGCTCTTCAACTCCGTCGGCGGCGCGGCACGCGGCGTGGTCGTCACGCCCGACAACAAGCTGGTGCTGGCCGGCCAGATCGACAACGACCACGCCCTGGTGCGCCTGAGCGAGAACGGCGTGCTCGACGGCGGCTTCGGTGTCGGCGGGCGGGTGATCACCGCGGTGACCTCCACCAACTGGGACGGCGCACAAGGCGTGGTCCGCCAGGCCGACGGCAAGCTTGTCACCGGCGGTTGGCTGAACCCCAACCCAGGCAGCAGCTCCGACTTCGCCGTGCTGCGCTACAGCGCCGACGGCGTGCTCGACGCGAGCTTCGGCAACGGCGGCATCGTCACCACGCCGGTAGCACCGACGACCAAGACCGACTCGGCCCGTGCCATCGCGCTGCAGGCAGACGAGCGTGTGCCGACCGTGCGCATCCTGCTCGCCGGCTCGGCCAACGACGCCAACAACAACTTCGCCGTGACCCGCTACTGGCCCTGATCGCTAGTGCTCTTGTGACCGATACGCCGCGGCCGCCTGGCCGCGCGTGTCGACCCCCAGCTTGCCGAGGATGTTGGCCACGTGCCGCTTCACCGTGTGCGGGCTGAGGTCGAAGGCGCGGGCGATCAGCTTGTTGCTGTCGCCCGCCGCGATGCGCGCAAGCACCTCGGTCTCGCGCTCGCTGAGCCCCGCCACGCCAGCCGTGCGTGCGGGGCTTGCGTTCGTCTTCGGCTCGGCGCTGCTGCGCACAGTTTGCGCTGACAACTGGCCCAGCAAGGCCGCGTCGCTGGCCGACACGTGCTTGCCCCAGGCCACCGCCTGCAAGCGCCCCAGCACCTGCGGCCCGGCCAGCAGGCCCGCGCCGATCTCGCGGCCGTCGCGCACCTCATCGAACCACGCTTGCAAGGTGGCCGCCGCGTCGGCGATCCGCCCCTGCTGCGCCAGCAGGTCGGCCAGCATCAGCCGCGCCTGTGTGGCGGGATAGAACAGCGAACGGTTGATGTCGCGCGCCAGCGGCTCCAGCAGGGCCTGCGCCTCGGTGTTGCGGCCATCGGCCAGCGCGACGAAGGCCTGGCTCATCGCGCGGTTGAGCGGCGCGGCCGGCCATTCGAACTCGTTGGCGGCGCGCTGCAGGTCGGCGTCGATCTGGCGCAGCGCCGCGTGGTCCTGCAGCACCCAGGCGGCGCGCGCATGCACGAACAACACCTCCGACTCGTGCACGCGGCGGTGGCTGAGCGGGCTGTGCAGGCGCAGGTCGTCGACGAGCTCGCGCGCCGTGGCGTGGCAGGCCTCGCGCTCGCCGCGCAGCGCCAGCCAGATCACGCGCGCCAGCCGGTGCTCGGTGACCACCAGGCGCGGCATGCCCAGCCAGTGGCAGTCTTCCTCGGCGCGGGCGAGCCATTGGCCAGCGTCGTCGAGCCGCCCGGCCGTGAGCGCGAGCCAGGCGCGGATGTGCATCACCGCGGCGCGCAGCTGCGTGGGCGCGTCGCCGCAGACGCGCGTGGCGCCTTGCGCAAAACGCTCGAGCAGCGGGTGCATGCCGGGCAGGCCGACGAACACGCAGTGGGTGGGGAACTGCATCCACAACGCCGGCACCGGCGTGCGCTCCAGCGCGCCCAGCATCTCGGTGAAGACAGGCGCGACCTCGTCGGTGCGCGCGGCGGCGAAGGCGTCCCACGCGCCCGTGTAGCAGACGAAGGCGCGCGCCGCGTCGTCGAGCTTCTGTGCGCGCAGCGCAGCGAGCTCGCGCGTGGCCTCGGTCAGCCGTCCGGCGTGGTGCAGGCCAGAGCACAGGTTGGCGCGGGCCAGCACGGCATCGCGGCGGCGGCCTGCGGCGGCAAAGCCCTCGGCGGCGGCCTGCATGCAGCGCAGGAGCGTGGCCCAGTCGAAGTGCGGCCACGCGGCCAGGCCACGCACCAGGTGCAGGTCGGGCCGGCGCGCGAACTCGGCCTCGGGGAAGAGCCGCAGCAGCCGCTCCAGCGTGGAGCCGGCACCGATGCTCAACTGCTCCTGCGCGCGCTTGACCAGGAGCGTGGTGGCCTCGTCCCACGCACCGGCACGGGCCAGGTAGCCCACCGCACGCGCCAGGTCGGGCTCGTGCTCGGCAGCGCGGCGCAGCAACTCCGGCAGCGCGTCGGGCTGCTCGCGCTGCAAGCGGTCTTCGAGGAAGTCGCGGAACAGGTCGTGCAGGCGCAGCGTGAACTCCTCCGTCTCCACCACGCTGGCAAAGAGGCCGCGGCGTTCGATCTCTTCGAGCCACTGCGCCGCCTGCGCATCGCCGCTCACATGCGCGCAGCGCGCCGCGCTCAGCTCGGGCAGCACCGAACAGCGCAGCAGGAAGGTGCGCAGTGGCTCCGGCAAGTCGGCCAGCACCTCGCTCACCAGGTAGTCGAACAGGTGGCGCTGCGTGGGCGCCTGGGTGCGCGGCGCACCGGGCCGGGCTGACAGGCTCAGGCGCAGGCCGGCGGCCCAGCCGTCGGTGCGCTCCATCAGCTCGCGGGCCGAGGCCGGTTGCGCCGCGCCCTCGGGCTGCGCGGCGAGCAAGGCGGCCACCTCGTCCTCGCTGAAGCGCAGGTCGAACTGGCGGAACTCGGCCAGCTCCCCCTCGGCCCGCAGACGGGCCAGCGACAGCGGCGGCTCGACCCGGCTCGACACCACCAGCCCCCAGGGCGCGGGCAGGCGTTCGAGCAGCGACTGCAGCAGCGTGAAGAGCCGCGGATCACCGAGCCGGTGCGCGTCGTCGATCACGATCAGGCCGCGCTCGGCCTCCACGCCGGCCAGCGCGTTCACCAGCTCGGCCACCACGTCACGCAGGCCCTGCTCGCCTTGAGACAGCAGGGCCAGCGCATCGGGGGACATGCGCCAGGGCAGGTCGAAGGGTTCGAGCGCCGTCGCCAGGCAGGCGAGAAAGCGCTGCAGCTGGTCGTCTTCGTCGGCCGACACCCAGGCCAGCGCACAGCCTTCGGGCAGCTGCCGGATCTGCCGCGCCAGCGCCGAGGTCTTGCCATAGCCGGCCGGTGCCAGCAGCAGCGTGAGCCGCTGGTGCTGCAGGGCATGACCCAGCGCACGCTCCAGCTGCGGGCGCTCCACCAGCGCGCTGCGCGGGCGCGGCGGCTGGATCTTGGCAAGCGCAAACGAAGCCGTCGGGAGCGGGTTTTGCATGGAGGCAGATTGTGCCGAACCCGTCCTAAACTGACCGGCTCATGCTGTCCACCCGCTTCGCGCTCACCAAGATCCAGCCCCCGCGCGCGCGGCCCGGCCTGATCGCGCGCGCCGGCCTGGAGCAACGCCTGATCCATTCGCTGGAGAACGCGCGTCTCGTGCTGCTGTGCGCCCCCGCCGGCTTCGGCAAGACCGGCCTGCTGACGCGTGCGCTGGCCGCGCTGCCACCCGAGACCGGCGTGGCCTGGGTCGCCTGCGACGAAGACGACGACCTGCACCGCGTGCTCGACTGCCTGTGCAACGCGCTCGAACCCTTCGACCTGCCCTGGCGGGTGGAGCCCGACGCCATCGTGGCCAGTGCTTCGCCCGAACGCGACGCCCTGCGCCGCACCGCCGACAGCCTGCTCAACGCCCTGGCCGGCAGCGAGCACCGCGGCCTGATCGTGCTCGACGACGCCCACCGCCTGAACGACCCCGCCATCTTCGCCTGCTGCGACCTGCTGCTCGAACGCCTGCCGCCGCAGTGGACGCTCGCCGTCAGCACCCGCGTCGACCCGCCCCTGGCCCTGCCCCGGCTGCGCGCGCGCGACGAGCTGGCCGAGTTCCGCACCGAAGACCTGCGCCTCACCGAAGCCGAAGCCACGCTGCTGGTGCAGCAGCACGCGCCCGGCCTCGATGCTGTACCGCTGTGGGAGCGAACCCAGGGCTGGGCCGCCGGCCTGCGCCTGGCGCTCAACGCAGGCAAGCCGGGCCGCCCTGCCGCCCGCGCCGCGGCCGACCGCCATGCCTTCGACTACCTGGTGAGCGAGGTGCTCGACGCCCTGCCCGAGGCGCTGCGCCTCTTCCTGCTGCGCTCGTCCGTGCTGCCCGAGCTGACGCCCACGCGCTGCGCCCGCGTCACCGGCCACACCGACGCGGCCACCCTGCTCGAAGAGACCGAAGCGCGCGGCCTCTTCGTCTCGGTGCTGCAGGGGTGCGACCCGGGCGCGGAGACGGCGCTCAAGCTGCACGACCTGTTCCGCGATTGCCTCGAAGACCGCCTGCAGCGCGAGCGCTCTGCCGAGCTGCCGCAGCTGCTGGCCCTTGCCGCCGAGACCGAGACCGACCCGCAGCGCCGCATCGGCTACCTGCTGCGCGGCGGGCTGTGGCCGCAGGCGCAGGCGGTGCTGGAGCAAGAGGCACCCCGCCTGATCGGCGAAGGGGCGGTCGAGGGCGTGCTGCGCCTGATCGAACAGTTCCCCACCGCCTGGCGCGCGCAGGCCCCAGGGCTGGACTTCACCGACGGCATCGCCGCCTGGGCGCGCTGGAGCTTCTCACGCATGGCCGAGTCCATGCTGCGCGGTGCCGAAGGCTACCGCCGGCTGGGCGACACCGAAGGCGAGCAGCGCTGCCGCGTGTACCACACGGCCGCTCTGTGCGGCCAGGGCCACGTGCAGGAGTCGTCCAACCAGCTCGACCGCCTCGACCCGCTGCCCCTGCCCACCGAGCAGCGCGCACTGGCCAGCCTGCTGCGCACCTGGCACGTGCTCGACAACTGCCGCCTCGGCGAGTTGCCCGCCCTCTACGCCAAGACCATCGGCCTGCTGGAGCAGGCCGACCGCGCCGACCTGTGGAGCCGCTGCCAGACGCTGCTGCCCTTCGTCAGCGCGCCCGGCATGGGCGCTGTGCTGGCGCGCTACCTGCGCGGCGCGAAACGACACGTAGGCGAGTTGCCGTCGACCTTGCGTGCCGGCAGCCTGGCCATCGAGGCCTGCTCGCTGCTGTGGCAAGGGCAGTTCGAGCCGGCGCTGCGTGCGCTCGAAGCCGCCGAGCAAGATCACCGCTGGCTGGGCAACCCGCTCTCGGTCGCTGCCTTCACCCGCAGCGCGCGGGCGCTGTGGCACGCCTGGCGCGGCGAGGGCGAGGCGGCACTGGCCTCGTCCAAGGGTCTGCTCGACGACCTGGATGACCCGCGCAGCCGCGACCGCCGCCTGCTCTGGCGCGGCTACTACCAGATGTTCCATGCGCGCATCGCGCTGCTGGTGGGCGACACCGACACCGTGCGCCTGCTGCAGCAGCGCGTGCCCCCGCAACGCGGGCCGCTGGAACTCAAGCTGCTGGCCCACCAGCGCATCACGCTCGCTGCGCACGTGGCCGCCCTCGACGGCCGCTGGGCCGAGGCCAGCGCCGGCTACCAGGCCGCGCTGCAGCATGAAGAGCTGTTGATGGTCTTCGGCCAGCACATCGAGACGCGCCTGCGCCTGGCCCAGGCCGAGCTGGCGCGCGACCGCACGGAGGCCGCGGTGCAGGCCTTGCTGCCCTTGCTGCAAACGGTGCAGAGCGACCAGGAGAGCGCGCCGCTGATGGCCGGCCCGCAGGTGCTCGCCGAGCTGGTTCGACTGGGCAACGCCCTGCCCAGCCCGTTGCGCGAGCAACTGGCCCGGTGGCACCAGCGCGCGCAATCGCTGCGCGGCGGCCCCTCCGCCAGCGCGGCGGTTGCCCCGTCGGCCCCCACCCACGACAAGCTCAGCGAGCGCGAGCTGGAGGTGCTGGAGCGCATCGCCGCCGGCGACAGCAACAAGCTGATCGCCCGCGCCTTCGACCTGAGCCCCCACACCGTCAAGCGCCATGTGGCCAATGTGCTCGACAAGCTGGGCCTGGCCTCGCGCGGGCAGGCGGCGGCCTGGTACCGCGAACACGCCGGGCCACGCTAGGCAGGCCTCGGGCAGACGCTAGGGCCTGTTGGTGGGCGTGTCGCCGCCCGCCAGGTCGACCACCTCCGTCACCCGGCCATCGCGGTCGAAACTCAGGCGCAGGCGCTGCGCCCGGTGCCACAGCTCGGGCTGCGGCACCTCGCCGAGCGTCAGCTGGTCGCCGGCCAGCAGTGCCGGTGGCTGGGTGTCGCCCTGCCGCGCCGCCTCGCCGGGCGCGCGCGCCTTGCGCAGCAGCCTCCTGCGGTTCCACGCACCCCAGAGCCCCAGCCAGAGCATCAGCAGGCAGGCCACGTAGACATAGCCCAGGAGATCCTCCCTGAACCCGGCGCTGGGCGGCTGGACTCGCCCCAGCACGGGGCCCAGGTGCTCGCTCAGCCACCGGCTCGCACGGGCCGCCGCCGCCGGATCGACGGACCCCACCAGCTCCAGCAGCAGCTTGCGCAGCTCCCAGATCAGGGCCAGCCAGGCGACCCCGGTCAGCAGCAGGTCGCGTACACGCAGCAGCCACGGCGCACGCGAACTCGGGATCAGCGGCGGCCATCCGGGCCGGTCCTGCCGCGGCGCCGTCATTGGATTCCCCGATCGGGGCTGACCCAGGTCCCGCGCCCGCCGCGCCGGCGCAACAGGGCACGCGGCACACCCACGATGGCGGTGAACGCCTGGATCGCCCAGAAGACGATCGGGTACCAGACGACCCAGAACAGCGACCGCAGCAGGCCACGCTCGTAGCGCTGGTCGAACAGCATGCTGAGCAGCGCCTGCAGCACATAGACCAGGCCGAGCAGGGTGCCCCAGACCTCGGGCCGCAACGGGCTGAGCCCGGGCCACTCGATGGGCGGGACGCCACCTTGCCAGCGCCACACACTCACCAGGGTCGACACCAGCAGCGCACCCAGCATGGCGTAGGCCCACACCGTGGCCGCCATGTAGCTGGCCCACACGGGGATGAGGCTCCAGCGCTGGCGCGGGCTCCACAGATGGCGGAAGACCTTGAGCATGACCACGGTGCCGCCTTCGGCCCAGCGCAGGCGCTGGCGCCACAGCCCGCCCAGCGTCTCGGGCATGAGGATCCAGCACAAGGCATTGGGTTCGAAGGCGATGTGCCAGCCGGCCAGCTGGAGGCGCCAGCTCACGTCGACATCGTCGGTGAGCGCATCGCGCGCCCACCAGCCGGCGTCGTGCAGGGCCCGCTTGCGGAAGGCACAGATCACGCCCGAGACGGTGAAGAGCTGGCCATACACCGTCTGCGCGCGCTTGATGAGGCCCACGATGGAAGAGAACTCGCCCACCTGCAGCCGGCCCAGCAAGGTCGCGCGGTTGCGGATGCGCGGGTTGCCGGTGAGTGCGCCCAGGCCGGGGTCGCTCTGGAATCGCCGCACCAGCCAGGTCAGCGCATGCGGGTCGAGCAAGGCGTCGCCGTCGATGCAGACCAGGATCTCGTGGCGCGCCGCCAGAGCGCCGCAGTTGAGCGCGGTCGACTTGCCCTGGTTGTCCGCCAGGTGCACGACACGAAGGCGCGGCATGCGCTCGGCCAGCGCATCGAGCATCTCGCCGGTGCGGTCGGTGGAGCCGTCGTTGATGGCGACGACCTCGTACTCGGGGTAGTCGATCGCGTTCAGCACGGCAAAGGTCTCCTCCAGCTGGGCGACCTCGTTGTGGCATGGCACGAGCACGGACACCGGCGGGTACTCGGCAAGCTGCGGCGGCGACTCGGGCCACGGCTCATGGCGCCCGCGCAGCCAGTGGTACAGCAAGCCGCCGGACATCCAGTAGCACGACATCACGAAGGGGTAGCCGAAGCAGTAGGCCGCGATCACCTCGAGAAGCGCGTTCATGGTGTCGGCACCTCAGCGTCGGGCGGGGAAGGTGGAGGCCGACACGGCCGGCGCCACGTCGGCCGCCTGCGGTCGATCGGCGAACGGCTCGTCGGGGCACCAGCCGAGCGACACGCCTCCCTGGCGCACGAAGGCCTGCGCGGCCCGTGCCAGGGCTTCGGCGTCAGGGGCGACGTCGGCAGTGAACCAGCGGGTGAGCCGCGGATCGGCCGGCCCCGTGCCGCGCCAATCGAGCGGCGTGGGCACCAGGCTCGCCTCCGCGAGCGGATGCGGCGCAGGGCCGGCCGCGCCGCTCAACTGCGGCAACGACTGCCACAGCAGTTTCATGTCCGGCCGGGCCGCGTCGAGCACGGCGACCAGCTGCCAGGCCAGCGCATCCGGCTGGCCCTCGGCCTGCAGGCGCGCGAGGTGGGCACGGCGGCGCTCGCGCGTCACCCAGTGCGCCCATCCGCGCTGCACGCGCGTCGCGTCGCCAAAGAGGGGAGCCGGGTCGTCGAAAGCGAGCGAAGCCGGCGGAGCGGTGCCTTCGAGCACCCAGCCGCTCAGCGGCACCATCGCGCCCAGGTCCTCGTACAGGCGACGCACGCGCTCTGCATCGCGGCCCAGCGCCGCCAACGCGGCGCGGTGCGGCAGGCGCACGTGCACCTCCACGCCGGCGCGCGACTGCAGCTGCCAGGCGATGCGCGAGAGCACATCGCCGGCCACCGGCAACTCGCGGTTGGGGAACCAGGCGGCCCGCACGTGCCCTTCGGCGTCGCGTTGCACGGCATCGACCACCACCGCCGTGAGCCCCAGCACGCGCAGGCGCTCGATCAGGCGGCCCAGGCGCTCGTCGTCCCGTGCGGCGTCGCCTGTCCACAGGACGGCCGGGTCCAGGCAGGTCAGCCGGTCCGGGTGCAGCTCATTGGGGTCGGGCTGCAGGTTCAGCACCAGTTCGCCCAGGGAGGGGTTGAAGGTAGGCAGGTAGCGCGCGATGGCCAGCGGCCGGCGCGCATCGGCAGGTGCCACGTCCAGGGTCAGCAGGTGGCTGAAGCCGAGCGAACGCGCTTCGCGCACGCCGATCGCGTTGTAGCGGCCGTACGGCCACGCCAGGGCACGCGGCGCCCGGCCGAGTTCGCGCCGCAGCAGCGCCTGGCCGCGCGCCAGGTCGTCGCGCACGCGCGCGGAGAAGGCGGCCTCGCTCTCGTAGCCGGCCCCGCTGTCATAGCGCCGTGTGGTGGCCGCGGGCAGGCGGTTGCCCTGCGGGTTGCCGAGCACCTCCTGGTGCATGGACTGCGTGTGCAGCGCGAACTCGACCAGCCCCGAGCGCTGCATCTCGCGCGCCTGCTCCCAGCTGATGAAGCGCTCGCGCGGCACCTCGACCTGGCCGTAGCGCACCGTGGCACCAGAGGGCGCGGCGAGCCAGTCGCCGACAAGCGCCGCGACCGCGGGCATGCGGTAGGCCTGCAGCAGTGGATAGGCGCGCGTATAGAGGCTGCGGTAGCCGTCGTCGAAGCTGATCAGCACCGCGCGCTCAGGCAGCGGCTTCTCGGCGCGCCGGGCGCGCTCCACGTCGTCGAGCGAGATGGCGGTCCAGCCGTTGCCGCGCAGCCAGTCGAAGAAGGCCACGAGGCGTTCGGTGGTCACAGCGTCGTCGTCGAGTTCGCCGCGGCTGTCGACGATGTCGTGGAAGGCGATGGCGGCAAAGCGCGTGTTGAAAGCGGCGGGCTCGGCATCGGCGGCCAGGCCTGCCGTGCACGCCAGCGCCAGGCACGCTGCGGCCAGCCTGCTGCAGAGCCGGGCGGCAAGTGAACGGGTGGGGTGGGTCATCGTCCGAACCTGTACTGAAGTGTCAGGTAGCCTCGCCATGCCGTCTCGCGGTCACCGTCGTAGACGTTGCTCGTCCACTCGACACCATAGTTCAGCTCGAGCTCGGGATCGCGACGCCAGATGTGCTCGTAGAGGACCCCGCCCACCGCGCGCCCGCCGAAGCCGGACTGATCGAAGCTGCCCGCGGTGAGCACCGCGCGCTGGATCCACACACACTCGTAGGCGCGCCAGACCACGTGCTTCGCTTCGGCCGCCAGCGTGGCACCCCAGGCGCGGGACGGGCTGAAGTAGGAGGTGTCGTCGCGCGTGTTGGCCTGCCAGTCGATGCGCGGCCGCAAGGTCAGGTCGAGGTGCGGGCGGTCCAGCAGCCCGAGGGTACCCAGCACGACCCCGGCGCTGCGCTGGTTGCCGTCGCTGAAGCGCATGCGCTGGGCTTCGGCTTCGATGTCGGCGCTGGCGTGCCAGGCGTGCCGCAGGCCGAGGCTGGCGAAGTCGGCCGTGACACCCGCAAGGTCGGCGCGCAGGGGCGACGCCGCGGAGTGGCGCTCGGCGGCGGCCCGCAGCGTCCAGTGGTCGTCGGGCTCCCAGGCGCCGCTGAGCGACGCGCCCTGCGTGGCCAGGGTGCCGCGTTGCGTCCAGGCCAGCCCCTGCAGGCTCAGGTCGGGCCAGTGTGCCGTCACGCCGGCGCCGGTGAGGTTGCGAGTGATGTCTTCGTCGTCGAGGGTTCCCTCGCCGCGGGTGGCGAAGCCGACCAACCTCCACAGGCCCTGGAAGGCCGCGGACTCGACCCGCAGCCCCCAGTCGACGCCGGAGGTGGGTGCGCGCGCTGCTTCGCCGTTCTGGTTGCGGCCCGACATGTCGACCTGCACGCGGGGCCCGGCCTGCGCCGCCAGCTCGCTCCGGACACGCGCCAGCTGCGGCAGGCCTTCGCCCGGGCCCAGCAGGGGCGCGAGCCGTTCGTCGGCACGCGCGAGCCGGTGGCGGCGCACGTCGGAATCGACCTGCGCCAGGCGGATGCCGAAGTCATCGGGCGCCAGGCTGCGGGCGGTCTCGATGCCCGCCTCGGCGCGGCGCGGCAGGCCGAGCTGCGCGTCGATCTCGGCCGCCGTCACGAGCAGGTGCGGCAGGGCCGGTGCGTCGCGCTGCAGCGGTGCGATGCGCTGCGCAGCCTGCACCGGCATGTCGGCGTAGCTGAGCGCGCGGGCGGCCAGGACCTGCGCATCGAGCCAATGAGTGTTCTCGGTGGGTGTCTGGCGCGGCCCTTCGGGGCGAAAGGGCTGCGGGTCGGCGGCTGCGAGGGCCTCGGCGGTGGCGAAGGCGGCACTGAAATCCTCGGCCTCCGCCTCGGCCTGAAAGCGCCCGTGCAGCAGCTCGCGCACGGTGGCGGGCGCGCCTGCCCGCTCGGCCGGCGTGAGGCGTGCCAGCAGCTCGTCGTAGAGCGCACGCGCTGCCGCGGGCTGGCGCAGGGCCAGCCGGGCCTGCGCTTCAGCCTGCTGCACATAGAGCGGCAGCGGCAGGTCGCCTTGTGCACGCAGGGCGTCGGTCTGTTCGACCACCGCCTGCCAGCGCTCACGGTGCAGCAGCGCCACGGCGCGGTCGCGTTGCAGGCGCAGCAGCAGCCCGGTGTCCGGCGGCAGGGCCGCACGCGCCTCGACCAGGAGCGCATCGAGCGCAGCCAGCACCGGGTCGATGCCCTCGAAGCGCCGCGCCGGGTCGGGCGACCGGGGCGGCAGCTCGATGGCCCAGCGCAGGCGCTGCGCGGCGAGCCGGCTGCGCACGCCCAGGTCGGCATCGGCGCCCAGGGTCTGCGCGGAGGCGGTGACCGCGCCGATGTCCATCAGGGCATCGGCCAGTGCGCGGGTGGCGGCGGCGTCGCCGGGCCGCACATGGTGCGACTGGGCAAGCTGGCCGAGGGCGGCGTAGGGGTCAGCCGCCACGCCCTGCGCGCCGGCCGCCAGCGCCACCAGGGCCAACCCAAGGCCGATGGCTCGATGCGGCATGGGCGGGGCGTCAAGGGGGGCAGCGATCGAGGACGGCCGGTCGGGCATGGCGGCCAGCATAGGGCCCGGTACCGCAATCTCAAAACCGGCACCCTCGGCCCAATGGCTCCTTTGGGCGATGCCGCGCCGCCGGGCGCTGCGCACACTGCCCGCCATGTACGTGATCCACCACGCCCACCTGATGGACGCCGCTTGCCGGGCCGGCGAGCAGCTCTTCTGCGCCATCGGCCCTGCTTGCGGGGTGCACGACTTCCAGGTCTGGATGCACACCCTGCCGCCCGGCGCCCACACCCCGCTGCAGCAGCATGCCGGGGCCTTCGCGGCGCTGGTGACGGCCGGCAGCGGCAAGCTGCTGGTGAACGGCGGGCCGCTGCGCTTCCAGTCGCCCTGCACCCTGGTGGTGCCGCCGGACTGCGACTTCCAGCTCGTGAACAACGCCGCCGTGCCGCTGGTCGTGATGACCGTCTTCACGGCCGCGCCCACCCCAGTCTGACGGGCCATCCCCCGAAGGGGTGATCCCCCGGGCGGGGTGGCCCGTCGCGCCACGGGCCAATGGCTCCTTCAGGCGATGCCTGGCCCGCCCTGCCGCGGAAAACTGCCGACCCATGCCGAAGCGTGTTTCGGCATCCAGCCAACCGCCAAGCAAGGAACCGAATCATGAACACCGCCACCCTCAACGCCCCGACCACCCACCAAGCCGGTGCCCCCGCCGGCCCGCGCTTCGACATGTACCAGCCCATCCACAAGGGCCTGCGCGCCTTCATGAGCGACACGCTGGGGCGCGTGGGCCGGGTCGACGTGTTCGACGCCGAAGACATGGCCCGCACCCTGGCCCAGTTCGAGGCACTGCTCAACTTCTGCCTCAAGCACCTGGCGCACGAGAACGAGTTCCTGCACGCCGCCATCGCCGCGCGTGTGCCGGGTGGTGCCGGCCGCACGGTCGACGACCACGTGGAGCACATCCACAGCATCGAGGCCCTGCGCGCCGAAGGCCGCAACCTGCTGGCCGCGCCCGATGACGAGCGCATGGCGCTCGCGCTGCGCCTGTACCGCCACCTGGCGCTCTTCGTGGCCGAGAACCTGCAGCACATGCACATCGAGGAAACAGCCAACAACGCCATGCTGTGGGCGCACTACAGCGACGCCGAGCTGGTCGAGATCCACGACCGCCTGCTCGCCACCATCGACCCCGTCGAGAACATGGAAGTGATGCGCTGGATGGTGCCCGCCCTGAGCCCGGTGCAGCGCGCCGGCCTGTTGTCCGAGATCAAGACCCACGCCCCGGCACCGGTGTTCGACGCCGTGATCGACGCCGTGCGCCCGCACCTCGACGTGCGCGACTGGCTCAAGCTCGCGCGCGCCGTGGGCGTGCCGCAGCAGGCCGGCCTGGTGAACTACGCCTGAGCGCCGCCGCCCCCACAAGGAGAAGCACAGTGAACAAGTGGTTGAAGCGAGGCGGCATCGCCGTCCTCGGCGTGGTGGCCCTGGCCGCCTCGGCGATCGTCGTCGGCGCCCAGATGGGCGAGCGCAAGATGAACCGCACGCTCGACGTGAAGGTGCAGCCCGTGGCCTTGCGCGACGATGCCGCGAGCATCGAACGCGGCCGCTACCTGTACCTGTCGCGCGGCTGCGCCGACTGCCACGGCGCCAATGCCGGCGGCCGCGTGTTCGTGAACGACGAGAAGAGCGGCCTGAAGCTGGC
>NZ_DASSRA010000119.1:0-15003 GCF_035702065.1 Rhizobacter sp.
GCCCCTACCCTGCCACGCTGGAAGGCGCCGTGCGCTCAGGTGTCACAGCAGCGGCAGCAATCACCTGAAATACTGGTCCATTTTCGCGATGCAAAATTTCGTCAAACTGCGTCAGAATGGCTCCCATGAAAAGCAAAGAGGATCAAAAGCCGGCGATCCAGGTACTTGAACGCATGTTCTCGTTGCTGGACCTCCTCGCGTCGCACCAGGATCCGGTGTCCCTGAAGCTCATCAGCGAACAGACCGGGTTGCACCCCTCCACCGCCCATCGCATCCTCAACGACCTGACGGTGGGCCGCTACGTCGACCGGCCCGAGGCGGGCAGCTACCGCCTGGGCATGCGCCTGCTGGAACTGGGCAACCTGGTGAAGGCACGGCTGGACGTACGCGATGCCGCCCTGGGCCCGATGCGCGAGTTGCACAAGCTCACCCACCAGCCGGTGAACCTGTCGATGCGCCAGGGCGACGAAATCGTCTACATCGAGCGCACCTACAGCGAACGCTCGGGCATGCAGGTCGTGCGTGCCGTGGGCGGCCGCGCGCCGCTGCACCTCACTTCGGTCGGCAAGCTCTTTCTCGCCCACGACGACCCGCAACGCGTGCGCGCCTATGCGACGCGCACCGGCCTCGCGGGCCACACACGCAACAGCATCACCGACGTGAACACGCTGGAGCGTGAGCTCTCCAAGGTGCTGCAGTACGGCACAGCGCGCGATGATGAAGAGCTGGAACTGGGTGTGCGCTGCATGGCGGCCGGCATCCTCGACGACCAGGGCAAGCTGGTTGCCGGCCTGTCGATCTCTGCACCTGCCGATCGCCTCGAAGAAGCCTGGCTGGAGCGCCTCAAGTCCACCGCCTCGCAGATCTCTTCGGCACTGGGACACCGCGGCTGACGCGTCTGCGGGCACAACGCAAAGAGCCCGGCAGTGCCGGGCTCTTTGCTTCGTGAGGTGCAGTCACTCAGGACGTGACCTTGGGTGTCTCGCGCACGGTGGCAGGTTCAGCGGCCGCAGGCGCCACTTCAGGCATGGGCACGGCAGCCGGGACGACGACAGGCGTCGTCGGCACTACCACCGCGGGGGCCGTCATGCGCGCAGTGACGGGCATCTCGCTCACCCAGCGGCGCACACGTTCGGCGTCGCCGATGCGCGAATACTTGCCGGCCGAATCAAGGAACACCATGATCAGTTGACGGCCGGCCAGCTTGGCCTGCATCACCAGGCAGCGACCTGCCTCGCTGATGTAGCCCGTCTTCTGCAGGCTGATGTCCCACTCCGGGTTGCGCACCAAGCCATTGGTGTTGCGGTACTGGAGTTGGCGGCGGCCAACGGCCACCTGGTGTTCGGGCGACGTCGACAGCTCACGGATCAGCGGGTAGTTGTGGGCCGCGTTCACCAGGGTCGCCAGGTCACGGGCGCTCGACTGATTGCGACTCGACAGTCCAGTGGGCTCGACGTACCTCGTGCTGGTCATGCCCAGCTCGGTCGTCTTGCGGTTCATTGCAGCCACGAAAACATCCAGGCCACCCGGGTAGGTGCGGCCCAGCGCGTGTGCAGCTCGGTTTTCGGACGACATCAGCGCGAGGTGGAGCATCTCACCGCGGGTGAGCTGGGTGCCCACCGTCAGGCGCGAGGTGCTGCCCTTCTCGGTGTCGACGTCGTCCTGGGTGACGGTCAGAACCTCGTCCAGCGGAAGCTTGGCTTCGGTGACGACCAGGGCCGTCATCAGCTTCGTCAGCGAAGCGATGGGCAGGACAGCCTGGGAATTCTTGCTGAGGAGAACCTCATTGGTCTCCGAGTCCATGACAAAGGCCACGCTGGACTTCAGGTCCAGCGGATCGGCCGTGCCATGCAAGCCATTGAGCTGGCCAAAGGAAGGGCGAGCTGGCTCGACATAGGCGGCACGGCGCAAGCTGGTGCGCTTGACGTTGCGCACAGCAACGACCTTGGACTTGCTTACTGACGCGTCCGAAACAGCGGTCGTGCGCTTCTTGGCGGGCTTGGCCGCCGCGCCGGCGGACAGGGGCAAGCAGACGGCAATCGCCAGCGCAACCAACCCACGCAGCAAATGCGACGCCGACTTTTGTGTAAGTACCACCACAACAACCCCTTTACGCTCGGTCGCCCAGAGTGTAGGTGAAAGAAAAAAACCCCGCAAGATCAAAAACTTGCGCGGTCTTCCTCAAGTTTGCCTAAGGAGTTGTCAGCTGTGTGACAAATATCACCCTTGGGCGGCCACGCGCTCGCTCTTGCTGTGCAGTTTGTTCAACGCCGCGAGGTAGGCCTTGGCTGACGCGACCACGATGTCCGGGTCGGCCCCCACGCCGTTGACGACACGCCCGCCATGCTGGAGTCGAACCGTCACCTCGCCCTGTGATTCTGTGCTGCCGGAGGTGATGGCATTGACCGAATAGAGCAGCATTTCCGCCCCAGTCTGCAGCTTCGACTCGATGGCCTTCAAGCTGGCGTCGACCGGGCCGTTGCCATCGCTCTCGGTGTGGTGCTCGACCTCACCGGCGGCAAAAGCCACCTTGGCGTGCGGCCGCTCCCCCATTTCGGACCGCTGCGACAAGGCCAGCAGGCGATAGTGCTCGTGCTCGGCCGTCACCGATTCATCCATCACCAAGGCCAGGATGTCTTCGTCGAAGATGTCGCTCTTGCGGTCGGCCAGCTCCTTGAACTTGGCGAAGGCAGTGTTGATCTCGGCCTCGGATTGCATCTCGATGCCCAGCTCTTGCAGGCGCTGCTTGAACGCATTGCGGCCCGAGAGCTTGCCCAGCACGATCTTGTTGGCCGACCAGCCCACGTCTTCGGCCCGCATGATTTCGTAGGTGTCGCGAGCCTTGAGCACGCCGTCCTGGTGGATGCCCGAGGCGTGTGCGAAGGCGTTGGCACCGACCACCGCCTTGTTGGGCTGCACCACGAAGCCCGTGGTCTGCGACACCAGACGAGAGGCCGGCACGATCTGAGAAGCGTCTACATCCAGCGCGAGGCCGAAGTAGTCCTTGCGCGTGCGCACCGCCATCACGATCTCTTCGAGCGCACAGTTGCCCGCACGCTCGCCCAGCCCGTTGATCGTGCACTCGATCTGCCGCGCGCCGCCGATCTTCACGCCGGCCAACGAGTTGGCCACCGCCATGCCCAGGTCGTTGTGGCAATGCACCGACCAAATCGCCTTGTCGGAATTGGGGATGCGCGTGCGCAGGTCGAGGATGAAGTTGCCGTAGAGCTCGGGGATGGCGTAGCCCACGGTGTCGGGGATGTTGATGGTGGTTGCGCCGGCATCGATCACCGCTTCGAGCACGCGGCACAGGAAGTCCGGGTCGGAGCGGTAGCCGTCCTCGGGCGAGAACTCCACGTCTTCCGACAGATTGCGCGCGAATCGGGTGGAGAGCCGGGCCTGTTCGAACACCTGATCGGGCGTCATGCGCAGCTTCTTCTCCATGTGCAGTGCACTGGTCGCAAGAAAGAGGTGGATGCGGGTGGAGTTGCCGCCCTTCAGCGCCTCGGCCGCACGCGAGATGTCGCGGTCGTTGGCACGCGCGAGCGAGCAGACGGTGCTGTCCTTGATCGCCTGCGCGATCGCGCGCACGGCCTCGAAGTCGCCGTTGGACGAAGCGGCGAAGCCAGCCTCGATCACGTTGACCTTCAGCCGCTCCAGCTGGCGCGCGATGCGCAGCTTCTCGTCCTTGGTCATCGAGGCTCCAGGCGACTGCTCGCCATCGCGCAAGGTGGTGTCGAAGATGATGAGTTTGTCGGTCATGGAGTGCTCCTCGTGGACTGTGTTTGGTGCAATGTTAGGCGAGCGCGGGCTGGGCGAACTGCAGCTTGCCCTGGCGGCGGGCACGGTGCAGGCCCGAAGTGATGGCCTTCAGTGATGCGGAGACGATGTTGGCGTCGATGCCCACACCGAAGAGCGTGAGGCCATCGCCGATGCGCAACTCCAGGTAGGCCACTGCCTTGGCATCGGCACCGCTGCCGATGGCATGTTCGTGGTAGTCGAGCACGCGCACCTTGCTCGCCAGTTGGCGGTTCACACCCTCGACGAAAGCCTCGATCGGCCCGGCGCCCTGCCCCTCGACCTTCAAGCCGCGGCCATCCACGTAGACGCTGGTCGACAGCTTCACCTGGCCATCCGCAATGGGTGAGATCGTCGCGTGGACCACCTGCGCATCCCAGGCACCAGCCGTGCTGTATTCGCGCTGGAAGATGCTCCAGAGCTCGGCGGCGGTCTGCTCCTTGCCGCTGTCGTCCATCACGGCCTGCACGACCTGGCTGAACTCGATCTGCAAGCGGCGCGGCAACTCGACCCCATACTCGTTTTCGAGCAAGTACGAAATGCCGCCCTTGCCCGACTGGCTGTTGACTCGGATCACCGCGTCGTAGCTGCGGCCGAGATCCTTCGGGTCGATCGGCAGGTAGGGCATGTTCCAGATCTCGCCTTCTCTTCGCGCGGAAAAGGCCTTCTTGATTGCATCCTGATGCGAACCGGAGAACGAGGTGTAGACCAGGTCGCCGACGTATGGATGACGGGGGTGCACGGGCAACTGGTTGCAATGCTCGACACAGCGGCGCACCTCGTCGATGTCGGAGAAGTCCAGGTTCGGCGACACACCTTGCGTATAGAGGTTCAGTGCGATGTTGACGAGATCGCAATTGCCCGTGCGCTCGCCATTGCCGAAGAGGCAGCCTTCAATGCGGTCGGCACCGGCCATCAAGGCGAATTCGCCGGTCGCGGTGCCGGTGCCCCGGTCGTTGTGCGGGTGGACGGAGAGCACGATGCTGTCGCGGCGGGCCATGTTCCGATGCATCCACTCCACCATGTCGGCAAATATGTTGGGCGTCGAGCGTTCGATGGTGGTGGGCAAGTTGACGATGCACTTGCGCTCGGGAGTGGGCTGCCAGACCTCGGTCACTGCATCGACGATGCGCTTGGCGAAGTCGAGCTCGGTGTCGGAGAAAGTCTCGGGCGAGTACTCGAAGCGCCATTCGGTCTCAGGCTGCTCGGCGGCGAGCTGGTTCATGAGCTGTGCATGCTCCACCGCGAGGGCGACCACGCCGTCCTGATCCAGGCCCAGCACCACTTCGCGCATCACCGGCGCGGTGGCGTTGTAGAGGTGCACGATCGCTCGCTTGGCGCCCTTGAGCGACTCAAAGGTACGGCGAATCAAAGGCTCGCGAGCCTGCGTCAGCACCTGGATCGTGACATCGTCCGGCACGAGATCCCGCTCGATCAGAGTGCGCAGAAAGTCGAACTCGGTCTGCGATGCCGAAGGGAATCCGACCTCGATCTCCTTGAAGCCGATGCGCAGCAGCATCTCGAACATGCGCAGCTTGCGCGGCAGATCCATCGGCTCGATCAGTGCCTGATTGCCGTCACGCAGATCGGTGCTGAGCCAGATGGGCGCTTTCGTCAACACGGCATCGGGCCAGGTGCGGTCACGCAAGCCAATGGGCGCAAAGGGTCGGTACTTCTGCTGCGGTTGCTTCAACATGGTCATCCCTTGAGAGAGTTGAACAGCAACCAGCAAACCAAATGCAAAACGGCCCGATGCTGGTTGCAAACGGGCCGTTGAGAACGAAAACGATGGACGTGAACGATCAGCGAGCCCGTGGCACCTCTAGTAGGGCTAGCGTGAGAGCGGTCGAGAACGTCATGGTCACGAATATAGCACGCAGCTTTTCAGCGGTGCAGGCCTTCCTCGTCGGGCTCGTCGGTAGACGTCGCGATCACGCTGACCGGCCGCCCCTTGAGTCGCTTCCACACATAGACGGCGTAACCCGACAGGCCGTAGATGCAGAACAAGCCAAACAGCACCGAGGGTGCGTGGATGTTGATGACAGCGATGCCGAGCGCGATCGCCACGATCACGATGAACGGAACCGTGCGCTTGAAGCTCACGTCCTTGAAACTGTAGAACGGCACGTTGGTCACCATCGTCAGGCCGGCGTACATCGCGAAGGCGAAGGCCGTCCAGCGCAGCCACTCGCCCTCGTTCGCCACCTTGAAGCCCGAGTCGTCCATCAGCCAGATGAAGCCCATGACCAGCGCCGCTGCCGCCGGGCTGGGCAGGCCCTGGAAGAAGCGCTTGTCGACGACGGCCAGATTGGTGTTGAAACGGGCCAGGCGAAGCGCAGCGCATGAGCAGTAGACGAAGGCGGCGATCCAGCCCAGCTTGCCCAGGCCCTTGAGCGCCCATTCGTAGATGATCAACGCCGGCGCGGCGCCGAAGGAAACCATGTCGGACAGGCTGTCCATCTGCTCGCCGAAAGTGCTCTGCGTATTGGTCATCCGCGCTACGCGGCCGTCGAGACTGTCGAGCACCATGGCGCAGAAGATGCCGATGGCCGATTGCTCGAAGCGGCCGTTCATGGCCATCACGATGGCATAGAAGCCCCCGAACAAGGCCGCCAAGGTGAACAGATTGGGCAGGATGTAGATGCCCTTGCGCCGAGGGCGCACAGGCGCCTCTTCTCCGTCGGCAACGGGTTGGACGCCATCGTGCATGTCGTTCATGTGTCAAGCGTTGATCGGTGTTTTCAAGCGGCGAAGGATACCGCAGCGACAAACAAAAACGCCGCAAGGTAAGCCCTTGCGGCGAGTCTTGATTGCCTTGTCGGCAAGCGATCAGTTCTTGCTTTGGTCGACCAGGCGATTCTTCTTGATCCAAGGCATCATCGCGCGCAATTGCTCGCCGACTTGCTCGATCGGGTGCTCGGCCGTCAGCCGGCGGCGCGACTGCAGCGTGGGAGCACCGGCCTTGTTCTCGAGGATGAAGCTCTTGGCGTATTCGCCGGTCTGGATGTCCTTGAGCACTTGGCGCATCGCGTTCTTGGTGTCCGCCGTCACCATGCGCGGGCCGGTGACGTATTCACCATACTCGGCGTTGTTCGAGATCGAGTAGTTCATGTTGGCGATACCGCCTTCATAGATGAGGTCGACGATCAGCTTCAACTCGTGCAGGCACTCGAAGTAAGCCATCTCGGGCGCGTAGCCGGCCTCCACCAGCGTCTCGAAGCCAGCCTTGATCAGCTCGACGGTGCCGCCGCACAGCACGGCCTGTTCGCCGAAGAGGTCGGTCTCGGTTTCTTCGCGGAAGTTGGTCTCGATCACGCCAGCCTTGCCACCGCCATTGGCTGCCGCGTAGCTAAGGGCCAGATCGCGCGCCTTGCCGCTCTTGTCGGCGTGCACGGCAATCAGGTGAGGCACGCCGCCACCTTGGGTGTAAGTCGAGCGCACGGTGTGGCCCGGCGCCTTGGGGGCGACCATCCACACATCGAGGTCCGCGCGGGGCACGACTTGACCGTAGTGCACGTTGAATCCATGCGCGAAGGCCAGCGACGCACCTTGCTTGATGTGGGGTTCGACGTCGTTCTTGTAAACGGCGGCGATCTGCTCGTCAGGTAGCAGCAGCATGACGATGTCGGCAGACTTCACAGCGTCAGCGATCTCGGCGACCTTCAAGCCTGCCTTCTCGACCTTGCCCCACGACGCGCCACCCTTGCGCAGGCCAACGGTGACCTTGACACCGCTGTCGTTCAGGTTCTGCGCGTGCGCGTGACCTTGCGAGCCGTAGCCGATGATCGTGACGTTCTTGCCCTTCACCAGGCTCAGGTCGGCGTCTTTGTCGTAGTAAACCTTCATCTCTAACTCCTTCAGTTCAATGCGGGGTTTCGGTGATAACTCACGCGCGCAGGATGCGCTCGCCGCGACCGATCCCGCTGGTGCCGGTGCGCACGGTTTCCAGAATGGCGGTGCGGTCGATGGCCTCGATGAAGGCATCGAGCTTGGACGCATCGCCCGTCAACTCAATGGTGTAGCTCTTTTCGGTCACGTCGATGATGCGGCCGCGGAAGATGTCGGCCATGCGCTTCATCTCTTCGCGCTCCTTGCCGACGGCACGGACCTTGATGAGCATGAGCTCGCGTTCGGTGTAGCTGCCTTCGGTCAGGTCGACGACCTTCACGACTTCGATCAGGCGGTTAAGGTGCTTGGTGATCTGCTCGATCACGTCATCGGAGCCAGTGGTCACGATGGTCATGCGCGACAGGGAGGGATCCTCCGTCGGCGCCACCGTCAGGCTCTCGATGTTGTAGCCGCGGGCGGAGAACAAGGCGACGACGCGCGACAACGCGCCGGGTTCGTTCTCCAGCAGCAAGGCGATGATGTGTTTCATGTGTGCTTTTGAGCGCGCTCTTCAGGCCATTGGCGGTAACCAATGGCCCTTGGCCACGCTGTCCAAGTTTGAGTCGGTGTGAAATGGCTGAAGCCGATCAGCGCATCCCCTCGGCTTTCGGGCAGGCGCGGTAACGCACACCCTCGACGGAGGTTCAGCGCGTCACAGGTCTTCAGACCCCAGAAGCATTTCGCTGATGCCCTTGCCAGCCTGCACCATGGGCCAGACGTTCTCGGTCGGGTCGGTGCGGATGTCGAGGAAGACGGTCCGATCCTTGAGCTTGATGGCTTCGCGCAGGGCCGGCTCGACATCGGATGGCTTCTGCACCAGCAAGCCCACGTGCCCATAGGCTTCGGCAAGTTTGACGAAATCAGGCAGCGCGTCCATGTAGCTGTGCGAGTAGCGGCCGCCATAGTCGAGCTCCTGCCACTGCCGCACCATGCCGAGATAGCGGTTGTTCAGCGACACGATCTTCACCGGCGTCTTGTACTGCAGGCAGGTCGACAGCTCCTGGATGCACATCTGGATAGAGCCTTCGCCCGTCACACAGAACACGTCGGAGTCCGGCTTGGCCAGCTTGATGCCCATCGCATACGGCAGGCCCACACCCATCGTGCCCAGGCCACCGGAATTGATCCAGCGGCGCGGCTCCTCGAAACGGTAGAACTGCGCAGCCCACATCTGGTGCTGGCCGACGTCGGAGGTGATGTAGGTGTCGCGGTTGCGCGTCAGTTCGCACAAGGTTTCGACCACGTACTGCGGTTTGATGACCTCGTTGCTGTTCTTGTACTTCAGGCACTCGCGCTTGCGCCATTCGTTGATCTGCCCCCACCACGTGGACAAAGACTGCACGTCGGGCTTGGCCTGCGCTTCCTTGATCTGGGCGATCAGCTCATGAAGCACATCCTTCACGTCGCCGACGATGGGGATGTCGACCTTCACGCGCTTGGAGATCGACGACGGATCGATGTCGATGTGGATGATCTTGCGTTCCACCGAAGCGAAGTGCTTCGGGTTGCCGATCACGCGGTCATCGAAGCGGGCGCCGACGGCCAGCAGAACATCGCAGTTCTGCATGGTCATGTTGGCTTCGTAGGTACCGTGCATGCCCAGCATTCCGAGGAACTTCGGGTCACTCGCCGGCATGGCACCCAGGCCCATCAGCGTGTTGGTGCAGGGATAACCGAGCAGGTTGACCAGTTCGCGCAGTTCTGCCGCAGCATTGCCGAGCACGACGCCGCCACCGGTGTAGATGTAGGGCCGTTTGGCCGCCAGCAGCAGTTGCACCGCCTTGCGAATCTGCCCGCCATGGCCCTTGCGCGCCGGGTTGTACGAGCGCATCTCGACCGAGGCTGGGTAGTGGAAAGGCGCCGTCTTGAGCGACACATCCTTGGGGATGTCGACCACCACAGGCCCGGGGCGACCGGTGCGTGCGATGTGGAAGGCCTTCTTCAGCGTGACCGCGAGATCACGCACATCCTTGACCAGGAAGTTGTGCTTCACGATGGGCCGCGTGATGCCCACGGTGTCGCATTCCTGGAAGGCATCGAGCCCGATCGCCGGCGTGGGGACCTGCCCGGTGATGATCACCATCGGGATCGAATCCATGTAGGCGGTGGCAATGCCGGTCACGGCGTTGGTGACGCCGGGGCCCGAGGTGACCAGCGCAACGCCGACGTTGCCGGTCGCCCGCGCATAGCCGTCAGCGGCATGCACGGCAGCCTGCTCGTGGCGCACCAGCACGTGTTCGATGCTGTCTTGCTTGTAGAGCGCGTCGTAGATGTAGAGGACCGCACCGCCCGGGTAACCCCAGAGGAATTTCACGCCTTCGGCTTGAAGGCAGCGGACCAGGATTTCGGAGCCGTTCGGCTCCGCGGGGGAGGAGGATTGCGGTTGCGCCGAGGCGGCGCGTTTGATTTCCGCGGCAGACATGTCCATGTTGAACCTTTGTGAATTTCTCTAACGAAAAACCATTGGTGCACCTCTCCACGCCCTCGTGAGGCGGGTGTGGTGCCTGCTGAGTCAAGAAACCGGGCGCCCAGGTCGGGCTGCCAAATTCAGACCAGATGATAAGAATCGCGGATTATAGAACCGCAGGCGAGCTTCGTGGCTCCGTGAGGCTGTCACGATGCGATAATCGCGCCCGTTTCGGCAGGCTTGCAGCCTGAGGCTCGTCTCCCTTGGCATCTGACAAAGAACTTTCGGATTTTCTGAAAAGCGTCGAGAAACGCGCCTTCAAGCGCGTGACATACGCCGTTCGGGACGAGGATTCCGCACTCGACATCGTTCAGGATTCGATGATTCGTCTCGCCGAAAAGTACGGCGACCGGCCTGCCTCTGAACTCCCCCTCGTGTTCCAGCGGATCCTGTCCAACGCGACCATGGACTGGTTTCGCCGCCAAAAGGTCCGCAACGCCGTCGTTCGCAACTTTTCCGAGTACGAATCCGCGGGAGAGGATGGGGACTTCGACCTGCTGGAAACCCTGGCGTCCGAAAATGAGTCTTCTGCCACGGAGAGCGCCGCAGAATCCGTCTCTCGGGCGCAGATCCTGCTTGCCATTGACGGCGAGGTGGCCAGGCTGCCTGCACGTCAACGAGAGGCCTTCTTGCTGCGTTACTGGGAAGAACTTGATGTCGCCGAGACGGCGGCTGTCATGGGTTGCTCGGAGGGAAGCGTCAAGACGCATTGCTCCCGGGCAGTTCATGCACTGGCCGATGCTCTGAAGGCAAAGGGGATTGAGCTATGAGCACCGCCCAACTACGACCTTACGCACCGGCCGAACTGGACGCCCAGGAGGCCCGGCTTGCATTCCGCTTGACCGCCGCCCTCACGGAGCGTGCGGCCGACCTGTCGCCCGACGTGGCCGAGCGCCTGCGCTTTGCCCGCGAGCAGGCTCTGGCCCGTGCCCGCGTAGCGCGCACCGCAACGGCTGCCAAAGCGGAGGTCGTCGTAGGTTCGGGGGCAACGCTCTCCCTGGGTCGCGGCGGAAACGAAGGTTCTGCTTGGTGGGTTCAGGTGGTGGCGCTGATCCCCCTGATCGCGCTGCTGGGCGGCCTGGTGTTGATTCAGAAGCTGCACGACCGCAACCAGATCGCCGCCGCGGCAGAGATCGACGCTTCCCTGCTCGCGGATGACCTGCCCCCTTCCGCCTACAGTGACCCGGGTTTCGTGGAGTTTCTGAAGGCCCCTCACGACGATTGACCTGCACCGCCATGCACCCTCTGCGGCCGATGCCGCTCTCTCGGCGTGAATTAGCGCAGCGCGTTGTTGCCTGCGCGGGCTGGGTGTTGTTCGCCTCCTTGTCGTTGCCCTCGATCAGCATGGCGCAGACGGGGCCGGCGCCCGTGGTTGTCAGAGCAGCGGGCCAGGCTGGAGCCGGGGGTGGCTCCTGGGCCTCGCTGACACCAGCACAAAAGAACGCACTCCGCCCGCTCGAACGGGAATGGGGAAACATCGATTCGGAACGAAGGACCAAGTGGCTGGACATCGCCCACAAGTTCCCGAGTATGTCGCCCGACGAGCAAGCCCGCATCCAGGCACGCATGGAAGAGTGGGCGAAGCTCACACCCCCGGAGCGTGGCCAGGCCCGCATGAACTACAAGGAAGCCCAGCAGATCCCGGCGCAGGAGCGCAAGAACCGTTGGGAAGCCTACAAGGCCCTGCCACCGGAACAGCAGAAGGAATTGGCGGCCCGCAAGTCGGCCACCCCTGAGCAGCCTTCCAACACAGCCGGCACCAAGTCCAACGTGGTGCCCAACCCATCGTATGCCCCGCGCCCCAAGCCGGTGGCACCGACTGTGGCCCAGGCTCAGCCGGGCGCCACCACCAACCTGATCAACAAGCGCCCCAGCCCGCCGCCCCACCAGCCGGCTGGGTTGCCCAAGATCGCCGTGACCTCCGGTTTCGTCGATCAGTCGACGCTGCTGCCCAAGCGCGGGCCGCAAGGCGCCGCCACCCGCTCAGCCGCCGCGTCGAGCCCCAGTTCGCCCCGCCAATGACCGGCACTCCGGTCGCGCCAACCTCTGTTGCAGAGGTTCCCAGCCTGCTGCGCCGCCTAGCCAGCTTTGCCTACGAAGGCCTGATCCTCTTCGGCATGCTGCTGATTCCTGGCGCGCTGGGCGCCGTCATCGTGGCCGTCACCGGCCAGCAGCATTCTCGGCAGAGCGATCTCGTGCTCGAGGTGTTCAGTTTTCTCCTGTATGGAGCGTACTTCACCTGGTTCTGGTCGACCCGCGGCCAGACATTGCCGATGCAGACCTGGAAGATCCGCCTCGTCACCGCTGATGGCCAGCCCGTGGGCCCCGGTCTGGCTGCCGGCCGCTACATCCTGAGCTGGTTGTGGGTCGCTCCAGCCGGCATCGTGGCCACGCTGAACCACTGGAACGTACGCGAGCAACCTCGCACCGTGGCCGCCTGTTTGGCGGTCGGCATTGCAGCCTACGCCCTGCTCTCGCTGCTGCTGCCGCAGCGCCAGTTCCTGCACGACATCCTCTGCGGGACACGGCTGCTCATCGCCCCGAACGAGCCTCGCCGCGCGCGGTAGGTGGCCTCGACGCTCAGGGCACAATCGCCGCCCATGAGCAATCCATTCAAGGGGCGCACCGGTCTGGACCGGGTCATCCGCGCCACAGGCTATTCGTTCGAAGGGCTGAAGACGGCCTATCTCGGAGAGAGCGCATTTCGCCAGGAGGTCTGGCTCGCTGTGGTGCTGATTCCGTCCGCCTTCTGGGTCGGCAGCAACTGGGTTGAAGTCGGAATGCTTGTGGGCTCCGTGTTGCTGGTCATGATCGTCGAGCTGCTGAATTCGGGCATCGAGGCCGCGATCGACCGCGTGTCCTTCGAACTGCACGATCTCTCCAAGCGTGCCAAGGATCTGGCAAGTGCCGCCGTGTTCCTGTCGCTGGTCTTGTGCGCCGGCTTGTGGGGTGCTGCGCTGTGGCACCGTTTCCTGTGAGCAGACTGTCGCTGTGCGTGTACTGTGGCTCGCGCACCGGCGGCAACCCGGCGTATGAGCTGGCCGCACGAAGCATCGGGGCGCTCATCGGCCAGCGGGGCTGGCAACTCGTCTACGGTGGCGGCAACGCAGGGCTGATGGGAACGGTGGCCAACGCCGCCCTGGCCGCCGGCGCACCGGTGGTCGGCGTGATCCCGCATTCGCTGATGGAGCGTGAACTCGGCCACCCCGGCCTCACCGAGTTGCATGTCGTCGACACCATGCACCAGCGCAAGCAGATGATGGCCGAGCGCGCCGACGCCTTCCTCGCGCTACCCGGCGGGATCGGCACTTTCGAGGAGCTGTTCGAAGTCTGGACCTGGCGCCAGCTCGGCTACCACGACAAGCCCGTTGGGCTGCTCAACGTCGAAGGCTATTACGACCGCCTGCTCGGCTTCATGGACCAAGCGGTGGCCGACGGCTTCGTGCCGCCCGCCCAGCGCCAGTTGCTGCAGGCGGGCAGCGATCCATCCGAACTGCTGCAGCGCCTCGGCGAGCAGGCGGGGCGCGCCACCGCACCAGACGACTACCGCCGCATCTAGGCGCAAAAAAGCCCGCGTACAGCGGGCTTTGTCTCGACGCGAAGGGGTGCTCAGACAGCGGCTTCGTCCGTTTCACCGGTGCGGATGCGAACCACCTGCTCGACCGCCGTCACGAAGATCTTGCCGTCACCGATCTTGCCGGTCTTGGCGGCCTTCACGATGGCCTCGATGCAGCGCTCCACGTCGCCGTCCTTCACGACAACCTCGACCTTCACCTTGGGCAGGAAGTCGACCACGTACTCGGCGCCGCGGTACAACTCGGTGTGCCCCTTCTGGCGCCCGAAGCCCTTGACCTCGGTGACGGTCAGCCCGGTGACGCCCACGTCGGCCAAGGCTTCGCGTACTTCTTCGAGCTTGAACGGCTTCACGATCGCGGTGATCTGTTTCATGGCGGTCTCCAGGGCAATTAGATGCGGGTAGTTTAAGCGCGGAACTTCGAAGTGATGGGGTAGCGCCAATCGCGCCCGAAGGCGCGGTGGGTGATTCGGATGCCGATGGGCGCCTGCCGGCGCTTGTACTCGTTGATCTTGATCAGGCGCGTGACGCGCTCCACGTCGGCCGCGGCATAGCCGGCGGCGACGATCTGCTCGATGCTCTGGTCGTCTTCCATGTAGCGCTGCAGGATGCCGTCGAGCACCTCGTAGGGCGGCAGGCTGTCCTGGTCGGTCTGGTCGGGGCGCAGCTCGGCCGAGGGGGCGCGGGTGATGATCCGCCGGGGGATCACCTCGGCACCCTGGGCGTTCTTCCAATCGGCGAGCCGGTAGACGAGGGTCTTGGCCACGTCCTTGATCACTGCAAAACCGCCCGCCATGTCGCCATACAGCGTGCAGTAGCCGGTCGCCATCTCGCTCTTGTTGCCGGTCGTCAGCACGATGGAGCCGAACTTGTTCGACAAGGCCATCAGCAAGGTGCCGCGGATGCGCGCCTGGATGTTCTCTTCGGTCGCGTCTTCCTTCAATCCGGCGAACTCGCTGGCCAGGCTTTGCTTGAACGCATCGAACATGGGCACGATGGAGATCTCGTCGTAGCGCACGCCGAGGCGTTGTGCCATGTCGCGGGCATCGATCCAGGAGATGTCGGCCGTGTAGGGCGAAGGCATCATCACGGTGCGCACCTTGTCGGCACCCAGCGCATCGACAGCGATGGCGAGCACCAGCGCCGAGTCGATACCGCCGCTCAGGCCCAGGAGGATGCCCGGGAAGCCGTTCTTGCCGATGTAGTCGCGCACGCCCGTCACCAAGGCGCCCCAAGCTTGTGCCTCGATCTCAGGTACGGCCGCCACCGGGCCGTG
>NZ_DASSRA010000120.1:0-7374 GCF_035702065.1 Rhizobacter sp.
TGCCACCGACCGAGACGGCGGCGTCGTCGCTCTCGGTGGTCTTCTCCTTGATCTCGAAGCGCGGCGTGGGCCCGAAGCCGAAGTACTGGTGGTACTCGGCCATCGAGGTGATGCGCCAGGGCTTGCCCGTCAAGGGTTTGCCACGGTTGTCGGCGCGCTCGGTGTAGCCGATGAACGCCGGCACCGCGGTGGCCACCTCGACCACGGAGTTGGGGAAGGCGTTCTTCTCGACGATGTAGACGCCCGGAGTTTTCATCAAGCCCATCACGGCCTCCTGTCTGGGTTAGCGTTTGCGATTAGCGATGCACGAAGATTTCGGAGACCAGCGTGGGCACGCCCGCGATGATTTCTCGAGAGAACAGGCTGGCCCCGGCAACGGGCAGCCGCTTGACCAGCACCTTGTCGGCGCCGGCGCTCCGGCCGCGCAACTGGAAGCGCCGCTCGGATCGTTCTTGCAAGGCGATGCGCCCGCGCGAGCGGATGGCCAGGGCCGTGCGGCCGATGACCAGCTGCTCCGGCGCCGGCGCGTCGAATTCGGCTTCGTTGGCGAGGTCGACGATCTGCACCGCCTCACTGCCCCAGTCGCCGAAGAGGCAGTATTTCCAGACCGTGGCGCGGGCCTGCAGCGGCAGGCGGTAGCGCCGCAGGCGCGGTGTCTCGCTGAAGGCGGTGGCGTCGAGGCTGAGACGGATGCGTGCAAAGGGCGGCAGGCGGCCGAGGCCCGGTTCGGCGTCGGACGCTTCGGCTTGCAGGCGCCAGACGCCCTCGCCTTCGTCGGCGGCCTGTGCGCCGTCGAAGACCAGCACGCCCTCGCCTTGCCGCACCAGGCCATCGGTGTAGTTGATGAAGGTGGGGTCGTCGGCGTACACGCTCCACCCCAGGCTGAGGGGCTCGCTCGCATCGGCCACCAGCAGGCGCAGCGCGTCGCGGGCCTCGCCGTCGCCGTACACCGCCACGCCGCGCGCCGTCTCGCGCACCAGGCCGCCGGCGGCCTCGAAGCGCTGCACGCCATCGCCCAGCGGCACGAAGCGCAGGCCGTGGCACAGCCCGTCGGGGAAGTAGGCGTGCTCCACCTCGACGGTGAGCAATGGGAGGTAGCGGCCTGTCTCCATGGTCTCAGGCGTGCACGCCGGTGCGGGCGCGGCCGATGAGCGGGGCCTGGCCGGCGAGCTGGCCGCTGTCGACCGTGACCATGCGCACGCGGTACAGCACCGACGGCAGGTACTTGCCGCTGAGCATGCCCCACAGGTTGCTCAGGTCGGACAGGCTCAGGTTCTCGATGTCGAGCACCAGCTTGTCGATGCGACGGTCGAGCTCGGGTGTGTTCTGGTGGTCAATCACCGGGCGGCCCTGGAAGAAGGCCACGGTGCTGGAGATGAACTTCAGCGCCTCGGGGTAGTTGTTGCCGCCGAAGTTGGCGGCAAACATCACCAGCAGGTTGAGGTAGACCGGCGGGTGGTTGAGCGCCATGCGCTCGCTGGGCAGGCTGGGCCGGCTGCCGTTGGGGTACGGCAAGGTCTCGCGCTCCAGGTTGACGAGGAACACCGCCAGCTTGTTGGCCACCGTGGGGGCCACACCGCCGTCCTGCTCCACCAGGTTGGAGACGACCACCAGGTCCTCACCCACCTGGAAGGCGCGCCGCAGCGCCTGGTTGAGTTGTGCGGCGATCAGGCCGATGGCGGAGTCGATCATGAGGGAGACGTTAGCGATGGCCACGCACACGAGGTATCGGTCGGATGCTGAGATCGGCATTCAGAAAAGCGGAGGCGACCCTTCTTCATCTCCCGAGGCCGCGAGCTTGTGCAGCACGCGCGGCAGGTCGGGCAAGGCGTCGTCCTTGCGCAGGTAGGCCTGCGCACCCGCTGCGGCCATGGCGGCGACGACACGCGGGTCGTCGTGCATGGACAGGGCCACGATGCGGACGCCGGGGTGGTGGGCGCGCAGGTGCCGCGCGGTCTGCGGGCCGTCCATGCCGGGCATGGAGACGTCGAGCACCACCACGTCGGGCCGGGTGCGCGCCAGGGCGTCAAGCAGCTGCGTGCCTTCGTCGCACTCGGCCACCACCTCGAAGCCGTGCTGGGCCAGCAGCTGCCGCACGCAGGCGCGGAACGGCGCGTGGTCGTCGACCAGGGCGATGCGTAGGCTCATGGCACAGAGGGGCACCGGGCATGTTCGGTGCGTGCCTAGGCTGCGCCCGCCCCGCGGCCGGCGCCATCGGTCAATGTCTGAGAGCCGGGGTGGGAAAAGCTGAGTTCAGCCTTGCCTTCAGTGGCTGGCGCGCGGCTTGGCCCGGCGCTCGGTGGATGGAGCGCGGCACGGCGCATCCAGCGAACTGAGCCCTTCGCGCAGGGCAAAGCGCGTCAGCTCGGCAATGCTGTGGATGTGCAGCTTGCCCATGATGTTCTCGCGGTGGGTGGCCACGGTCTTGGCGCTCAGGTGCAGGCGCTCGGCGATCTGCTGGGTGGAGTGGCCTTCGGAGAACAGCTGCACCAGTTCGCGCTCGCGTGGCGTGAGCGGTGAGGCAGCGGCTGCGGGTTGCGGCGCGTGGCGGTTGCGGTACTGCTCCACCACGATGCCCACCAGGTCGCTGCTGAGGTAGATCTGGTCGGCCATCACCCGCCGGATGGCCTGCACCAGCTCCTGGAACGATGCGTCCTTGAGCACGTAGCCGCCAGCGCCGGCGTCGATCACCGCCAGCACCATGCGCGCCTCGTCGTGCACCGACAGGCACAGCACGCGCATCTGCGGCGACTCGCCGCGCAGGCGGCGGATGGTCTCGATGCCGTTGAGACCGGGCATGGAGAGGTCGGTGACCACCAGGTCGGGCTGCAGCTCGCGGGCGAGCTTGAGCACTTCCAGGCCGTCGCAGGCCTGGCCCACGAGCTTGATGTCGGCCTCTCTTTCGAGCAGGGACTTCAGTCCGTCGCGCACGATGCGGTGGTCGTCAGCGAGAACGATGTTGATGGACATGAGGTGCTTCCTGAAAGATTGGGTTCAGGCGGGGAGCGGCAGCGAGACAGTCGCGCACGTGCCGTGGCCGAGACGGGAGCTGATCGCCATGCGCCCGCCGATGGCCTGCATCTGTGCCTCGCCGCTGACCAGCCCGAAGCCGCCCTCGGGGCCGAAAGACGGCGGCAGCGGTGTGCAGTCGAAGCCCTGCCCGTCGTCCTGGACGCGGACGAACAGGCCTTCGCCATCCACGCCCAGGGTGATGCGCAACTGGCGCGCCTGGGCGTGCTTCTGGGCGTTGAGTGCCAGTTCGCGCACCACGCGGTAGATGACGGCGAGCACGCCTTCGGGCAGCGGCAGCGCAGGCAGAGCGCCTTCCACCGCCACGGCCATGGCGCTGGAGCGTTCGATGCGGTCGCCCAGGCTCTCGATGGCCATCTGCAGGCCGAACTGGCGCAGCAGCGGGCAGCTCAAGTCGAAGGTGGCGGAGCGAACCGCCCGGGCCGCCTGCGACAGGAGCTCGCGCAGTTCGTCCTGGAAGACGGCGTCGCGCTGCGGCGTTTCGGTGGGCGCCGAGGCGCCCCACTCGGCCAGCTTGAGCTTGGCCATGGCGAGCAGCTGGCCGATCTCGTCGTGCAGGCCCTGGGCGATGCGCCCGCGTTCGCGGGCTTCGGCCACTGTCAGCTCGTAGGCCAGGGTCTGCAGGCGGCGGCGGTTGTCGACCAGCGCGCGCTCCGACTCGTGGCGCTGGCGCATGTCGCGCCAGACGGTGAGGCCGCAGACCCGCTTGCCCTCGCGCCCCAGGATGGTCGACGAGCGCACGCTGACACGCACCGCGCTGCCGTCCTTGGCGAGCGCCGTCACATCGGTGTCGGACAGCTCGTCGCCGCGCGCCATGGCGAGCCAGGCGGCTTCGGACGTGCGCAGGTCGTCAGGCTGGGCCAGCGACGACAGGGCAAGGCCCTGCACTTCGGCCCGCTTGTACTGGAAGAAGTCCACGAAGGCCGCATTGCAGCCGATGATGCGTCCGCTGCCCGGCTCCACCCAGATGCAGATGTCGGCCATCTGCTCGAACATGTGTTGCCACACGCTGTCGGACCAGCGCTCCCGGGGTTCCCCGGCATGCGAGCTGCGCCGCATGGACGCGCTCAATTCGGCCATCACACTGTTCATCGCCCGCCATTCCCTGCCCAACTTCTTATGTGCTCACCAGCGGCGGATGCACCGGGTGAGTCGGCTGGGGATACTGCATGCGAGGGGCGCATGCGGTCAACCTGCAAGGTCTGACAGTGGCGTTCTCTATTTGAGCTGCGAGCCAGCAGCGTCTCGAACACGCACCTCGACCGGGAAGGCCGCTGCGACGCTCTGCGTGACGGTGCAGAAGGCTTCGAACTGGGAAAGCACCCGGTCGAGGTGCTCCAGGCGGGTGGCTTCGACACCGAGCGTGAGCTCTGCCAGCATGCCCGTCACCCGCAGCCTGCCTTCGGCGTTGCGGCCAACCTGCGCCGTGACGCGGCACGACAGCGGCTCGGGCTGCTGCTTGAACTTGCGCAAGGCGAAGAGCAGCGAATCGCTCAGGCAGTTGCCCACCGCCGTGGCGAGCAACTGCACCGGCGACGGGCCGGCCCCCTCGCCCAGGGGCGGGGGTTCGTCGCACAGCAGCGACGGCACGCCATCGGCATAGCTGGCCAGGAAGCGGTAGCCGTTCTGCTGCTGCAGATCGACGGTGATTGTTTCGGTGGTCATTGGGCCTTGCCCTCGTTGTGGGTCATGTCAACTCTCCTGTCAGGGTCAGCCGCAGCGCTGGGACAGGCGGCGCCGCAACCAGCATCGCAGTCGGGCGAGACGGCGCGTCTGACCCAGATCAACAGGCGGCGTGAATCTCCTGGATTCAATCGGCTTGTTCACCCGACCATCCAACCCACGGACGGCAGACCCGCCTCAAGCCGAAGATGGAAGCCTCAGCCCTTGGTCGCGCGCACCGGCCGCCCCGCACGCACGAACGCCTTGCGCTCCTGCGCGTTGCGGTCGAGACGGCGGGCGATGCTGCCGCACACCAGGTCGCACAGCGCGTAGACCGAATCGTCGGCGATGCGGTAGTAGACCGAGTTGCCGCGGCTCTCTCGCGCCACGAGCCCGTGCTGCATCAGCAGCGACAGGTGGCGCGAGATGTTGGCCGAGGTATAGCCGCACTCCTGGGCGAGCTCCCCCACGTTGCGTTCGCCGCCGCGAAGCGTGTTGAGGATCTGCAGGCGCGTCGGTTCCGACAACGCCTGAAAGTACGACGCGACCTGGCTGAGCGCTTCGGGTGGCAAGCCTTCCATGGTGGGGCAGGAGTTGGGTGGGGGCTGCTGATGATGCCTCATCGTTTGCCTTTCGCGACAAAGATTCCGAACTTTTGCACTTGACTATTTAATTACTTAGCTAAATACTCTCACCAATCGCAGCCGATTGCAAGCTGCCGGAGAACCTGAAGATGAACTCTCGACCGATGCCCCTTCACTGCACAGCCAAGCACCCGCTCGCCGGCTGGCTGGCGGCCAGCCTGGGGATCGCCGCCTTGCTGGCCGCTGGCTTGCAGGCCACGCATGCCGCAGAACCCGCTGCCCCTCCTCTGGCCAGCGTGACGGTGGCCGCACAAGGTGACGGCCGCCTGGCCGCCTACGACGGCGTGGTCGAGGCGGTGCGCCAGACGGTCGTGGCCGCCCAGGTGCCCGGCGCCGTGGTCCAGCTGGAGGCCAAGGCCGGCGACCGGGTCAAGGCGGGCCAGGTGCTGCTGCGGCTCGACGCCCGCGCGGCGCAGCAGCAGGCGGCCGCGGCCACGGCACAGGTGCAGGCCGCCAATGCCGCACAAGACGCCGCCACCAAGGAGTTCGAGCGCCAGAAGCAGCTCTTCCAGAAGAACTACATCAGCCAGGCGGCGCTGGAGCGCGCCGAATCGCAATACAAGTCGGCGCAGGCGCAAGCCTCCGCCCAGCTGGCCTCGGCCGAGGCCGCCCGCACCGAGTCGGGCTTCTACACGGTGAAGGCGCCCTATGACGGCATCGTCTCGGAGGTCTCGGTGGTGCTCGGCGACATGGCCATGCCCGGCCGCGCGCTGCTCACCATGTACGACCCGGCCGCGCTGCGTGTGACCGCCGCCGTACCGCAAACGGCCGCCCCCGCGCCGGACAGCACGCCCCTGGCCGAAGTGCCGGGCCTGGCCCAGCCGCGCATCGCGCCCGCACGCTGGCAGCTGCTGCCGGCGGTGGACCCGGCCACCCACACGATGCAGCTGCGCCTCGACCTCCCCGCCGGCACGGCGGCGTCGCCCGGCATGTTCGCCCGCGCGTGGCTGCCCGGTGCCAAGGCCGGCGGTGCGCGCATCGCGGTACCGGCGAGCGCCGTGGTGCGCCGCGCCGAGTTGACCGGCGTGTACGTGATCGGCGCCGACGGCCGCGCACTGCTGCGCCAGGTGCGGCTCGGCCCCGTGACCGACGGCCAGGTCGAAGTGCTGTCGGGGCTGAAGGCCGATGAGCGCGTCGCGCTCGACCCGCAAGCCGCGGCAAGGGGGCGCTGATCATGGGCATTTCGGGTCGCATCGCGCGCTTCTTCCAGTCGGCGCAGATCACGCCGCTGCTGGCGCTGGTGGCATTGCTGCTGGGCGCCTTTGCGGTCATGGTCACGCCGCGCGATGAAGAGCCGCAGATCAACGTCACCATGGCCAACGTGCTGATCCCCTTCCCCGGGGCGTCGGTGGCCGACGTGGAACAGATGGTGGCCACGCCCGCCGAGCAGGTGCTGTCGCAGATCGCCGGCACCGAGCACGTGATGAGCGTGTCGCGCCCGGGCCTGGCGGTGATCACCGTGCAGTTCAAGGTGGGCGTGCCGCGCACCGAGGCGCTGGTGCGGCTGTACGACACGGTGAATGCCAATGCCGACTGGCTGCCGCGCGGGCTCGGCGTGGGCGACCCGATCATCAAGCCCAAGGGCATCGACGACGTGCCCATCGTCACCCTCACGCTCTACGCCAAGGACGGCGACACCGGCCCCTCCGACCTGGAGCGCGTGGCCCACACGCTGGAGGCCGAGATCAAGCGCGTTCCCGGCACCCGCGAAGTCGCCACCGTCGGTGGCCCCGGCCGCGCCGTGCGGGTGGAGATCGACCCGGCCCGCATGGCGGGCGCCGGCGTCACCGTGGCCGACCTGCGGCAGGCGCTGCAATCGGCCCACCTGGGCGCGCCGGTCGGCGAACTGCTGGGCAACGACCGCGCGGTGGCGCTCGAAGCCGGGCCTTACCTGCGCGATGCGCGCGACGTGGGCGAGCTGGTGGTCGGCGTGCGCCGCGGCAAGCCGGTGTTCCTGCAGGACGTGGCCGAGGTCGTCGACGGCCCGCTGCCGCCGCAGCGCTACGTGTGGCACGGCAGCGCCGCCGGCGGCGACAGC
>NZ_DASSRA010000121.1:0-4301 GCF_035702065.1 Rhizobacter sp.
ATGCGGGCGACTTCGCCGCCAGCACCCTGCCCGGCAGCATGGACGGCATGCGCGGGGGCACGCTCCTTGTGAAGGGCAACGTCGGTGAGCGCTTCGGCGACCGCATGCGGCGCGGCACGGCACTCGTCTTCGGCAACGCGGGCGACTTCCTCGCCTCGCGCATGGTGGCCGGCAGCATCGCCATCGGCGGGCAGGCGGGTACCCACGTGGGTTACGGCATGCGGCGCGGCAGCGTGGTGTTTGCCACGGCGGCACCGACAATCGCGCCGACCTTCGTGCCTGCGCTGGTCGACCCCGCCGTGTTCTGGCAGCTGCTGGCGCGCGATCTGGCACGCCACGGCGGGCCGTTTGCAGCGCTGCCCTCGCGATCCATCGTGCGCCACCTGGGCGACCTGGCGTCCGATGGCCGGGGTGAACTCATCGTGGTCCGCTGAATCCTTCTTCCAATCCCCTGAGGCAACCCATGACCAAGACCTACCTCTTCCACGCCGGCGAAGCCACCGTGTTCGCACGCGAGGGCCAGTTCACCGACGCCATGCCCGAGATCCTGATCGGCCGCACCGACGGGCCCGTCGGCCAGGCCTTCGCGAACATGATGGCGCAGAGCAAGGGCCACACGGCGATGTTCGCCATCCGCGCCTGCAACCAGCTGGTGCGGCCGGCGACCATCCTCGTGCCCAAGGTCACGCTGAAGGACATGGCCAACATCGACCTCTTCGGCGGCGTGGTGCAGAGCGCCACGGCCGATGCGGTGGTCGACTGCCTGATCGATGGCACCATCCCCAAGGACATGGCCAACGAGCTGTGCATCATCAGCCTGGTGTGGATCGACCCGCGCTGCGCCAAGGATGCCAACCTCGACAAGAAGGACATGTACCGCACCAACCACGAGGCGACCAAACTCGCGATCAGGCGGGCGCTCAACAACGAGCCCTCGGTGGATGAATTGATCGCCAACCGCCACAAGATCAAGCACGACATGGACGACTGGAGTTGAACGACCGATGAGCGAAGTGTTCGCACTGCTCGACGACTGCCACGCCACGCGGGCCGACCCGCTGAGCCGCCTCTACACCGGCTTTGCGTGCGAGCACCGCTGCGTGGACCCAGCCACGCTCGACGCGCTGTGGGCGCGCGTCGATGCCGACCAGCGCGCCGGCCTGCATGCCGTGGTGCTGGCCGACTATGAATGGGGCGCCAAGCTGATGCGGGCCGGGCATGCGGTACTGGGCGCCAACGATGCGTCATCACTGCGCGTGCTGATGTTCCGCACACTGCGGCGCCTGTCGCGCGACGAGGTCGACGGCTGGCTGGCCGCGCGCAGCAGCGAGCAGCCTTGTGGTGTGACGAACCTGATGCCCAGCGTTGACCGGCCGGGCTTCACGCGGGCCATCGCGCGCATCCACGAGGCCATCCGCGCCGGCGAGACCTACCAGGTCAACTACACCTACCGACTGCACGGAGACGCCTATGGCCCGCCACTGGATCTGTACCGCGCACTCAGGGCGCGCCAGCCGGTGGGCTATGGCGCGCTGATCGCGCTGCCGGATGACACGCACGTGCTCTCCTGCTCGCCCGAGCTCTTCCTGCGCAACGACTCGGGCCTGCTCACCGCGCGGCCGATGAAGGGCACCGCGCCGCGCATCGAGGCACCCGAGAGCGACAGCGAGACCGCGCGCCTGCTTTCGCTCGACACCAAGAACCGGGCCGAGAACCTGATGATCGTCGACCTGCTGCGCAACGACCTCGGCCGCATTGCGCAGACGGGTTCGGTGAAGGTGCCGGCGCTGTTCTCGGTCGAGCCCTACGCCACGCTGTTCCAGATGACGTCCACCGTGCAGGCGCAGGTGAAGCCCGAGGTCGGCTTTGCCGAGCTGCTGCGCGCGGTGTTCCCCTGCGGCTCGATCACCGGCGCGCCCAAGCACCACACCATGGAGCTGATCGCCGGCCTGGAGACCACACCGCGCGGGCTCTACTGCGGCGCCATCGGCTGGGTCGACGCACCGCGCGGTGACAAACGCCTGGGCGACTTCTGCCTCAGCGTGGCCATCCGCACGCTCACGCTCGGGGCCGAGGCAGACGGGCTGCGGCCGGCGCGTCTGGGCGTGGGCGCCGGCATCGTGCTCGACAGCCAGGCCGACGACGAGTTCGACGAATGCCTGCTGAAGGCGCGCTTTCTCACCGGCCTGGCGCGCGAGCCGGCCTGCGCATGAACCGCCCATGAGGCTGGCGCTGTTCGACCTGGACCACACGCTGATCCCCTTCGACAGCGGCATGGCCTGGACGCGCTTCCTCGTCGCGCGCGGTGCCCTGCCGCTCGAGGCGCCGGAGGTCTACCTGGGCTACTGCCTCGAGTACGTGGCGGGCACGCTGGACATCCACGCCATGCACCGGGTGACCGTGGCGCCACTGTCGACGGTGCCGCGCGCGCAGATCGAGGCCTGGGGCCGCGACTTCGAGGCCGAGATGCGTGCACACGTGCCGGCCAGCATGCTGGCGCTGGTCGCGCGCCACCGCGACGCCGGCGACCTGTGCGCGCTCGTCACCGCCACCACGCATTTCATTGCGGGCCCCTTCGCGCGGTTGTTCGGCATCGATCACGTGGTCTCGACCGAGGCCCAGCAGCAAGGCGTCTTCTACACCGGCGAGATCGACGGCGAGCCCTGCTACCGCGAGCACAAGCTGACCCGCGTGCAGGCCTGGCTGGCCGGCCAGGCGCCTCCTCTCGCCCTGCAGGCGTTCACGCAGAGCTGGTTCTATTCGGATTCGCGCAGTGACCTGCCACTGCTGCAGGCCGTGTCGCACCCGGTGGCGGTGCGGCCCGATCCGCATCTGCGCGCGCATGCGCTGCAGGCTGGCTGGTCGGTGATCGATGAGGGCGGCGAGAACGGCCTGCCCGCTGGCCAGACCGTCGAACTCCGGCTCATGCGAGAAGACGACCTGCCCTTGCTGCACACCTGGCTGAACCGGCCCCACGTCGCCGTGTGGTGGGGGAACGAACAACCCACGCTCGATGAAGTGCGCGAGCAGTACCTCCCCAGCGTCCTCGCACGCGACGGGGTGACGCCCTACATCGCGTCCGTCGACGGCGTGCCGTTCGCCTACGCCCAGTCGTATGTCGCCCTGGGGAGCGGGGAGGGCTGGTGGGAAGACGAGACCGATCCCGGTGTGCGTGGCATCGACCAGTCCATCGGTGAACCATCGCTCCTGGACCAGGGGCTGGGCACGCGGCTCGTGCGGGCGCTGCTCGAACACCTGTTCGCCGACCCGTCGGTCACGAAGGTGCAGACGGATCCGTCGCCGGACAATGCACGTGCGATCCGCTGCTACGAGAAGGCGGGGTTCAGGCGTGTGAAGACGGTCGTCACGCCAGATGGCCCGGCCGTCTACATGCTGTGCGAGAGACCCCGCGGGAAGGCCGGCGGCTAGCGCCCTGGCGGCAAGCTGGCCTCCGCCGCGCGCAGCGAGGCCAGCCGCTTCTGCGTGCCGGGGTGGGTGGGCGTGTCCTTGGTGATGCCCTGGCGCGTGAAGATGGCGCGCAGGTCCGGCCGCGGGTTGCCCAGGTTGTGCAGAGTGCGTGCGGCAAAGGCGTCGGCCTCGTACTCGTGCTGGTGGGCCAGGCTGGAGGCCTCGCGCCCCAGCAGGGCGGCGACGGCGTCGGTCTGTTCCGGCGTGACGGCTCCTGGCACCCACTTCTGGTAGACGCTGCCCATCTGCGACCAGTGGCCGAGCGCCACGTGGCCGAGTTCGTGCGCCAGCACGAACATCCGGTCTTCCTCGGGCCAGTCGCCCAGGCTCTCGTGGGCGACCACCACGTGGCCGTTCAGCGTCTCGGCGAGGGTGTCGCCGCGGACCACGCGCAGCTCGACGGTGCGCACCGGGCCCAGGCCGTGGAGCAGCTTCTCGAAGCTGGCCCGGATCTTCAGGGCGCGCGGGTTGTCGGACGCGACCAGCTGCAGCCTGTCCAGGCGCACCTGTTGCGAGCGTTCCAGCACGTCGACGATGCCTTCGCCATGTGCCATGCCCGCTGCCAGTGCGAGCCCGACCACGATCACCCACCGCACCACCGACCACATCACCACGACAACTCCCGCGCGCGCCCACCGCCGGGCCCACATCTGTGATTACGGCGCAATCTGCGTGCCTGATTCAAGGGTTTACCCGTGGGCTGTTACCTCAAATCGGGGGGCGCCGTGCTGCAGTGCACGGGCAAGTGCGGTTCCTGCGGCTCTGTCACCCCGGCGAAGGCAGGGGTCCACTGCCCGACGAAGCACCGGGGCGTCCACCGCCAGTGGATCCCG
>NZ_DASSRA010000122.1:0-2664 GCF_035702065.1 Rhizobacter sp.
ACCGCGGCAACCGCGACGGGCTGGTGGTGTCGTCGCCGGTCATCAACGAGGTGGGCGTGCTGGGCCAGGTGACGCGCGTCTACCCCTACAGCGCCGAAGTCACGCTGCTCACCGACAAGGAGGCCGCCATTCCCGTGCTCAACAGCCGCACGCAGGCGCGCAGTGCGGCTTTCGGCAACTCGGCGGGAGCGGGCCTGGAGCTGCGCTTCATGGCCGGCAACGCCGACGTGCAGGTGGGCGACGTGCTCTCCACGTCGGGCGTCGATGGCATCTACCCCGCGGGCGTGCCGGTGGCCAAGGTGGTGAGCGTCGACCGGCGCGTCGACTCCGGCTTTGCGCGCATCGCGCTTGCACCGCTGGCCGAGCCCGACAGCGTGCGCCACGTGCTGGTGCTGGAGCCGGTGGGCATCCAGATGCCGCCGCGGCCGGCCGAGCCGGCACCCGAGCCCCTGCTCAAGGCGGGGAAGAAGGACAAAGAGAAAGGGCCCCGCAGATGACGATGCGTCGCCCCGGAGGGTCTGCCGCATGATGCCGCGCGGCTCCGACCAGCTGCTCTTGCCGGTGAACCCGCTGTTCATGTGGTTCACGCTGCTGATGGCCTTCGCCTTCAACCTCGTGCCGCTGGGCCGCACCGCTTTCCTGCCGGACCTGCTGGCATTGGTGCTGGTGTTCTGGAACGTGCACCAGCCGCGGCGCGTGGGCCTGGGCGCCGCCTTCGTGTTCGGCCTGATGATGGATGTGCACGACAGCGCGGTGCTGGGCCAACACGCCCTCGCCTACACGCTGCTGTCGTTCTTCGCGATCACCATCCACCGCCGCCTGCTGTGGTTCGGCGTGCTCTCGCAGGCGCTGCAGATCCTGCCGCTGTTCGTCGCCGCGCACGCGGTGTCGATGGTGGTGCGCATGCTGGTCGGCGGCATGCTGCCCGGCTGGGAAGTGATGCTGGCGCCGGTGGCGGAAAGCCTGCTGTGGCCGGTCGTGTCGCTGCTGCTGCTCGCGCCCCAACGCAGGCCGCCCGATCCGGATCAGAATCGGCCCTTGTGACCGGCGGGTGACATGACTGAATTGCGCAATGTCGAGCAGGAACTGGGCAAGTTCCGCACGCGGCTGCTGGCGGCAGCGGCCTTCGTGCTGCTCGCCTTCGGCCTGCTCACGGCGCGCCTGGTGCTGCTGCAGGTGGTGCGCCACGACGAGCTGGCCACGCAGGCCGAGAACAACCGCATTGCCGTGGTGCCCATCGTGCCCAACCGCGGCCTCATCGTCGACCGCAACGGCGTGGTGCTGGCCAACAACTACTCGGCCTACACGCTGGAGATCATGCCCTCGAAGGTGGACGACCTTGAGGCCACCATCGCGGCGCTCGAGGCCATCATCGAAGTCACGCCGCGCGACCGCAAGCGCTTCAAGCGCCTGATGGAAGAAAGCAAGAGCTTCGAGTCGCTGCCCATCCGCACCAAGCTCACCGACGAGGAGGTGGCGCGCTTCACCGCGCAGCGCTTCCGCTTTCCCGGCGTGGACATCAAGGCGCGCCTGTTCCGCAACTACCCGCTGGGTGAGGTGGGCAGCCACCTGATCGGCTACATCGGGCGCATCAACCAGGCCGAGAAGGCGGCCATGGAAGACTGGCCCGAGGAGCAGCTCGACAACTACCGTGGCACCGAATACATCGGCAAGCTCGGCGTCGAGCAGAGCTACGAGGCCGACCTGCACGGCATCACCGGCCTCGAAGAGGTGGAAACGAGCGCCGGCGGGCGTGCGGTGCGCCGCCTCAAGAGCAACCCGCCGACGCCCGGCAACAAGCTGGTGATGTCGATCGACATCCGCCTGCAGGCCCTGGTGGAGCAGCTGTTCGGCGAGCGCCGTGGCGCGCTGGTGGCGATGGACCCGCGCAACGGCGAACTGCTGGCCTTCGTCAGCAAGCCCACCTTCGACCCCAACCTCTTCGTCGACGGCATCGATGCCGACTCGTGGCGCGAGCTCAACGAGTCGATCGACAAGCCGCTGCTGAACCGCGCATTGCGCGGCACCTACCCGCCCGGCTCCACCTTCAAGCCCTTCATGGCGATGGCCGCGCTCAACACCGGCAAGCGCAGCCCCACGCAGATCATCTACGACGGCGGCACCTTCCAGTTCGGCAACCACACCTTCCGCAGCCACGGCGACACCGGCCTCGGCCCGGTGGACATGACGCGCGCCATCGCCCTCTCCAGCAACGTCTACTTCTATTCGCTGGCCAACGACCTGGGCGTGGACGTGATGCACGACCAGCTCGAACCCTTCGGCTTCGGCCGCAAGACCGGGATCGACATCGAAGGCGAGTTGACCGGCCTGCTGCCATCGACCGAGTGGAAGCGGCGCGCCTACAAGAAGCCCGAGCAGCAGAAGTGGTTCGCCGGCGAGACCATCTCCCTGGGCATCGGCCAGGGCTACAACAACTTCACCATGCTCCAGCTGGCGAGCGCCGTGTCCACGCTGGTCTCGGGTGGCCAGCGCTACAAGCCGCGCCTGGTGCGCGAGGTGGAAGACGTGGTCACGCGCGAACGGCGCGAGGTCGCACATGCGGCGCTCGACCCGCTGCTGCTGCAGCCCGAGCACGTGAAGATCATCATGAACGCCATGCAGCAGGTGACCACCGGCGGGACCGGCACGCGCGTCTTCGCCGGA
>NZ_DASSRA010000123.1:0-11310 GCF_035702065.1 Rhizobacter sp.
GCGCCGGGCACCCACATCGAGAAGGTGGTGGTGAGCGAGGCGGGCGCCTCGGTGTACTCGGCCAGCGAATACGCCAGCAAGGAACTGCCCGAGCTCGACGTGAGTCTGCGTGGTGCCGTGAGCATTGCGCGCCGCCTCCAAGACCCGCTGGCCGAGCTGGTGAAGATCGACCCCAAGAGCATCGGCGTCGGCCAGTACCAGCACGACGTGAACCAGAGCGAGCTGGCCAAGAGCCTGGACGTGGTCATCGAAGACTGCGTGAACTCGGTTGGTGTCGACTTGAACACGGCGTCTGCACCGCTGCTGGCGCGCGTGTCGGGCTTGAGCACGGCGGTGGCGGGCAGCATCGTGCGCTGGCGTGATGCCAACGGCGCTTTCCGCAACCGCCAGCAACTGCTTGACGTGAGCGGCCTGGGTGCCAAGACCTTCGAGAAGAGCGCGGGCTTCCTGCGCATCCGCGGTGGTGACTACCCGCTCGACCAGTCGGGCGTGCACCCCGAAACCTACCCGGTCGTCGAGAAGATCCTGAAGGCAGTGGCCAAGCCGGCCGGTGAGGTGATGGGCCGCAGCGACGTGCTGCGTTCGCTCAAGCCCGATGCCTTCGCCGACGACAAGTTCGGCGCCATCACCGTGAAGGACATCCTGGCCGAGCTGGAGAAGCCGGGCCGCGACCCGCGCCCCGACTTCAAGGTCGCGCGCTTCAACGACGGCGTCGAAGACATCAAGGATCTGCAGCCCGGCATGACGCTCGAAGGCACGGTGAGCAACGTCGCCCAGTTCGGCGCCTTCATCGACCTGGGTGTGCACCAGGACGGCCTGGTGCATGTGAGCCAGCTCAGCAACAAGTTCGTCAACGATGCGCGCGAAGTGGTGAAGACCGGCGACATCGTCAAGGTGAAGGTGCTGGAGGTCGACTTGGCGCGCAAGCGCATCTCGCTCACCATGAAGCTCGATGCCACACCCGCGCCGCGTGGCGAGCGGGGTGACAACAGCTACCGGCCGCCGGCGCGTGGTGAGCGGGCCCAGGGCGGGCAACGTGCGCCGGTCCAGCCGCAGGGAGCTTCGGCCATGGCGGCTGCATTCGCCAAACTGCAGACCAAGCGTTGAGCGGGCACGCATGAAAGTCCTGCAGGTCCACGCCGGCCCGCGCGCGCTCAAGGCATTGCGCGAGCAGGGGCTGCGTCCGCAGGACGTGCGCGTCATTCCGGGTGCAGCCGGTGGCCCCAAAGGCTTGGTGCTGAGCCCGCTCGACCAGTTCATCTTCGGTGACTGGCTGGCTGGGACGGATCACCCGGTTCACCTGGTTGGCGCGTCCATCGGCGCCTGGCGCATGGCGACAGCCTGTCTGCACGAACCAAAGCAGGCCTTCGCCCGCATGGCGGATGACTACATCCGCCAGGAGTACGAGCACAAGAACGGCAAGCCGCCGACGCCCACGCACGTGAGCGAGGTGTTCGGGGCCAAGCTGTCCGAGACCTTCGCTGGTCGCGAGGCCGAGGTGCTCGCCCACCCGCGCTTCCGCCTTCACGTCTTCACCAGCCGCGGCCGGCACGTGCTCAAGCGCGAGGGGCGGCGGCTGTCCAAGCTGACGACGCCGCTCGGCTACCTGGGCGCGTTTGCTGCCAATGTTGTCAGCCGCAAGGCCATGGGCGCATGGCTGGAACGGGTGGTGTTCTCCGACCCGCGCGAAGCCTTGCCGCTCCATCTGCACGACTACCGCAGCCATACAGTGGCGCTGAACGAGGCCAACCTGCAGCCCAGCATCCTGGCGAGCTGCTCCATCCCGTTCTGGCTCGATGCCGTGCACAACATCCCGGGCGCGCCGCATGGTGCGTACTGGGACGGCGGCATCACCGACTACCACCTGCACCTCAACTACGCCTCGATGCGCGACGGCCTGGCGCTGTACCCGCACTTCCAGAAGGAGGTGATTCCCGGCTGGCTCGACAAGGCGCTGAAGCATCGGCACCGCGCCAGTGCGCACCTGGACAATGTGGTGGTGCTGTCGCCCAGCGTCGAGTGGATCAAGACGCTCCCCAACGGCAAGCTGCCCGACCGCGCTGACTTCAAGCTCTACGACAAAGACATCCCTGCGCGGGTGAAAGCCTGGTCGCGCGCAGTGGCCGAGAGCCAGCGCCTGCGCGACGAGTTCGCCGAGATCGTCGGCAACGGACGCCCCATCGACGCGCAGCCGCTCTGAGTGCTTGACGCCCGGGGCGAGCCGTGGGGAAATTGCGCACTCCCACGCAAGGCCTGGGCGGCGTGCTTACCGCTGGCTCGCCGACGAAAGAGCTGAGCGGAACTCCCTAAGGCCCCCCTGGCTCTCAACATCCCATGCAACCCACCACACCAGCTTCCAGCAAGAACGAGGGCGTCGTTCACCTGCCCCACGCCCCATTGCCGAGCTACTACGCGAGTGGTGACCTGGAAGCCCGCAACCGCTTCCTGCGCACGACCTTCGACGACACGGCTGTCGACTACAACCGCATCGAACGCATCCTCGGCCTGGGGACCGGTTCGCGCTATCGCCGCATGGCCCTGCAGCGCGCCGGGCTGAAGCCGGGCATGCAGGTAGTCGACCTGGGCATGGGGACAGGGCTGGTGTCGCAGGAGATCCTGCGCATCACCCAGGAGCCGGGTCGCCTAGTGGGTGTTGATCCCAGTGCCGGCATGATGGCCCAGGCCCGTCTGCCGGCCGAGGTGTCGTGCCGCATCGGCCGTGCCGAAGAGATTCCAGTGCCGAAGGAGTCGGTCGACTTCCTGGTGATGGGCTATGCCCTGCGCCACATCGACGATTTCTCGGTGGCCTGCGCCGAATTCCGTCGCGTGCTCAAGCCCGGTGGCCGCTTGCTGATCCTCGAGATCACCCGCCCCAGCGGCCGCGTGGCCACGGCTTTGCTCAAGGCCTACATGCGCGGTGCCGCGCCGCTGGTGGCGCGCTTCGTGTCCAAGGCGCCTGCCACCCCCATGCTGTGGCGCTACTACTGGGACACCATCGACGCCTGCGTGGCACCACCCCAGGTGCTGGCCGCGCTGGAAGCCAGCGGGCTGCGCGAGGTGAAACGGCATGTCGAGGTGGGCATCTTCTCGGAGTACACGGCGCGGGGGTAGGCGCTGCTCTACAATCCGAGTTCTTTCAACGAACAAGAGCGAGAAGGGCACCATGGTTATGACACCGCGAACTACGACCGGGCAGGTACAGCTCTAGTCGGCCGCGGCTCCGTCAAGTCTCTTCTCGTCATCTCTCGAAAGCGCGGCTCACCCCGCGCTTTTTTGTTTCTGGAGTTTCCTCATCATGATTTCCGTTCAACTGCCCGATGGTTCCAAGCGTCAGTTCGATGGCCCGGTCACCGTGGCCGAGGTGGCTGCGTCGATCGGCACCGGCTTGGCCAAGGCCGCGCTGGCCGGCCGCGTGGGGCAGGGGGTAGACGCCAAGGTCGTCGATACCAGCTACCGCATCGAGCACGACATGCCGCTGGCCATCGTCACCGAGAAGGATGCCGACGGGCTGGAAGTCATCCGCCATTCCACGGCCCACCTGCTGGCCTACGCGGTGAAGGAGTTGTTCCCCGAGGCCCAGGTGACCATCGGCCCGGTGATCGAGAACGGCTTCTATTACGACTTCTCGTACAAGCGCCCCTTCACGCCCGAAGACCTGGCGGCCATCGAAGCCAAGATGACCGAGCTGGCGAAGAAAGACGAGAAGGTCGAGCGCCGCGTGCTGCCGCGTGACGAGGCCGTCGCCTACTTCAAGAGTCTGGGCGAGCACTACAAGGCCGAGATCATCGCCAGCATCCCGGCGAACGAAGACGTGTCCCTCTACCGCGAAGGCAAGTTCGAAGACCTCTGCCGCGGCCCGCATGTGCCCAGCACGGGCAAGCTCAAGCACTTCAAGCTGATGAAGGTGGCTGGTGCCTACTGGCGCGGCGACCATCGCAACGAGATGCTGCAGCGCATCTACGGCACGGCCTGGGCCACCAAGGACGAACTGCAGCAATACCTGCACATGCTCGAAGAGGCCGAGAAGCGCGACCACCGCCGCCTGGGCCGCGAGCTCGATCTCTTCCACATTGACGAGCATTCACCCGGTACCGTGTTCTGGCACCCCAAGGGCTGGACGATCTGGCAGGAGGTCGAGCAGTACATGCGCCGCGTGTACCGCGATAACGGCTACCTGGAGGTGAAGGGCCCGCAGATACTGGACAAGGGCCTGTGGGAGAAGACCGGCCACTGGGACAAGTACCGCGAGAACATGTTCACGACGGAGTCGGAGAAGCGCGACTACGCGCTCAAGCCGATGAACTGCCCGGGCCACATCCTGATCTTCAAGCAGGGTATCAAGAGCTACCGCGAGCTCCCGCTGCGCTATGGCGAGTTCGGGCAGTGCCACCGCAACGAGCCCACGGGTGGCCTGCACGGCATCATGCGCGTGCGCGGCTTCACGCAGGACGACGGTCACATCTTCTGCACCGAGGCTCAGATCCAGGCCGAGGTGACGGCGTTCACGACCTTGCTGCAGAAGGTCTACAAGGACTTCGGCTTCACCAACATCATCTACAAGTTGTCGACGCGGCCGGACAACCGCATCGGCACCGAAGAAAGCTGGGACAAGGCCGAAGCAGCCCTGGCCGAGGGGTTGCGCGCGTCAGGCTGCGAGTTCGAGTACCTGCCAGGCGAGGGCGCGTTCTATGGTCCGAAGATCGAGTACACGCTGAAAGACGCGCTCGGCCGCCCCTGGCAGTGCGGCACGATCCAGGTCGACCCCAACCTGCCCGAGCGCCTGGATGCCGATTTCGTGGGCGAGGATGGCAACCGCCACCGCCCCCTCATGTTGCACCGCGCCATCGTCGGCAGCCTGGAGCGCTTCATCGGCATCCTGATCGAGCAGCATGCGGGTGCCCTGCCGGTTTGGCTGGCTCCGGTGCAGGCCGTGGTGATGAATATCACCGACGATCAGGCCGATTACGCCCGTGAGGTAGCGAAAATGCTTCAAAAACAAGGGCTTAGAGTCGACAGCGATTTGCGCAACGAGAAAATTACCCGTAAAATCCGCGAGCATTCCATGCAAAAGGCCCCGTTCCTCCTCGTCGTTGGCGACAAGGAGAAGGCAAACGGGGCTGTTGCCGTGCGCGCTCGTGGCAACCAAGACCTCGGAGTGATGTCTCTTGCAGACTTCCAAGCGAAGATCGCAGGCGATATTGCCAATCGGGTTTGACAGCAGGGCACGCGTTTGATGGTTATTGGATTCCCTTGCCTTGGAGTCCGCTGAAGGATTTGAACTATCGCTACTTTTGCTGACCGCCGCACTCCCAACGTGGAGCGCAAGCACCGACTGAACCGCGAGATCATGGCGCCGGAAGTCCGGCTCAACGGGGTCGACAACGAACCGCTGGGTATCGTCTCCACGCAAGAAGCCTTGCGCATGGCCGGCGAGCTGGATGTGGACCTGGTCGAGATCGCCGCCCAGGCCGATCCGCCCGTGTGCCGCTTGATGGACTACGGCAAGTTCAAGTACCAGGAGCAAAAACGCGCGGCAGAAGCGAAGTCGAAGCAGAAGGTCATCGAGATCAAGGAAGTCAAGTTCCGCCCAGGCACGGACGAGGGCGACTACCAGATCAAGATGCGCAACCTGCGGCGCTTCATCGGCGAAGACGGCGACAAAGGCAAGGTGACGTTGCGCTACCGCGGCCGCGAAATCACCCACCAGGAAATCGGCATGCGCCTCCTGGAGCGTATTCGCGATGAGCTGGCTGATGTGGCAGTGGTTGAGAACATGCCCAAGCTCGAAGGGCGCCAGATGATCATGGTTCTAGGCCCCAAGAAGCGGTCGTGATGGTTTGAAGAGTTCGGTGCTCTGGTTTGGTCGCCAGGGCGCCGCAAGAAGCCTCTGCAGGCTTACAAGAACGCAAGTTGTTTTGCGGGCGCCTGCAGGAGCAATTTAGAAGGAGCAGTTCATGCCCAAAATGAAGACCAAGAGCAGCGCCAAAAAGCGCTTTCGCGTGCGTCCGGGTGGTACTGTGAAACGCGGTCAAGCGTTCAAGCGCCACATCCTGACCAAGAAGTCGACGAAGAACAAGCGCCACCTCCGCGGTGCTGCCTCCGTCCACGAGACCAACATGGGCGGTATGGCGCAGATGCTGCCGTTCGCTGGCCTCTGATCACTTCTAGAAGGGAAAAGACATGCCTCGCGTCAAACGTGGTGTAACCGCACGTGCTCGTCACAAGAAAGTTCTCGCTCTGGCCAAGGGTTACCGTGGCCGTCGCAAGAATGTATTCCGCATCGCCAAACAAGCGGTCATGCGCGCTGGGCAATATGCCTATCGCGATCGCCGCACGAAGAAGCGTGTGTTCCGTCAGCTCTGGATTGCCCGTATCAATGCGGCGAGCCGGGGCCTGGGTGTCACCTACAGCAAGTTCATGGCTGGCCTGAAGAAGGCAAATATCGACATCGACCGCAAGGTTCTTGCCGACATGGCTGTGAATGATCCTGCCGGTTTTGGCAGCATCGTCGAGAAGGTGAAGGCCCAGCTCGCTTGAATGCCGTGATCGCGCCAGGTGTCGTACAGCCTGGCGCCACAGCAAGCCCTCGGGCGGCTCCGGCTGCTTGAGGCAAGCTCTCAAAGGCCGACCTCGTGTGCGGCCTTTTTTATTGTCCGAGACAGATCACTGAACCGATGAACGACCTCGATCAACTGGTGCAAGCCGCGCAAGCCGACTTTGCGCAGGCCATGGCACCCGCCGATCTCGAGAATGCCAAGGCGCGCTACCTCGGCAAGGCTGGCCGGCTGACCGAACTGCTGAAGGCGCTGGGCGCGTTGCCGCCCGAGGAGAAGAAGGCGCGTGGTGCCGAGATCAACGCGGCGAAGCAGCAGATCGAGGCGGCGTTGAATGCCCGTCGCCAGGCGTTGGCCGATGCCGAACTGGCGCTGCAACTCAAGGCGGAAGCACTCGACGTCACCCTTCCGGGGCGCGGCCGTGGAACCGGCAGCGTGCACCCGATCTCGATCACCATGGAGCGCATCGAGGCCATCTTCGGCTCCATGGGCTTCGAGGTGGCCGATGGCCCAGAGATCGAAACCGACTGGTACAGCTTCACGGCGCTGAACAACCCCGAGAACCACCCGGCCCGCTCGATGCAGGACACCTTCTACGTCGACATGAAGGACGCCGAAGGCCGTTGGCTCAACCTGCGCCCTCACACCTCGCCGATGCAGGTTCGCCATGCGCGCGCTCATGCGGCCTCGCACGCAGGGCAGGCCAATATGCCCGAGATCCGCGTCATTGCGCCGGGCCGCACCTACCGCATCGACAGCGATGCCACCCACTCCCCCATGTTCCACCAGTGCGAAGGTCTGTGGATCGGCGAGAACGTCAGCTTCAAGGATCTGAAATCGGTCTTCACGGACTTCTTCCGCAACTTCTTCGAGACGGACGACCTGCAGCTGCGCTTCCGGCCGTCGTTCTTCCCCTTCACCGAGCCTTCGGCTGAAGTCGACATCGCCTTCACCAGCGGCCCGCTGAAGGGGCGTTGGCTCGAGGTGGCCGGGTCGGGCCAGGTGCACCCGAAGGTGGTGCGCAACTTTGGGTTGGACCCAGAGCGCTACATCGGCTTCGCCTTTGGCATGGGGCCGGACCGGCTGACGATGCTGCGCTACGGCGTGAACGATTTGCGCCTGTACTTTGAAGGTGACCTGCGCTTCCTGTCGCAGTTCAAGTAAGGCAGAGACACGAGATGCAATTTCCTGAGTCCTGGTTGCGCGAGTTCTGCAACCCACCGATTTCCACCGAGCAGTTGGCTGAGACGCTCACCATGGCTGGCATGGAGGTGGAAGAGTTGCGCCCCGTCGCACCGCCCTTCAGCCAGGTGGTGGTGGCCGAGGTGCTCGAAGTCACCCGCCATCCCGATGCCGACCGCCTCAATGTATGCCGCGTCAACGTGGGAACGGGTACGCCCCTCAGCATCGTTTGCGGCGCGCCCAACGTACGCGCCGGCATCAAGGTGCCCTGCGCGCTGGTGGGGGCGCAATTGCCGCCGGCAGAAGAGGGCGGCGCACCTTTCCTGATCAAGCTAGGCAAGCTGCGCGGTGTCGAGAGTCAGGGCATGCTGTGCTCGGCCCGAGAGCTCAAGCTCTCGGAGGATCACGGAGGCCTGTTGATCCTGGTAGATGATGCGCCGGTGGGTGCGTCCATCCGCGATCACCTGCGCCTGGACGACACCTTGTTCACGCTCAAGCTCACACCGAATCTCGGCCATTGCCTGAGCGTCTACGGCATCGCCCGCGAAGTCGCGGCGCTGACCGGGGCTCCGCTGCTGCAACCCAAGTTCCCGGCGACGCGTGTGGTGCACGCCGACAAGCTGCCGGTGAAGGTACAGGCGCCGGACCTGTGCGGCCGCTTCTCCGGCCGCATCATCCGCAACGTCAACACCAAGGCCAGCACACCGGCCTGGATGGTGGACCGGCTTGCCCGCTGCGGGCAGCGCTCGGTCACGGCGCTCGTCGACATCTCGAACTACGTGATGTTCGAGTACGGCCGGCCTTCGCACATCTTCGACCTCGACAAGATCCATGGCGGCCTCACCGTCCGTTGGGCTCGTGCGGGTGAAAGCCTGAAGCTGCTGAACGGCAACACCATCGAGCTCGATTCGAGCGTGGGCGTGATTGCGGATGACGAGGCTGTGGAGTCGCTGGCGGGCATCATGGGTGGGGATTCCACCGCGGTGTCCGACGACACGCGGCATGTGTACGTCGAGGCCGCCTTCTGGTGGCCCGAGTCGGTGGCGGGTCGTGCGCGGCGCTACAACTTCAGCACCGACGCCAGCCATCGGTTCGAGCGGGGTGTGGACCCAGCCCTGACCGTCGAGCACATCGAGCGCATCACGCAGCTGATCCTGGACATCTGCGGTGGCGAACCGTCCGCGATGGACGATCAGCTCGTCAACGTGCCCGAGCGCAAGCCAGTCAGCCTGCGTGTGGCGCGTGCATCCAAGGTCATCGGCATGCCGGTGACGCAGGAGCAATGTGCCGGGATCCTGGAGCGCCTGGGGTTGCCGGTGACGGCTGCGCCGGGCGTGCTGACCGTCACGCCGCCAAGCTGGCGCTTCGATCTGCAGATCGAAGAAGACCTGATCGAAGAAGTGATCCGCGTCCTGGGCTATCAGACGCTGCCTGAAACTGCTCCGCTCGCGCCGGTTACGGCACGTGTCCGGCCCGAAGCGCAGCGCAGTCCGCATGCGCTTCGTCGTCAAGTGGCGATGCTCGGCTACCAGGAGACGATCAACTTCAGCTTCGTCGAAGAACGCTGGGAGCGTGAACTCGCGGGCAATGAGCAGCCGATTCGCGTGCTGAACCCCATCGCAAGCCCCTTGTCGGTGATGCGCTCCAGCCTGATCGGTGGCCTTGTGGCGGTGCTGCGGTTCAACCTGGCGCGCAAGGCCACGCGTGTTCGTGTCTTCGAACTCGGCCGTGTCTTCAAGCGCAACGCCGCCACGCCCGACGGCAGTTTCTCGGTGGCCGGCATCGACCAGCCGGTGCGCATCGCTGGCTTGGCCTATGGCAGCGCCGACGAAACGCAATGGGCAGCCAAGGAGCGCCCGGTCGACTTCTTCGATGTAAAGGGTGACATCGAGGCGCTGCTGGCTCCGCGTATGGCGCGCTTTGTGCCGACTGAGCATCCTGCCCTGCATCCGGGGCGTTCTGCCCGTGTGGAGATCGACGGGCAAGCCATCGGCTTCATCGGTGAACTCCATCCGCGTTGGCGGCAGGGCTATGAACTGCCGACTGCACCCATCGTCTTCGAACTCGATGCTGCCGCCCTGCTGCAGCGCGAGGTGCCCGTTTTCCAACCCATCCAGCGCCAGCAGTCGGCTTGGCGCGACATTGCGGTCATCGCAGGCGAAAGCGTGACGCACGATGCGCTCATCGATACCGTGAAGTCGGCGAATGCCAGCCTGATCCGCTCGGTGAAGCTGTTCGACGTCTACAAGCCCACGAGTGCTTCCAGTGACATGGCGGCCGGCGAGCGCAGTCTGGCGATTCGCCTGGAGGTGCTCGACGACACCACCACCTTGACGGACGAACGCATCGAGGCCGTGAAGTCCGAAGTCCTGAAGGCACTCCAGTCCCGGCTGGGCGTTCGCCTGCGGGGTTGAACACGAAATTCCGAATGACCACCACTCCTCCCGACGAGAAGCCCCCCGAGCGCGTGATGCTGCTGCCCACGCTGGAGACGCCCACGCTGACCAAGGCGGAGCTGGCGGAGCTGCTGTTCGAGCGCCTGGGGCTCAACAAGCGTGAATCCAAAGACATGGTCGAAGCCTTCTTTGACATCATCCACGGCACGCTGGTTGCTGGAGATGACGTCAAGATGTCGGGCTTTGGCAACTTCAACATCCGGCGCAAGGCGCCGCGCCCGGGCCGCAACCCCAGGACGGGCGAAGCGATCCCCATCAAGGCGCGAAATGTCGTCACATTTCACGCCAGCCACAAACTTAAGGGGGTTGTGCAAGGCGACAGCCCGGCGGGAGACGACTTCGAGTAAAGTCTAGCTTTCTCTCCCGATCTTATTGATTTAAATGGAGAAAGCGCTTCCCGCCATTCCAGCCAAACGCTACTTCACCATCGGGGAAGTCAGCGATTTGTGCGGCGTGAAGCCGTACGTGCTGCGCTATTGGGAGCAGGAGTTCACGCAGCTCAAGCCCATGAAACGGCGCGGCAACCGCCGCTACTACCAGCACCACGAGGTGCTGCTCATACGACGGATCCGCGAGCTGCTGTATGAGCAGGGCTTCACGATCAGTGGTGCCCGCAATCGCCTGACCGAGCTGGTTCATGCACGGGCAGATGCGCCTGGTGTCAATGGCAAGGAGCCCGAGCCGGCCGAATTCGCCGATGAGCCGATGGGCGAGGACGATGTCGCCGCACCGATCGAAGAGCTGCCTGTTCCCGAGGTCGTCACCAGCGAGGTGTCGATGGTTCAGATGCGACAGGAGCTGATCTCTATCCGCGGATTGCTCGTGGTGTGAGCCGGAAGGCTGCCGATTTCAGGCTATACTGCGTGGCTTACGTCGGGGTGTAGCGCAGCCTGGTAGCGCACTTGCATGGGGTGCAAGGGGTCGCGAGTTCGAATCCCGCCACCCCGACCAAAGAGATCAAAGGGTTAGCTTCCGCAAGGAGCTAACCCTTTTGACTTTCTGGCGGGCAGAGGGCGCTCTGCAGGACGGACCGGCCCAGGCCGGAATCTGACGCTGTGACAACGGGTTGGCCGATAAAGCTGAACATCCCCCCAGGGACCCGGTAAAACCGCGACCTG
>NZ_DASSRA010000124.1:0-2265 GCF_035702065.1 Rhizobacter sp.
CGCCGTCTCGGTCGGTGGCAAGAACTACCTGCTGGCGCAGCAGGCCGGTGCCGAAGGCGGCCGCTTCCTGCTCTATTACGGGCTGCTGCACTTCTTCCAGAACGGCGGCGGCCCGTGCTACGTGGTGTCGGTGGGCAACTACAGGGAAGACGTGGCGGCCGACAAGCTCATGGCCGGCATCGAGCCGCTCATCAAGGAGCAGGAGCCGACCATGGTGGTCGTGCCCGACTGCATGCTGCTGGCGCAGGCCGACGCCGTCAGCGTGCAGCAGGCCATGCTCTCGCACTGCGGCGGGCGCATGCGCAACCGCATCGCCATCCTCGACGTGTGGGGCGGCGACAAGAGCCGGCAAGACCCGGCCGGCGACTGCATCGAGAACTTCCGCGGCGCGCTGGGCATCAACTACCTCGACTTCGCCTCGGCCTACTACCCCTGGGTACACACCACCGTCGTGCAGGACCGCGACCTCAGCTACGAGAACATCGCCAACCCCGAGCTGCTGGTCTCCCTGATCAAGCAGGACGTGGGCCTGCCCGCCGCGGCTGATGACAAGACCCCGCCCAAGACGCGCCAGCAGCTCGCCGCGCTCGACGACATCCAGAAGGACTGGAGCACCGTCTCGCCCGCGCTGAGCGCGAACGACATCGAGGCCAACAAGGCCTTGCTCAACAAGAGCCTGGGCGCCATGAGCACGCTCTTCAACACCGTGATGGCCGAGCTGAAGAACCGCATCAACCTGCTGCCGCCCAGCGCGGCCATGGCCGGCGTCTACACCATGGTCGACAACAGCCGCGGCGTGTGGAAGGCGCCTGCCAACGTGAGCCTGAACGGCGTGGTCTCGCCCGCCGTCAACCTCTCCAGCGAGGAGCAGGAAGACCTCAACGTCACCACGCAGGGCAAGTCGATCAACGCCATCCGCACCTTCATCGGCGAAGGCGTGCTGGTGTGGGGCGCGCGCACGCTCGACGGCAACAGCCTCGACTGGCGCTACATCAACGTGCGCCGCACCATGATCATGCTGGAGGAGTCGTGCCGCCTCGCCTCCAAGGCGATGGTGTTCGAGCCCAATGTGTCGAACACCTGGGTCACGCTGAAAAGCATGATCAGCAACTTCCTCACCGGCATCTGGAAGCGCGGCGGCCTGGCCGGCGCGGTGCCCGACGACGCCTTCAGCGTGCACGTGGGGCTGGGCGACACGATGACGCCCGAGGACATTCTCGAAGGCATCTTGCGCGTCACCGTGCTGGTGGCCATCAGCCGGCCGGCCGAGTTCATCGAGATCACCTTCCAGCAGCAGATGCAGAAGTCGTGATCTCTTCCCACCACTTCCATTCACTCATTTCATTCGACTGACGGAGGCCCGCAATGGCAGACGATGGTTCCGCACAATCCACGGCCGTGTGGCCGGTTCCCAAGTTCCGCTTCTCGGTGAAGTGGGACTCGGCGGTGATGTCCTTCCAGGAAGTCTCGGGCCTGGACGTCGAGGCCCAGCCGCTCGAGTACCGCGCCGGCGACAGCCCGGCCTACTCGGTGCTCAAGATGCCCGGGATGAAGAAGTACAGCGACATCACCATGAAGAAGGGCGTCTTCAAGGGCGACAACAAGTTCTGGGACTGGTTCAACGAGATCAAGATGAACGTCATCAAACGCAAGTCGGTGACGATCAGCCTGCTCGACGAGGGCGACGGCACCATCATGGTCTGGACGCTGGCCAACGCCTGGCCCACCAAGATCACCGGCACCGACCTCAAGGCCCAGGGCAACGAGGTGGCGATCGAGACCATCGTGATCGCCCACGAAGGCCTCACCATCGCCCTCAAGTAAGGCACGGCGCCCATGGTCGCATCCGCCTACCCGCCGGTCGCCTTCCAGTTCGCGGTGGGCATCGGCGAGTCTTCGACGGCGCGCAAGGACTCGTCCTTCCGCGAGGTGAGCGGCATCGGCCCCGAGATGGAGACCGAGACCGTGGCCGAAGGCGGCGAGAACCGCTTCGTGCACGTGCTGCCCAAGGCGATGAAGCACCCCCGGCTCTCGCTGCGGCGCGGCATCGCCACGCTCGACTCGCCGCTCGTGGCCTGGTGCCAGAAGGTGCTCGAAGGCGGCCTGGCGCAGGCCATCGTGCCCAAGCCGGTGCACGTGTTCCTGCTCGACGAGAACGGCGAGGCGGTGCGCGCCTGGTCGTTCGAGAACGCCTGGCCGGTGCACTGGGAGGTGGAGGGCTTCAACGCCACCAAGAACGAGGTGGCGGTGGAGAAGATCGAGCTG
>NZ_DASSRA010000125.1:0-46690 GCF_035702065.1 Rhizobacter sp.
GCCAGCCCCGGCCTGCGCATGCTCTACGTGGAAGACAACCGCATCAACGCCCTGCTGTTCGAAGAAGCCATGCGCATGCACAGCAGCCACATCGAGCTGCGCGTGGCCGAAGACGGCGACCAGGCCCTGACGCTTGCGCAAGACTGGCGGCCCGAGGTGCTGGTGCTCGATGCCCACCTGCCCGGCATCTCGGGCTTCGAGGTGCTGCGCCAGCTGCGCACCCTGCCCGGCCTGGACACCGTGCCTGCTTACATGTGCTCGGCCGACGCCATGCCAGACGACGTGCAGCGCGCCTACGAGGCCGGCTTCGTCGGCTACTGGACCAAACCCATCAACATCGGCTCCGTGCTGGCCGACATCGAGGCGTGCATGCGGCGGGGCCGATAATCGCGGCCTCGTTGCTGCCGTCACCCCCATGCCGTTTGCCCGCGAACCCGCCCCCGCCTCCGGGGCGGCACCCTCCACCGCCATCCTGCTGTGCAACCTCGGTACGCCCGATGCGCCCACGCCCGGCGCCGTGCGGCGCTACCTGGCCGAGTTTCTGAGCGACCCGCGTGTGGTCGAAATCCCCAAGCTCGTCTGGTGGCCCATCCTGCACGGCATCATCCTTCGCACCCGGCCGAGCCAATCGGCCAAGCGCTACGCCAGCGTCTGGACGCCCCAAGGCTCGCCGCTCACCGTGTGGACAGACAAGCAGGCCAAGCTGCTCGCCGGCTACCTGGGCCAGCGCGGCCACCGCGTCACCGTGCGCTTTGCCATGCGCTACGGCTCGCCGTCGGTGGGGTCGGTGCTCGACGAACTCAAGGCCACCGGTGCCCAGCGGGTGCTGGTGCTGCCGATGTACCCGCAGTACTGCGCCGCCACCACGGCCAGCCTGGTCGATGCCGTGGCCACCTGGACAACCCGCATTCGCAGCCTGCCCGAGCTGCGCTTCATCAACCGCTACCACGACGACCCGCGCTACATCGACGCGCTCGCCAAGCGGCTGATGGACCACTGGCAGACCCACGGCCGCGCCGAGAAGCTGCTGATGAGCTTCCATGGCATGCCCAAGCGCACCCAGACCCTGGGCGACCCCTACTTCGACGAGTGCCAGCAAACGGCCCGCCTCGTCGCCCAACGGGCCGACGTGAAGCCCGAGAACCTGGTCGTCACCTTCCAGAGCCGGCTGGGCCGCGCTGAATGGCTGCAGCCCTACACCGAGCCCACCCTGGTCAAGCTGGCCAGGCAGGGCGTGAAGAAGGTCGACGTGATGTGCCCGGGCTTCGTGGCCGACAACCTCGAGACGCTGGAAGAAATCAACCTCGAAGCACGCGAGGCCTACTTGAAAGCCGGGGGCGTGGAGTTCAACTACGTGCCATGCCTCAACGACCAGCACGAGTGGATGGCGGCGCTGACCGGCCTGGCCTTGCAGCACATGCAGGGCTGGGAGACCCGCGCCCCGCAGAGCGCGGCCACGGGCTCATGAGCCAGGCACTGCAAGCCGTACGGCTCGACAAGTGGCTGTGGGCGGCCCGCTTCTACAAGACGCGCAGCCTGGCCACGCAGGAGATCGACAAGGGCCGCATCCAGGTCAATGGCCAGGTGGCCAAGCCGGCCCGCGAACTCAAGCCGGGTGACGTGGTCGAGATCCGCCAGGGCCCGGTGCTGCGCGCCATCGCAGTGCGCGCCCTGAGCAGCGTGCGCGGCCCGGCGCCCGTGGCCCAGGCCCTCTATGAGGAGACGCCCGACAGCGTGGCCCGGCGCGACGAAGCCGCCCGCCAGCGGCGCGAAACCCCCGAGCCGGCCCTGGCCATCGAACAAGGCCGGCCCACCAAGCGCGACCGGCGCCAGCTGGCCGACTGGAACCGCTGGAGCGCCTCGGTCGACCCCGACTGAACATTTCGCGTTTCAGCCTCTTGAAATCCCCGGCCGCAGCCCCAAATGCGCGCCTTCGACAGGTAGACACCCATGCAGAACACAGAAGACAACGTCCAGACACCGGGTTCGAGCGCTCCCGCCAACGACCCCGCAGTCAGCCCGGCCCCCGAAGCCGCTCCCCCCTCTGAACAGCCCTCCGCCGAGGCCCGCTTGGCCGAGATGTCCGACGCCTACCTGCGCGCCAAGGCCGAGACCGAGAACATCCGCCGCCGCGCCGACGAAGAGATCGCCAAGGCCCGCAAGTTCGCCGTGGAAGGCTTTGCCGAGAGCCTGCTCCCCGTGAAGGACAGCCTGGAAGCCGCCATTGCCATCCAGGCCGCCACGCCCGAGCAGCTGCTCGAAGGCGTGCACGCCACGCTGCGCCAGCTGGCCCAGGCACTCGAGCGCAACAAGGTGATCGAGATCAACCCGCCCGCCGGCACCCGCTTCGACCCCCACCAGCACCAAGCCATCAGCATGGTGCCCGCCGAGCAGGAGGCCAACACCGTGGTGGCCGTCCTGCAGAAGGGCTACCTGATCGCCGAGCGCGTGCTGCGCCCCGCCCTCATCACCGTCGCCGCGCCGAAATAGACGACATCCACAAGCTGCGGCCCTTGAAAAGGGCTGCACTTATCCACAACTCGAACACATCCAACTTTCAGCTTGCAGGAGAACACAACATGGCAAAGATCATCGGCATTGACCTCGGGACGACCAACTCGTGCGTTGCCATCATGGAAGGCAACAACACGAAGGTGATCGAGAACAGCGAAGGTGCGCGCACCACGCCTTCCATCGTGGCCTACCAGGAAGACGGCGAGATCCTCGTCGGCGCCTCGGCCAAGCGCCAGGCCGTCACCAACCCGAAGAACACGCTGTACGCCGTCAAGCGCCTGATCGGCCGCAAATTCACCGAGAAGGAAGTGCAAAAGGACATCGACCTGATGCCCTACAAGATCGTGGCCGCCGACAACGGCGACGCCTGGGTCGAAGTGCGCGGCCAGAAGCTCGCCGCGCAGCAGGTCAGCGCCGAGATCCTGCGCAAGATGAAGAAGACCGCCGAAGACTACCTCGGCGAAACCGTCACCGAAGCCGTGATCACCGTGCCCGCGTACTTCAACGACGCACAGCGCCAGGCCACCAAGGACGCCGGCCGCATTGCCGGCCTCGACGTCAAGCGCATCATCAACGAGCCCACTGCGGCCGCGCTGGCCTTCGGCCTAGACAAGAACGACAAGGGTGACCGCAAGATCGCCGTGTACGACCTGGGCGGCGGCACCTTCGACATCTCGATCATCGAGATCGCCGATGTCGATGGCGAGAAGCAGTTCGAAGTGCTCTCCACCAACGGCGACACCTTCCTGGGCGGCGAAGACTTTGACCAGCGCATCATCGACTACATCATCACCGAGTTCAAAAAGGAACAAGGCGTCGATCTGTCGAAGGACGTGCTCGCCCTGCAGCGCCTGAAGGAAGCCGCCGAGAAGGCCAAGATCGAGCTCTCGAACAGCGCGCAGACCGACATCAACCTGCCCTACGTGACCGCCGATGCCTCGGGCCCGAAGCACCTGAACATCAAGCTCACGCGTGCCAAGCTCGAAGCCCTGGTCGAGGACCTGATCGAGCGCACGATTGCGCCCTGCCGCACCGCCATCAAGGACGCCGGCGTCAACGCCAGCCAGATCGACGACGTGATCCTGGTCGGTGGCATGACCCGCATGCCCAAGGTGCAGGAGAAGGTCAAGGAGTTCTTCGGCAAGGACCCGCGCAAGGACGTCAACCCCGATGAAGCCGTGGCCGTGGGCGCCGCGATTCAAGGCCAGGTGCTGGCCGGGGATCGGAAGGATGTTCTTCTCCTCGATGTGACGCCGCTGAGCTTGGGCATCGAGACCATGGGCGGCGTGATGACCAAGATGATCGCCAAGAACACCACCATCCCGACCAAGTTCTCGCAGGTCTTCTCGACCGCCGAGGACGGCCAGCCGGCGGTGACGATCAAGGTCTTCCAGGGCGAGCGCGAGATGGCCGCCGGCAACAAGAGCCTGGGCGAGTTCAACCTCGAAGGCATCCCGCCGGCACCGCGCGGCACGCCGCAGATCGAGGTGAGCTTCGACATCGATGCCAACGGCATCCTGCACGTGGGCGCCAAGGACAAGGGCACCGGCAAGGAAAACAAGATCACCATCAAGGCGAACTCCGGCCTCTCCGAAGCCGAGATCCAACAGATGGTGAAGGACGCCGAGCTCAACGCCGCTGAAGACAAGAAGAAGCTCGAGCTGGTGCAGGCCCGCAACCAGGCCGATGCGCTGGTGCACAGCGTGAAGAAATCCCTGGGCGAGTACGCCGACAAGCTCGACACTGGCGAGAAGGAAAAGATCGAAGCCGCCCTGAAGGATGCCGAAGAGGCGATCAAGGGTGAAGACAAGGCCGCGATCGAAGCCAAGACCGAAGCGTTGATGACGGCCAGCCAGAAGCTGGGCGAGAAGGTGTACGCCGATTCGCAGGCGGCTGCCGGTGCAGGTGCCTCGCAGGCCGAAGCACCCCAGGCCGCAGCAGCGGACAAGGCGAGCGACGACAACGTCGTCGACGCCGAGTTCAAGGAAGTCAAGGACAAGAAGTAAGCAGCGCACCGGAGGCGCCCAACGCAAACCTCTCCCCCGTGGGCTCTCCAGGCACACGGGGGATTTCGCGTTAATCGCGGCAGTACACACAGCAGCGGCAGCAGCACAAGCACATGGCAAAGCGTGACTATTACGACGTGCTCGGCGTGGCGAAAAACGCCTCCGAGGACGACATCAAGAAGGCCTACCGCAAGCTGGCCATGAAGTACCACCCTGACCGCAACCAGGGTGACGGGGCCAAGAAGGCGGAAGAGCAGTTCAAGGAGGCCAAGGAGGCCTACGAGATGCTCTCCGACACGCAAAAGCGCGCTGCCTACGACCAGTACGGCCATGCGGGCGTGGACCCGAACGCCGGCGGCTTCCGTCCGGGCGGCCCGGGGGCGGAAGGCTTTGGCGGCTTCGCCGAGGCCTTCGGCGACATCTTCGGCGACATCTTCGGCGGCCAGGGTGGCGGCGGCCAGCGCCGTGGGGGTGGCCAGCAGGTCTACCGCGGCAGCGACCTGAGCTACGCGATGGAGATCACCCTCGAAGAAGCGGCGCAGGGCAAGGAAACCCAGATCCGCATCCCCAGCTGGGAAGAGTGCGGCACCTGCCACGGCAGCGGCGCCAAGCCCGGCACCAGCGCCAAGACCTGCCCGAGCTGCAACGGCTCCGGCACGGTGACCATGCGCCAGGGCTTCTTCAGCATCCAGCAAACCTGCCCGCACTGCCACGGCACGGGCAAGATCATCCCCGAGCCCTGCAGCACCTGCCACGGCCAGGGCAAGGTGAAGAAGAACAAGACGCTGGAGGTGAAGATCCCTGCCGGCATCAACGAAGGCATGCGCATCCGCTCGGCCGGCAACGGCGAGCCGGGCACCAACGGCGGCCCGGCGGGCGACCTCTACATCGAGATCCGCATCAAGCAGCACGAGATCTTCGAGCGCGACGGCGACGACCTGCATTGCACCGTGCCGGTGGGCCTGACGACCGCCGCGCTGGGCAGCACGATCGAGGTGCCCACGCTGGGCGGCAAGGCCGAGATCGACCTGCCCGAAGGCACGCAGCACGGCAAGACCTTCCGCCTGCGCGGCAAGGGCATCAAAGGCGTGCGCTCCAGCTACCCGGGCGACCTGTACTGCCATATCAGCGTGGAAACGCCCGTCAAGCTGACCGAGCACCAGCGCAAGCTGCTGCGCGAACTCGACGAATCGCTGTCCAAGTCGGCCGACCGCCACTCGCCCAACTCCAAGGGCTGGGCCAACCGCGTCAAGGACTTGTTCAAGTAAACCCGGCAGGGGCCGATAACTCCGGCAGTACCCACGCGTTTCCGCTGGCCAGCCATCGCCAGCCGCGGGCGCGGTGGGCCTGGAGCTAGAGTCGTCGTGCAACTGCTGGACCGCGAGATCGCCGACTGCCGAGCCCTGGTTGTCGACGGCAACCCGACCTCGCGCAGCATCCTCACCGCGCAACTGCGCGACTTCGGCGTGGGCACGGTCGTGCAATGCGGCCGCATCCACGACGCCCGCAAGCAACTCGAAGCCCGCACCTTCGACGTGGTGCTGTGCGAGCACCGCTTCGACGCCGAAGACAGCAGCTACACCGCCCAGAACCTGCTCGACGACCTGCGGCGCAGCGGCCTGCTGCCCTTCTCCACTGTGTTCATCGTCGTCACCGGCGAAGCCTCGTACACCATGGTGGCCGACGCCGCCGAATCGGCGCTCGACAGCTACCTGCTCAAGCCCCACACCGCCACCGCGCTCGGCGAACGCCTGACGCAGGCGCGCCGGCGCAAGAAGGTGCTGGGCGACATCTTCACTGCCATCGAGCAGCAAGACTACGCGCAGGCCACGCGCCTGTGCCTGGAGCGATTCGCCAGCCGCTCGTCCTACTGGCTGTATGCCGCGCGCATCGGCTCGGAGCTGCTGCTGCGCCAAGGCCACCATGAAGAAGCCCGCAAGCTGTGCGAGGCGGTGCTGGCCACCGGCGCCCTGCCCTGGGCCAAGCTCGGCATCGCCCGCGCCCAGATCGACGGCAACCAGCCCACGCAGGCCCTGCGCACACTGGAGAGCCTGATCGGCGAGCACCCCACCCACGTCGACGCCTACGACGTGATGGGCCGCGTGCACGTCGAGCAGGGCAACCTGGGCGATGCCCTCGCCACCTACAGCAAGGCCAGCGCTCTCACGCCCGGCTCCATCACCCGCCTGCAGAAGCACGGCATGCTGGCCTTCTACATGGGCGAGCGCGACGAGGCCGCCAAGATGCTGGACCGCGCGGCAACCCTGGGCCTGAGTTCCAAGATGTTCGACCACCAGTCACTGGTGCTGCTGGCCTTCGCGCGCTTCCACCAGCGCGACAGCAAGGGACTGCAGCGCTGCCTCGAAAGCCTGCAGCGCGCGCTCGAACGTGCACCGCAGAGCCGACGGCTGGAGCGCTTCGTCGCCGTCGTCCGCGTGTTCAGCCTGATGCTGCAAAAGCAGGTTGCCGCTGTCGTGGCCGAGGTGCGCCAGCTCTTTGCCAGCCTGCAGGAGCCGGAGCTGGACATCGAAGAAGCCTGCAACCTGCTGGCCCTGCTGTCGGAGCTCACCGCAGGTGAGCTGCGGCTCGACGGTTGCGAGATCTGGGTCGACACCCTGGGGCTGCGCTTCGCCAGCTCCAAGGGCCTGACCGAACTGCTCGCCGGAGCGGCCGGCGCGCACGCGCCCTTTGCACAGCGCGTGCGCGATGCGCACCAGACCATCGGCGCGCTGGCCGAGCAGGCGGTGACCCACACGGTGCAAGGACAGCACCGCAACGCCGTGCTCTTGCTCATCGCACATGTCGAACGCACGCTCAACGCCAAGCTGATCGAGCTGGCCCGCATGACCTTGCAGCGGCACGGCAGCAAGATCGACGATGCACCGGCGCTTTCAGCGCGCGTGGAATCGCTGCGCGAGCGCTACGCGAGCAGCGCCTGTGCAGCCGCCGTCGGCCAGGCGGGCGGTCGGCAGCCGGGCGCGCTCAACCTGCGCACGGGCGAGCCCGCCGCCGCGGCCTGACCCACCCCAGGCGATCGTTCAGCTTGCAGTCAGCCCTGGCGCGGCGACAATGCGGGCACCATGCACATCACACTGATCGAAGACGACATCGATCTGGGCCAAGCGGTCGCTGATCACCTCGTGGCCCAGGGCCATGCCGTTGAATGGCTGAAGACAGCCTCGCAGGCGCGCGAAGCGCTGGGCCAGTTGAGCGAGCAACGCAACAGTGACATGGCCTTGCTCGACCTCGGCCTGCCCGATGGCGACGGCATGACGCTGCTCGCGCAGGTTCGCTCGCAGTCCTCGCCCTTCCCCGTGCTGATCCTGAGTGCGCGCGACCAGATCCGCGACCGCATCCATGGCCTGGCGTCGGGTGCCGACGACTACCTCGTCAAGCCTTTCGACCTGGAAGAGCTGAGCGCGCGCGTCGATGCCGTCGCGCGCCGCTACGCCCTCACCCCCACGCCGCTGCTGCTGCTGGCCGGGGGGGCGCAGGTCGAATTCCATTCGCAAGTGGTGCGCCGCGATGGCGCCACCTTGTCGTTGACGGCCATGGAATGGGCACTGCTGCGCTGCCTGGCCATCAACCCCGGCCAGACCTGGAGCAAGGAAGCCCTGACGCGGCGCCTGTACACGCAAGGTGAAAGCAGCGACAGCAACACGCTCGAAGTGCTGATCAGCCGCCTGCGCAAGAAGCTCGGCCCCGAATCCATCAGCACCACACGCCAGCTCGGCTATCGGCTGGAACGCCTGCCCGGATGAAGCCTCGCCGCTGGAGCCTGGCACGGGTGCTGCGGCGCCGTCTGCTGGCTGCGGTGGCCTTGTTGTGGACGGCGGCGGCGGTGGTGGCCACCATCGCCGTGCGCCACGAGCTGAACGGCGTGCTCGACAGCGCGCTGCTCTCGGTGGCGGAGCAGATCCCCCTCGAAGGCAAGTACGGCAACGCCGAGGTTCAGGCTTCGTTGCCCGAGGTACCCCATGAAGAAGTGATGCACGTGCTGGTGCGCAACGCGCATGGCGTGGTGCTGCGCCAGTCCGGCCCCAGCGACCATGTGCCTTGGCCGCTCGATGCGCCCCCCGGCCTGCAGACCGTGGGCGGCTGGCGGGTGGCCACGCGGCGCACCGTCGACAACCAGGTGGTGGTGCAGGTCGGCGAGCCGCTGAACGAACGGCGCCAGTCGTTGACCGAGAGCACGGCCGCCCTGGTGCTGCCGCTGCTGGCCTTGCTGCCTCTGGCCACGCTGCTCATCGACCTGCTGCTGCGCCGCTCCTTCCAGGGCGTGAACCAGGCCAGCGAGCAGTTGCGCGCGCGGCCCGAGGGCGACATCTCGCCCTTGCAGGCCAACGACCTGCCTTCGGAGTTCGAGCCCATGATGGACTCGATCAACGCGCTGGTCGAACGGCTGCAGGGCGTGGTGCGAGCGGAGCGCGCCTTTGCGGCCAGCAGCGCGCACGAGTTGCGCACGCCGCTGGCCGCGGCACGCGCACAGGCGCAGCGCCTGGTGGCCGAGTTGCCCGGGCGCGAGTCGCAGGAACGCGCGCTGGCGCTGGTGCGCTCGCTCGACCGGTTGAGCAACACCGCCACCAAGCTGCTGCAGATCTCGCGCGTCGAATCGGGCATCGGCCTGGCTCGCGAGCCGGTCGACCTGCGTCAGCTCGCCACCCTGGTACTGGACGAGTTCCGGCATCACGCCGACGCCGTGTTCCGCCTGGTTGTTGAACTGCCCGACGAGCCGGTCATCGTGCAGGGCGACATGGACGCCCTGGGCATCGCCATCCGCAACCTCATCGAGAACGCACTCAAGCATGCACCCGATGCCGAGGTCGAAGTGCGCGTCGAAGCGCCGGGCCGGGTGATCGTCAGCGACAACGGGCCGGGCGTCAGCAAGGAGGTGCTGGCCACGCTGTCGCAACCCTATTCGCGCGGGACGACGCGCACCGAAGGCACCGGCCTGGGCCTGGCGATCGTCGCGCGCATCGCGCAGCAGCAGCACGCCAGCCTGCTGCTGCAGTCGCCGCTGCCGGATGAAACTTTTGGCTTCCGTGCCACACTGACCGTTGCCCCCTGAACCCACGTCTCGTCGATGCACCTGTTCCATCGCTCCGCCGCCTCTGGCCGGTACTCCCACATGGCTGGCGGCTGGAATCCGCTGACGCTCAACTGGCTCGCCAGCGCATGGATGGCGATCCTGGCCAACTGGCCGCTGTGGAACACCCTGCACCAGCTGCCCGAGATGACCTCGCTGCGCGGCAAGCTGTTCATCGCAGCGCTGTGCGGCATGGTGATGGGGCTCACGGCCTTCGTGCTCACGCTGGCGAGCTGGCGCTGGAGCATCAAGCCGGTGCTGGCGATCTTCCTGCTCGCGGCGGCGGCGGGTGCGCATTTCATGGGCACCTACAACGTGGTGATCGACACCACCATGATCGTCAACGTGCTGCAGACCGACGCCCGCGAGACGCGCGACCTGCTCAGCCTGCGCTTTTTCATCGCCATGCTGCTGCTGGCCGGCCTGCCGCTGCTGTGGCTGACCCGCGTGCGGGTGCAGCCCCTGGGCTGGTGGCCGCAACTCAAGCGCAACCTGCTGGGCGCGCTGGCTGCGCTGATCCTCATGGTGGGGCTGCTGGCGATCTTCTTCGCCGACATGTCAACCACCATGCACAACCACAAATCGGTGCGCTACCTCATCAACCCGCTCAACTCGTTCTATGCGCTGGGCATGGTGGCCGCCGAGGCCGGGGCCACGCCCAGCGGGCCGCCGCTCGCGGTGGGTACCGACGCGAAGCTGGTCACCCGCCCCGCCGGCAGCCTGCCGCCGCTGCTCCTGCTGGTGGTGGGTGAAACGGCCCGCGCGGACCACTTCTCGCTGAACGGCTACGCGCGCCCCACCAACCCGCAGCTGGCCGAGCTCGATGTGCTCAGCCTGCGCGAGGTGCGCTCCTGCGGCACCAGCACCGCCACCTCGCTGCCCTGCATGTTCTCTGTCTTCGGCAAGGACAGTTTCGAGTCCGAAGACCACCCGCGCGAGAACCTGCTCGACGTGCTGCAGCATGCCGGCCTGGCCGTGCTGTGGCTCGACAACCAGGCCGGCTGCAAAGGCCTCTGCGACCGCGTGCCACAGGCCGATGCGCACGACGGCCCCAATCTGCCCCCCGCGCTGTGCAGCGATGGCGAGTGCCTGGACGAAGCCCTGCTGCACGGGCTCGATGCGCGCATCGCCGCCCTGCCCGCCGAGCGCCGGGACAAGGGCGTGGTGCTGGTGCTGCACCAGATGGGCAGCCACGGCCCGGCCTACTGGAAGCGCTCGCCGCCCGACCGCAAGCCCTTCAAGCCCGAGTGCGAGACCAATGTGCTGCAGAAATGCGACCGGCAGGCGCTGGTCAACACCTACGACAACTCCATCGTCTACACCGACCACCTGCTGGCCAGCGCCATCGGCTGGCTCAAGGGCCGCGCCAGCAGCCACACCACGGCCATGCTCTACGTGTCGGACCACGGCGAATCGCTGGGCGAGAACAACCTCTACCTGCACGGCCTGCCTTACGCCTTTGCGCCGCGCGAGCAAAAGCACGTGCCCTGGGTGATGTGGTTCTCGCCCGCGGCATCGGCGAGTCTCAAGCCCGACTGCATGCAGGCGCAGCGTGACACCCCCTACAGCCACGACAACATCTCGCACACCGTGCTGGGCCTGATGGGCGTGCAGACCTCGGTCTACCGCGAAGCGCTCGACATCACGGCGGGTTGCCGTCTTCGCTGAGCTTCATCAGCCGAGCTTCATCAGAACAGCTCGGCCTGGCCGTCGTTCCTGGCGGATGATGGCTTGTCGGGCCGGCCAGGCTTGCGGAACTTCGACAGGTCGAGCGCAATGCGCGTCCTGTTCAATCCGAGCCGCGCACAGGCCTTGCCGAAGCGCTGCTGCAGCAGCTGCGCCCACACGCCCTCGCCGCTCATGCGGCTGCCAAAGCTCGCGTCGTAGTCCTTGCCGCCACGCATCTCGCGCACGCGGGCCATCACCCGGGCCGCGCGGTCGGGAAAGTGCTGCTCCAGCCACTGCTGGAACAGCGGGCTCACCTCCCACGGCAGGCGCAGCACCACGCTGAAGGCCGAGCGCGCGCCGGCCGCAGCAGCCGCTTCGAGAATGCGCTCGATCTCCGGCTCGTTGATGAAGGGAATGACCGGCGACACGCTCACCCCCACCGGCACGCCCGCCTTGGCCAGCGTCTCGATGGTGCGCAGGCGCCGGTGCGGCGCCGCGGCACGCGGCTCCAGGATGCGCGCGAGCTGCGGGTCGAGCGAGGTGACCGACACGTACACCGCCACCAGGTCGTCGGCCGCCATGGGTGCGATGAGGTCGAGGTCGCGCTCCACGCCCGACGACTTGGTGACCAGCGAGAACGGGTGCCGGCACTCGGACAGCAACTCGATGATCGAGCGCGTGATGCCCAGCTTGCGTTCGATGGGCTGGTACGCGTCGGTCGCAGAGCCGATGTTGAGAAAGCCCGGTTCGTAGCCGCGCTTGGAAAGCGCCTCGCGCAGCCGCTCGGTGGCGTTCACCTTGGCGACGATCTTGGTCTCGAAGTCGAGGCCCGGCGACATGTTGAGGTAGCTGTGCGTGGGCCGCGCAAAGCAGTAGATGCAGCCGTGCTCGCAGCCGCGGTAGGGGTTGATGGAGAGGTCGAAGCTGATGTCGGGCGAGTCGTTGCTAGACAGGATGGACTTGACGCGTTCTTCGATGATCTGCGTCTCGGGCGGCAAGTGCTCCTGCTCGGCCAGCTGATCCACCGTGCCCCAGCCGTCGTCGAAGCCTTCGGAGGTCTGCTTCGCGTAGCGGTGGATGATGGCCCAGGCCGTACCCCGCCCTTTGATGGCTTCTTGCTCGCTGGGATCGGGCTCCCGGGGTGGGCGGTACTTCATCGTCTGGCGCTCATGCTTGGCGCCAGTATGCACGCAATACTGTATTTATGTACAGTCCATTTTCAGCGCCGCAGGTGGCCGCGCCGCCACTGCCCAGGCGTCATCCCCGACCAGCGCTTGAACGCGTGTTGAAAGGCCGACTGGTTGGCAAAGCCGAGCGCGAGTGCAATGTCGGTCAGGCTGCGTTGCGGTTCGGCCAGGTACTGCTTGGCCTTGCTGTCGCGCACGCCGTCGAGCAGCACACGGAAGCTCAAGCCCAACTCCTCCAGGTGGCTCTGCAGTGTGCGAGGGGCCATGTCGAGGTCGGCCGCCAGGGCATCGAGCGTGAGCGGCCCGTTGCCCAGGCGGTCGCGCAGGCCGCGCCTCACCCGCACCAGCAGGCCGGCGGAGTCGCCGTCGAGCCGTTCGAGTTCGTTGGCGGCCTGCGTGCGCAGCACGCCGTTGACGCCCGGGTCGTGCTGGCGCACGGGCAGCGCGAGGTAGTCCGACAAGCCCACCATCGCCGTGCTGGGGCTGTGGAAGCTGATGCGCCCGCCAAAGCAGCGTTCATAGTCCGCCATGTCGGCCAGCGGGGGGCCTTCGAAGTTCGCATCGAAGCGCAGGCCCGGCTCGCCGGTGAGCCAGCGCGCCCGCGAGGCCCAGGCGCCCATCAGCATGTGCGCGAGCCGGGGTGACAGCGTTTCGCCGGTGGGTAGCAGGCGCAACTCGAAGTGGCGCTCGTCGAGCGTGGCCTTGATGCGGTACACGTTGCTGAACAGGCGCTGGTAGCGCACCAGCAGCGTCCCCACCTCGGAGATGCACGGGCTCGTCATCAGCGTGAAGCCGAGCACGCCGCCTTCCCAGGTCTGCACCAGCTCGGAGGCCTTGAGCGGCAGGCCGGGGTCGCCCAAGCTGGCCTGGGCCTCGTCGAGCAGTGCATGGAAGTCGTCGAGCGCGAAGGCGGCCACGCTGTCGGCCCCTTCCATGCGGTGCAGCACCGCGGCCGAGAACACACCCGCCGGGTCGACACCTTGCTGGCGCAGGTAGGCCAGCACCGCGCGGCAGTAGCCGACGTGCACGTTCAAGGAGGCCGCCGCAGCCGCCTTCCGGCCGGCTGGATCAACCGGGCGATGGAGACCGAGGGACTGTGGCTGCGTCACGGGCGGCGGAATCCTGGATGCGTTCGATCGTCTCGATGCGGATGCGCTCCGGTCCGGCAAAGCCGTCGTTGCGCAGGGCTTCGACCTGCTGCTGGCGCATGCTCTCGGCGAGCGTGGTGTCGTCGAGGATGCGGGCGCGCAGCTGCAGGTACGCGGCCACGCGACTATCCCACGACTCGGTCTGTCGATCCAGTGCCTCCAGGCGGTCTGCGGCCTCTCGGCCCACCAGGTTTTCACGCAGCTCGCGCAGCTCTTGCGGCTTGCCTGCGCGCTGCTGCCAGGCGGTGGTGAGGGCGTCCAGCGTCTGCACCGTTTCCAGCACATCCATCTGCTGGCGCACCGCTTCGGGCTGTGCATTGCGCAGCTCGGCAATGCGCGCCGCCTGCTGCGCGGGCGACAGCTGCCTGTCTTCGAGCACGGCCATCCTGGCCAGGGTGTAGCGGTCGTAGGACTCTTCTTCACCGAAGAAGGCCGCGGCCACCTGGGGATCGAAGTGGCGGGCGCGCAGCGCGCTGACGACGCCCATGCGGGCCCGCATGTCTGCCAGCGAAGCGGCGCGCGAATGCGCGAGCGTGCGGGCCAGTTCACTCTTGTAGGCGAGGTAGCTGTCCAGCAAGGCCAGCGCCTGCTCGCCCGCAGGCGTGCCGCGCAGGCGGTGCGAGACGTAGGCCCGCACGCGATCGCGCTGGCGGGCGGCCGTCTCTTCGCCGTCGGCCGACAGGAAGTAGTCGAACATCAAGCGAAGCCCGCGCGTGACTTTCAAACGGCCTTGCGCGTCAACCTCCAACTCGCCGCCCACCTCGGTGCCTTGCAGCGAGGCCGGCAGCGCCTCCAGCCCGGTGCGAAAGGCGACCGGCGATGCATCGGCCTGCGCGGGGCCTGTGCCCGCGCTCAGCCAGACGTCCACGCCCTCGGGCGTCGCCGTCTGGTGCGCCGCTTCTGGCGGCGCAGCCCGGCCCAACCACACCCAAGCGCCCAGCAGCAGCGCCGCCGCAACGGCACCTGCGGCGAGGCGCTTGTTCGCGCGCACAGGGGTTACCTGCGCAGGCGTCACAGGCCGGCCAGCTTGAGCCGGTTGGCGTGCTGGCGGTACAGCGCCACCGGGTCGGTGAAGCCGGTCGCACCGAAGAAGTGATTGATCGTGTCCAGGTGGTTGAGGTTGTAGTCGCTGCGGATGACTTGACCCAGGTGGCTGTCGCATCGGCCCACCAGACCATCATTCGGCGCCCCTTTGAAGGCCAGCGCGGTGAGCGCCATCGCGGAGTCGCTGGGATCGATCACGCTGGTGACCAGGCCCGTACCGCTCCACGAGTAGTAGCGCACGCCATTCACCGTGGTGGCCCCCTGCCCGCAGCGCGTGGTGGGCACACCGGCCGGGAAGTTCTTGTTGAACTTGGCCGCGCCCGTGGTGGTGAGCGAGGTGAGCACGGCGTTGCCGCTGGCCGGAAGGCCGGCGCTGCCGGAGAGAAGATCGATGATCGAGCCGAGGCCCGACACCACCGCATTGACCACCGCATTGGTGAAGGTACCCGCCGGGGCTACGCCGGCGATCACGTCGGCAACCGGCGAGCCGCCGGTGGTACCGCTGACTGAAGTCACCGAGGCCACCTTCTCAGGCGCCACGGCCGCCACGTAGCGCGTGGACTGGTTGCCCTGGCTGTGGCCGACGAGGTTGACCTTCTTCGCGCCGGTGACGGCGAGGATGGTATTCACCTGCTGCAGCAGCTGCTCGCCGCGCACTTCGGACGAGTTCACCGCCGACACCTTGGTCGTGTAGACCTTGGCGCCGTTGGATTGCAGGTCACGGGTGATGCCGTACCAGTAGTCGATGCCGGCCGCGGTGTCCCAGCCCAGCAGGCCGTGGGCCAGCACGATGGGGTACTTGGTGGCGGAGTAGGTTCCGGCGGCACTGGCGGGGGCCGATGCGACGACGAGGGCGGCAGCGGCCATCGCGCCGAAGAGTTGGCGGTTCATCAGTCTTGTCTCCTTGGTTCTCGGTGGAACGACTGCCCCGTTTCCCGGGTTGCAGCGGAGGCGAATGGTGTCGCCTGCCCAAGGTCGTGTCTTGCCTGTTCGCGCAGATGTTTTGCTCAGACGCGTGGAGCTAGGGCAAATCCCGAGCCGGGCGGAGCCGCACAGAAGCCCTGCAGCGGCACATGGCTTGCCCTCGTCCCGTGGCACTCATTCAAGGAGAAACGGCATGACCACGAATCGCGCTGCACCCATCCTGTTTCGAATGGCCTGCTTGGCCGGGCTCCTGTCGCTGGCCTTCTGGGCCTACGGCCAGGGCGCGCGGGCCGCGAAGGGCAAGACGACGCACACGACCACCTCGCGCGATGGCACCCGCATCACGTATGACAGGCAGGGCACCGGCCCGGCCCTCATCGTGGTGGGCGGCGCGTTGTCAGATCGCTCGGGGGCCGCGGGTCTGGCCGATCTGCTCGCAGCGCGCTTCACGGTGTACAGCTACGACCGCCGCGGCCGTGGCGGCAGCACCGACACACTGCCCTATGCGGTCGAGCGCGAGATCGAAGACATCGAGGCGCTCATCGACAGCGCGGGCGGCACGGCCAACGTGTACGGCAAGTCGTCGGGCGCCAGCCTGGCCCTGCGGGCCGCGGCCGCACTCGGCAGCAAGGTTGTCAAGCTGGCCCTCTACGAAGCGCCCTACAACGACACCGAAGGCGCCGCCAGCGAATGGCGGGTGTTCCGCGCCAAGCTCGACGAGCACCTCGCCGCAGGCCGCCGCGCCGAGGCCATCACGCTGTTCATGGGCTTCGTCGGTGCGCCCGACGATGTCATCGCCCAGATGAAGGCCTCGCCCGCCTGGCCCGGCATGCTGGCCATGGCGCACACGCTCGCGTACGACAACGCCGTCGTGGGTGACGACTGGTCGGTGCCCGTCGACATCGCCGCCAGGATCACGGCGCCCACGCTGGTGATGGATGGTGGCGCCAGCCTCGGCCCCCTGCCGTACATGCGCCAGGCGGCAGACAGACTGGGCCAGGCCATTCCGGCTGCCCAGCGTCTTGTGATCGAAGGCCAGAGCCATGACGTGAGCCCCGAGATCCTGGTGCCGCATCTGCTCAAGTTCTTCAGTTAGAACCAAGCTTTCGACACGGTACCTGGCGGCTGCCAACTGACCAGGCCGCAATGGGGCTGGGCATATCGCCCATGAGCGATATGTTGACCTTATTGCTTTTGGGCGATATTCTTCAAATATCGTCAATCAGCCATACCCATGGACACCCCGATCCACACCGTCGACCAGTTGAGCGCTCACCTGCGGGCACTGCGCAAGGCGCGCGGCATGACGCAGACCGCCCTGGGCACGCTGCTGGGCGTGAAGCAGTCGCGGGTGGCCGACATCGAGCGCGACCCAGGCTCCATCAGCGTGGCGCAGCTGCACCAGGTGCTGTCGGCACTGGGCTGCCAGCTCCAGCTGCACGACGCCGGCACGTCGGGCGCTGCGGCGCGTCGCGCAGCCAAGAAGAAGCCCGGCAGCTGGTGATGAGTCAGCTCGCCGTCTGGATGAACGGTGTTCTCGTGGGCACCTGGACGGGCAGCGGCTCCCAGACCTTCGAGTACGCCCCGAGCTGGCTCGAGTTCGAAGGCCGGCGGCCGCTTTCCCTGTCGCTGCCCATCACGGCCAATCGCCAGGTTCGCGGCCCCGCGGTGGCCCACTACTTCGACAACCTGCTGCCCGACAACGACGCCATCCGAAGGCGCATCCGCACCCGGTTCGGGACCCGCAGCACGGGCGCATTCGACTTGCTGGAGGCGATCGGAAGGGACTGCGTAGGCGCCGCCCAGCTGCTGCCCATCGGCGAAGAGGCGTCGGACATCCACCGTGTGGAGTCCGAGCCCCTGAGCGACGCCGACGTCGAGCAGGCCCTGCAAGGTGTGTTGGTGGCACCGGCCTTCGGCGCCCCCACCCTGAACGACTTCCGCATCTCCCTCGCCGGCGCGCAGGAGAAGACGGCGCTCCTGCGGCTCGACGGCCAATGGCGCCGCCCGCTGCGCGCCACGCCGACCACGCACATCCTGAAGCTGCCCCTGGGCCGCCTGCCTCAGTTCAACGCCGACTTCAGCACCTCGGTCGAGAACGAGTGGCTGTGCGCCAAGATCCTTTCCGAGCTCGGGCTGACGGTCGCCGAGGCCGACATCGCCGACTTCGGCGAACAGCGCGTGCTCGTGGTCGAACGCTTCGACCGTGCCTGGGTCGCGCCCGAAAGCAAGCGTCGCCGCTACCTGCTGCGCCTGCCCCAGGAAGACATGTGCCAGGCCGTGGCCGTGTCGCCTGCGCGAAAGTACGAAAGCGAAGGCGGGCCCGGCATGCGCGCGTGCATGGATGTGCTGGGCAACAGCGAGTCGCCCTGGCTCGCCCGGGCCGATTTCGTCAAGGCCCAGCTCGGCTTCTGGCTGCTGGCGGCACCCGATGGCCACGCGAAGAACTTCTCGATCTTCCTGCACGCCGGCGGCAGCTACTCGCCCACGCCCCTCTACGACGTGCTCTCGGCCTGGCCCCTCATGGGCAAGGGGGCCAGCAAGCTGCCCTATCAAAACTGGAAGATGGCCATGGCCATTCGCTCCCGGAATGCCCACTACGGCTTCGGCGAGATCGAGACTCGCCATTGGCGCCAGCTCGCCGGCCAGGCAGGTGAGGCCGCCTGGGAAAGCCTGGTTCAGATGGTCGAGGGCGTCGACCCCGCGCTGAAGCGGGTTGAAGCCAGGCTCCCGCGCGACTTCCCGGCTCAGGTCTGGGACACGATCGCGGCGGGAATGCGCAAGCACGCTGCGAAGTTCTTGCGGGGCGTCTGACGCGCACGCGCCTTCACCCAGCACCCGCACCCTGCCCTCCCCAAAGCCGCCGACTGCGCCCCACCCCACCGCATCACCGATGCCCCTTGACCCAAAACCATCCAACTAGTAGGATGAATGCATGCTCACTGAAGAACTCTCCCCCAAAGCCCAGGAAATCGCTGCGCGCGCGCGAGCCCTGCTCACCGCCGGGGGGTACCACAGCTTCAGCTACGCCGACCTCGCGGCACAGGTCAACATCACCAAGGCCAGCATCCACCACCATTTCCCGAGCAAGGCCCAGCTGGTCAAAACCGTGGTGATGCAGCACCGCGAACAGATGATGCAGGGCCTGGCCCAGCTGGAGAGCCAGGTCGACGATCCCGTGGCCGCGGTCCAGGCCTACGTCGACCACTGGGCCGAATGCATCCGCACCAGCGCTCCGCCCTTCTGCATCAACGCGATGCTCGCCACCGAGCTGCCGACCCTCCCGGAAGAAGTCGCCGTGGAAGTGCGGGCACATTTCGAGGGGCTGAGCGCCTGGCTCGAGTCCGTGCTCAAGAAAGGCGTGCGCCTCGGGTGCATCCACCTCAGACTAGACGCCGCAAGCGAGGCCCGCTCGCTGATGGCCAGCGTGCACGGCGCGATGCTCGTCGCGCGCGCGCTGGGTGACACCCAGGCCTTCCAGGCCGTCGTCCAACCCGCAGTGCGCGCGCTGGTCAAGGCGCCCTGACCCACTCGTCCCCGTCGTGCGGCACGCAGCATCAGGCCGCTGTTCGTCTTTCAAACCATCCTACTAGTAGATCGATACTCATGCCAAACTCACTTTCGACGCTGGGCGTTGCCCACACCCTCATCAGCCTGCTGCCTCTGGTCGCCGGCCTGTACGGCTTCGCCCGCTTCGGCCGCATCCACGCCGGCAAGACCTCCGGCCGTCTTTACCTGGCCGGACTGGCCTTGTCGGTCGTCACCTCGTTCGGACTCTCCAGCACCGGTGGCCTCAACCCCGGGCATGTGCTGGGCGCACTGGCGCTGGCGGCCGCTTTCTCCAGCCTGCTCGTGCCGCAGCTCGCCTTCCTCGGACGGCTGCGCCCCTACCTGGAGACCTTCGGTCCCTCGTTCAGCTTCTTCCTGCTGCTCGTGCCGGGCACGGTCGAAACGCTCAAGCGACTGCCTGTGGCGCACCCCATCGCCACCGGCCCGGACGATCCGCTCGTGGGCAAGGCGTTGCTGGCGCTGCTGGCGCTCTTCATCGCCGGGTTCGTGATGCAGTGCCGTGCGATCCTGTCGAACCGACGCCGCGTCGAGTGACCGCCTGCGTGCGGCGACTCGCACAGCGCGGCGCCGGTCGACGCAAGCCTGCGACTGCAGCACCTCGCACAGCCGACCGCCGCGCGCTCCCGCACTCCTAGCCGATCACGACCGGTGCGCGATGCACGAAGTCCCGCGAGTCAAGCTGCGCCACGATGAAGTCCGCGACATCAGCGCGGGACACGATGCCGTTGCGCCAGGCGGATGGTTCCGACAGCACACGGTATCGCCCGGTGGCACGGCCGTTCGTGAGCACGCCCGGCCTGACCAGCGTCCAGTCGAGTGCGCTGTCGCGGATGAGCTGCTCCTGGATGTCCTTGTCGGCATACGCACGCCCGAAGACCAGTTGAAACGGCAGCCGCTGCAGCAGCGGAATGGCGTCGCGGCTGTCACCCGCGCCAAAGCCCGTGACGGCGATCAAGCGGTTGACGCCGGTCTCGCGCATCGCAAGCAGCAGCGCGCGTGTCGCGGACGAGAACAAGTCGACCGGCCCGACGATGAAGCCGGGGCCAGGAGCTACCCCCAATGACAGCACGACCGCATCGGTCCCCGTCAACGCCCGGCGCAGATCTTCGGTCGAACGGGCATCTCCCTCCACCCGTTGGAGGCGAGGATCCTCGATAGCGATCCGGGCCGCAGAGCGGGCGAACGCCCGCACCGAATGGCCGCCCTCCAGCGCACGCTTCACCACCGCCAGGCCGATGCCACGGCTGGCACCGACCACGAGCACGTTCTTCATCGGGATCTCTCCTTTCGTTGCATGCAGCGCTGTCGTCGGTCGGGGTGGCGTGGGCGTGCCAGAGGCCGGAGCCAGCATGGCTACCGCGGCGATGGCTCGTCTGGGATCGGTAAGCGCATCCTCGATGATCCCTCAACTCGATGGAGAGACCATCATGAGCACCTCAGGTACGTCCAACCCTCTCTGGCAAGCGACGTTGAATGGCTTTGACGAGCGGGGCGATCGAGGACGGCGGGAACGGTGCCACGCTGCTCACGTTGATCTCGCACAGCTCGTAGCCATTCGCCGCAGATTCACCAAACATGAAGTCGCAGTCCCACAGCAATGGAAGCTGCTCGTGCTGCAAGCCAAGTCGGTTGCGCAGCAGTTCGATCCACTGGGTCTCGAGCAGGCGCTTCAGCTCCTGGAACTGAGGGAGGTCGGGGCCGTGGTACAGCCGAGGCCCCGGAACGGGTGCAGCCTCGCCCGAAGAATCGGTGCACAGCGCGTTGACCGCCTGGTGACCAAAGCCTGTGACCCGATCCTCGACGAGATACGCCCGCACCATGCCGTCCACGATCCGTGGTTGCCAGGCCTGGTCGATCATGTGGCCACCGTTCCGAGCATCGAAGTACGGTGCCATGAGCGTCAGCAAAGAGGCCAGATCCAGCACCTCTTCCGCGCTCCCGCGCTGGGCGTGCTGCACGCGCAGCATCCACGGCGACAACCCGGGCAGCTGCTCGACGCGCCACACGCCGATGCCGCTGTGCCCGCGATGCTGCTTGAGGACGCGCGGGCCCCGGGCAAGCCGACCCGGCAGTTCTACCGCCAGCTGATCGAGGCTGTCGATGCGGTGCACGTCGCTGCCGAATGGGAGGTCGCGGGTGTCGACGAGCACATCCTTCGTGCCCAGCTTGAGGATCACCTCCGGGTGCGTGTGGACCTGCACGCCCGCATCGGCCACCCGAAGCAGCAGCGCGTCCAGGCGATCACGCCGACGACCGTCCTGGATCGGGTTGAACCAGACCTGGACCAGGTCGACCTGCCTCAGCTGCGCCTCAACCTCGTCGGCGAAGTCGTCGTGATAGACCGCCGGCTCGGCCGGCACACCGGCATCGGCCAGCGCCTCGAAGAGCGCCGCGAAGCGACTCTCGGCAGGGTTGGAGCGGTCTCGTGCTTCCCGGTCCCCCGGGTACAGCAGCGCCACCCGCTTGTCTCGGTCGGAACCCGGGTTCGAGGCCATGCGGTCGATCCTTTCACGCAAACGATGTGCCCCTGGGTCACGGGCTGTTCTTCGGAACGACCGGCACGCCGGCCGCCCTGCAGGCTTCGATGCCACCGCTGACGTAGCGCGCGTCGAAACCCCGGGCCCGCAATGACAGCGCCGCCGCGCGGCCGATGTCCAGGCCATGCAGGCAGTACACCAGCACCGGCCTCGAGGCATCCAGCTCGCGGCTCCAATCCGCGAGCTGGGCCGGGTCGCGCCAGACCGCGCCGGCCAGGCGGTCACGGCCCTCGGCATAGGTCGCCGCGCGCCGCACATCGATCACCTGTGCCGCCTCGGCCACCTCAACAGGGCCGGCAGCGCACTGCAGCCCGTCCGCTGCAACGGCGGCGCCAAACCGCTGGTAAACCGCATCCCACCGGATGTTCTTCATGAAGGTGTCGACGTAGGCCGCAGCCCCGGCGCCAAAGTCCAGGTGGTATGCGTGCTCGTACATGTCGAGCGCGAGGATCGGCGTGGCGCCGGCCATCAGGTGCGTGTGATCGGCCGCCCAGTGGCTGACGAGCCGCCCTTCACGCGACGACCACGCCAGCAGGGCCCAACCCGATCCTCCACCCATCGCTTTCGCGAGTGCCGTGAACTCGGCGCGCCAACGCTCGACCGAGCCGAAGTCACGCTCCAGCGCGATGGACAGGCCGCAGTCCGGCAGCACGCCGTTGCCGCCCAGGTTGTCAAAGTACAGCTCGTGCAACCAGGTCGAGTTGGCTGCGATGAGCTCCTCGCGCTTCAGCCCGTTCACGAGGAACCCCGGCGTTGACGCCCAGTCGAGCTGCTCCAGTTGCCGGCGGATGGCGTTCAGGCGTTTCACCGCGCCGCTGTAGTTGTTCTCGTGGTGGCTCTTGATCAGGCGCTCCGACAGGCCATCGAGCGCGGACGTATTCATTGCCAGGGGACGCAGCTGCACTTGCATAAGAACTCCTCAAGCGTGGGTGACGTAGGGGTAGACCAGCAAGCCGATCAGTGCGGCGGCCAGCACGATGACCGGCTCCTGCACCTTCTTGAACCGCCACAGCACACCGGCCGTGGCAAGCGCCAACCCGGCGGTGATGAGGTCGACGATCGAGCGCTGTCCGATCACCACCACCGCGCCGGCGATGGCACCCACGGCGGCGGCAGTAACGCCGTCGACGAAGGCCACGATGGCCGGGCGCTTGCCGTGCTGCTTGAAGTACGGTGCCGGAATCACGGTGAGCAGGTAGCACGGCAGGAAGGTTGCGAGCGCCGCCACCACTGCACCCCAGAAGCCCTGCACCAGGAAGCCGATGAAGCCGGTGGTGATGACCACGGGCCCCGGCGTGATCATCGCCACGGCCACCGCGTCGACAAACTGCCGATCGGTCAGCCAGCCGTACTCCTTGACCACGCCGCTGTAGAGGAACGGCACGATGGCCAGGCCGCTGCCGAAGACGAAGGTGCCGGCGTAGGTGAAGTACAGGCCGATCTGCTTGAGCTTGTGCCAGTCCAGCGCCTCGACGGCGAAGAAGCCGGCCAGTGGAACGGCGGAGGCCTTGAGATCACTGGATCGCAACCAGGCCGGCGGCACGCGCACCAGCCACACCAGCACGCCGGCACCGAGAAAGAGCCAGATCACCTCGGACTGCGTCACGATGGTGGTCACCGCGCTCACCAGGAAGATCGCCCACAGCAGCTTGTCCTTGCCCACGTTCTTGGTCGTGAGCTTGTAGGCGCTCATGGCGATGATGCCGATCACGGACGCTCCGACGCCGTAGAAGACCGCCTGCATCCAGCCGATGCCGCCGTAGGCGCGGTAGGCCGCACCCAGCGCCACGACCATGAGGAAGGACGGCAGCACGAACGCCATTCCGACCAGCGTGGCGCCGCGCAGCCGGTAGTGCACGAAGCCGAGGTAGATCGCCAGCTGCGCGGCCAAGGGGCCGGGCATCAGCTGTGCGATCGCCATGCCTTCCTTGTAGGCGGCCTCGGTGATCCAGCTGCGCTTTTCCACGAGGTCGCGGTGCATGTAGCCCACCAGGGCGACCGGGCCACCGAAGCCCCAGGTGCCGAGGGCCAGCATGTAGCGCACGATCTGCCAGAGCGTGTAGCGGGGCACGGTGGCGTCTGTTGCGGTGGCAGTCATCGGGAGGTGGTGGTCTTCTCGTTGCTGGCAGCGCAGTCGCGCTGGAAATGCGCGTAGAGCGAATCAAGCACCGTGCTCATCTCGGCGAGCAGTGCGTCGTCGTCGGTCAGGCGCTCGCGGGCGCCCGACATCACGGCCTCGAAGCCTTTGGCTTCCGGCACGGGTTCACCGCCCACATCCAGCGCGTGGACGATGGCCGCGAGGCGTCTCAGCGCGGCATCGGCCTCCAGGCCAAAGCTCGCCATCAGCGTCTCGAAGGTCACACGGTCACCGACGTGGGTGAAGGTGGCGCGATCGAAATCGAAGCCCAGGGCGCGCTTGGGGCAGTCCGACGGCTTGGCCAGCCACTGAAAGCGCGCCTTGCGGTCGATGAAGCGCTTGATCAGCCAGGCGCTGGCCACCCGATCCACCCAGAGCCGCCGGCGTGTCGCCCAGAGGCGGCCCTGGTAGTCGGCGATCTCCAGCCGCGGAATGCCACCTTCGGTCTCGTGCGGCTCGTCGGGTGACAGCAGGGTCTCGATGCGCTTGCTGAGATCGCTCCAGGCGGCCTCGGCTTCGACCGCCGCCTCGCCGGGGAAGAAGTCGATGGCACGCAGCGCATCGAAGTCGCGCTGCAGCTTGCGTTGCAGTCGGGTGAGTTCTGCAGGAGCGAGAGACGCCAGGCCCGTATTGGCTTCCTTCCAAGCCTGGCGCAGCTCGGCGTATTCATCGTGCCGATCGAAGAGTTGGCAGTAGGCGGCTGTCTCGTCGACCGAGCGAGGCTGGACGGTCATCAACCAGGCGGTGCCTCCTTCGCGCAGGCAGTCTTCGGCCAGGGCCTCGAGGGCCTGCTCCCGATCCGCAGTCACCGGCAACAGGTAGGCGCCATCGCGCAGGGCAGCACAGCCCTGCGCCTTGAGCCCACGCCAGATCCGCATTCGCGCCGTCGCCCCAGAGGTTGGGAGTGAGACGACCAGAAGAAGCCAGGACAGATCCACTTGCTGCATGTAGAGAATCATACATTCATGTAGAGTAACTTACATGATGTGGATGCGCGACTTCATGGGATCCCGCGGCGCGATCGCCGGCGGGGTCATTGGCGGTATCTTCAAACCTTGAATCGCATGAAAGACGTGCCCATGACCACGCCCCCCGTCCCCACCCTGTACGACTGGCTCGGCGGCATCCAGGCCCTGAACCGCCTCACCAACCGCTTCTACGAACGGGTGCGAGACAACGCCATCCTGGCGCCTGTCTTCGCGCACATGGGCGGCGAGCACCCGCAGCACGTGGCCGCCTTCCTCGCCGAAGTGCTGGGCGGCCCCGCCGACTACTCGGCCCGGCACGGCGGGCACCCGCACATGATCCAGCAGCACCTGAACCGCCACCTCACGCAGGTGCAACGGCGCGAGTGGGTCGGGCTGCTGCTCGACACGGCCGACCAGCTGGGCATGCCCGACGACCCGGAGTTCCGCTCGGCCCTGGTCGGCTACCTCGAATGGGGCTCGCGGCTCGCCGTCATCAACTCGCAGCCGGGCGCCACGGCCGACCCCGATGCGCCCATGCCCAAGTGGGGCTGGGGTGAGGTCAAGGGCCCGTATCAGCCCTGACCGGCTCACAGCAAACGCCGAGGAGAAAGCATGTTCGACCACGTCAAGTTCGGCGCCAGCGACTACGCCGCGAGCAAGGCCTTCTATCTCAAGGCGCTGGCACCGCTCGGGGTCGTGGTGTCGTCGGAAGGATCACCCGCCTACGGTGTCGAGCTGTGCCCGCCCGACGGCACGGTGTCGCTGTGCCTGTTCCAGACCGACGAGAAGCCGGCTCACCTGCACATCGCCTTCAAGGCCGAGACGCGCCAGCAGGTCGATGCGTTCTACCGCGCCGCGCTGGAGGCCGGCGGCCAGGACAATGGCCCGCCCGGCTTGCGGCCGAAGTACCACGCGAACTACTACGCGGCCTTCGTCATCGGTCCTGACGGGCACAACATCGAAGCGGTGTGCCACAGGCCTGAGGGCTGAGCTTCGTCTGCGCGTCAGCCCGCGCGCCGGTAGTGCATGGCCACCGCACCGCAGCGAAGCGGCTTCGCCGAGACCAGCTCCAGCCGCCGCGTACTGGGCAGCCCGCCCTGGAACAGCGTCGGGCCGTGGCCGGTGATCCGGGGGTGGACGAGCAGCTTGTACTCGTCGATCAGGTCCAGCCGGTCCAGCTCGTTCGCGAGCTTGCCGCTGCCGAGCAGCACGCCGGCGGGGGTGGCGTCCTTGAGCTGTTGCACAGCCAAGCGGAGGTCGCCGCCTGCGATGTGGTGGCTATGCGTCCACGGGAAGTCTGTGCGCGTCGACGACACCACGTACTTCGGCTTGGTCTGGAGCTTGAGCGCCCATTCGCGCAGGGCCGGCGGTGCCTCCACCTCGCCACGGGCGACCATCGGCCAGTAGCTTTCCATCATCTCGTAGGTGACGCGGCCCCACAGCATCGCGCCGGCCTCGTCCAGGAGGCGGGTGAAGAAGGCGTGCGTCTCGTCGTCGGCAATGCCTTCCTGGTGGTCGACGCAGCCGTCGAGGGTGACGTTGATGCTGAAGGTCAAGAGGCCCATGGTGTTCTCTCCGGTCGGGGTGGCCGTGTCGAGGGCATTCTTTTCTGATGCGCCCATCCGCGCAACCCGCGCAGCCGGGCAGATGGAATAGCCCGGCATCGCACCGCGTACACCGGGTGCAAACCCACTTCACGGAGATCTCCCAAATGATTCGAACAACCCTGCTCGCCGCGCTCGTCAGCGCCAGCCTCGTCGCCACCGGGTGTGCGTCGATGATGGCCAGCGATGCGCCGGCCAAGGCCGCCGATGGCGTTCTGGTCGGCGCCAACGGCATGTCGCTCTATGTGTTCGACCGCGACGCTGCTGGCACGGGCAAGAGCGTCTGCAACGGGCCGTGTGCCACCAACTGGCCGCCCTTGATGGTGGCCGCGGGTGCATCGGCCAGCGGTGACTGGAGCATCGTCACCCGCGACGATGGCGGCAAGCAGTGGGCCTACAAGGGCAAGCCGGTGTACTTCTGGGCCAAGGACGCCAAGCCCGGCGATCGCACCGGAGACGGGTTCAACAGCGTCTGGCACCTCGCACGCCCCTGAGCCCCTGAGCCGGCCGCGCCGCCCCCTGCATCTTCAGGCGGGCAGGCGCTCGCAGCGGCTTTCCATGCGCCACTGGGTGGGCAGCGTGCGCTTGCCCGACTGGCCCACCCGCACCTCGCCACGCAGTGGCGTGTGTGCGCTCGATGAACCGATCATCAGGTCGAACCACCCTGCTTCCACGACGCGCTGGCCGCTGTGGTCGGTGAGGCACAGCATGTCCACCGGCACGGTGAATCGCACGCGGGCCCGTTCGCCGGCCGTCAGCTCGACGCGGCCAAACGCCTTCAGTTCCCTGACCGGGCGCACCACGCTGGCCTGGCGGTCGCGCACGTAGAGCTGCGGCACGGCGACGCCGGTGCGCGTTCCGGTGTTGGTGATCGCGCAGGTCACGACGATGTCGCCATCGTCGATGTCGACCTGCGGGCGAGCCAGTTGAAGCTCGCTGTAGTCGAACTGGGTGAAGCCCAGCCCGTGGCCGAACGGATAGCGGCTGCCAAAGTGAAAGGCGATCGGCGTGCCGGCGCTCTTGAGCTTGTGGTTGTAGTGGTAAGGCATCGCGCCTGCGCTCTTCGGGAACGACACCGTCAGCCGGCCCGAAGGCTCGACGCGGCCCGACAACACCTCGGCCAATGCGGTGCCGCCCTCCTGGCCGCCCGCGAACGCCATCACGTACGCCGCGAGCCGGTCTTCCAGGCCGCCGAGTTCGTAGGGGCGGCCGGCCATCAGCACCACCACGGTGGGGGTGCCGGTGTCCACCACGGCCTGCAGCAGGGCTTGCTGCACGCCGGGCAGCGCGAGCGAATCGGTGTCGGACCCCTCGCCGACGGTGCCGGACTGGAACAGTCCCGCCAGGTCCCCCACGAAGACCATCGCCACGTCGACGGCCCGGGCGCTCGCCACCGCCTGGTCGATCAGGTCGGTGCGCCGCGACACCGGTGACTCGCGTGGCCCGAGGTCGGTGCCGGGATCCACGTCGCCGGGGAATACCGGCGTGCCACGGCGCCGCTCCTCAAGGATGAAGCAGCCCTGCGCGTACTGCACTTGGGCCTCGCCGAACACCTGCCGCAGCGCCTGCAAGGGGGTCACGATGGGGCCGGTGCCTTCGCTCTTGTCCTCCAGGATGAAGTGGGCCGGGAAGCTGTAGCCGCTCAGCAAGGCCAGCGGGTCGTCTGCCGTCGGCCCGATCACCGCGATGCGCGGCTTGCGGGACGGGTCCAGCGGCAGGATGCCGGCGCGGTTGTCCAGCAGCACGGTGCCCTGGCGAGCGACCTCAAGGGCCGCCTGCCGCGCGGGCGCTGACTGAAGCGCCGGGGGCGCCGGGCTGTCCTCGAAGCTGCGCTCGAACAGGCCCAGGCGGAACTTCTGTGCCAGAACCCGGGCCACGATCTCGTCGACCTTGGCCAGATCGATTTCGCCGCGCTCCAGCGCAAGCGCGAGGTGCTGTGCGCAGTGGTCAGCCGGCAGTTCGACGTCGAGCCCGGCATTGAAGGCCAGCGCAGCCGCCTCGGCGGCATCGCGCGCCACGCCGTGATGCTGGTACAGCAGGCTCACGCCGATGTAGTCGGCCACCACCAGACCGTCGAAGCCCCACTGCCCGCGCAGCACGTCTGTCAGCAGATGGTGCGAGGCATGCGAGGGTTCACCGTCGATGTCGTGGTACGCGGGCATCACCGAGCCGGCATGGGCCTGCTTGACCGCCATCTCGAAGGGCAGCAGGAAGGTGTCGTTCAGCTCGCGCGCGCCGAGGTTCACCGGCGCGTGGTTGCGCGCGCCCTCGCTCGCCGAATGCGCGGCGTAGTGCTTGAGCGTTGCCAGCAGATCCCGCTGCGGGCCTTGCAGGCCTCGCACGTAGCGCGTGGCCATCACGCCGACGAGGTAGGGGTCTTCGCCGAAGGTCTCTTCGGTGCGGCCCCAGCGGGCATCACGCGCCACGTCGAGCACCGGCGCGAGTGCCTGCTGGCAACCGACGGCGCGGCACTCCAGCCCGATCTGGCGCGCCGCCTCTTCGATCAGCGCGGGGTTCCAGGTCGCCGACATGGCCAGGGCCGACGGAAACATCGTGGCGTCGCGCGACATCAGGCCGACCAGGCATTCCTCGTGCGAAATGGCCGGGATGCCCAGCCGCGTCTCGTGGCGCAGGAAGCGCTGCAAGCGGTTGAGCGCACGCAGCCCGGCTGCGGCGTCGACCCCGCGCGTGCCCAGCGGGCGCGTGATCTGCCCCATGCCGTTCTTCAGGCGCTGCTGCACCTGCTCGGGATCGCTGCGCCCGATGAAGGCCTCGCCAGGGCGCACCTGGTGGCGCCCGTCCTCTGACAGCACGAGCCAGAAGGCGTGCAACTGAGCGATCTTTTCCTCGAGCGTCATGCGGCCCAGCAGGTCGCCGACCCGTGCAGCCACAGGTTGCTTGGGGTCCAGGTACAACGGGGTGACGGTGGCATTCATGGGGCGAGGTGGCTGGTGGAATGGAGGCGCGCTGCTCAACAAGGCGTTGACCTGGCGATGGCGAACCCGGCCTCGTCGAACAGGTGGCAGGCGTGCACCGGCAAGGTCAGCGCGAGAAGGCTGCCGGGCGCGGGCGGGCCGCGGTCGGGCAGCTTGGCGATCAGCGTCGGCGCGGCTCCGCCGCCGAGGTACACATGACAGCAATCACCGAAATGCTCGACCTGCAGAACGGCGCGGCTCAGCGCCGCACCGGCCATGGGGTCGTGGCCCGGCAGCATGTGCTCGGGCCGGATGCCCAGACACACCGGCTGGCCCGGCGCCAGGCCCTGCCATTCGTTGCGCAGGGTCAGGGTGTCGCCACCGGCCAGCGCGGCGAGCCGCAACACCAGCCGGTCATCGGACACAGCCTCGACCGCCGCCGGCAGGAAGTTCATGCGCGGGGAGCCGAGGAAGCCGGCCACGAAGCGGTCGCGCGGCTGGCGGTAGAGCTCCAGCGGTGAACCGACCTGCGCCACGCTGCCATGGCGCAGCATGTCGTCACCCGACCGCAGCAACACGATCTGGTGGGCCAGGGCCATCGCCTCGGTCTGGTCGTGGGTGACGTACACCGCACTGGCGTGGTCGAACTCGCGGTGCAGGCGGGCGATCTCGGCGCGCATGTGAACCCGCAGGGCCGCGTCGAGGTTGGACAAGGGCTCGTCGAACAGGAACACATGTGGCCGGCGCACGATGGCGCGGCCGATCGCGACCCGCTGGCGCTGGCCGCCCGACAGGGCCTTGGGCAGGCGATCGAGCAGCCCGACGATCTGCAGCGTTTCGGCGGCGGCACGTACGCGCCGGTCGATCTCGGTCTTGTCGACCCGGGCCTGGCGCAGCCCGAAGGCCATGTTCTCGTACACGCTCATGTGCGGGTAGAGCGCGTAGTTCTGGAACACCATCGCCACCTGGCGCTGTGCCGCAGGCACCTCGTTCATGCGCCGGCCACCGATGAGCAGCTCACCGGCGCTGATCGGCTCGATGCCGGCGATCATGCGCAGCAGGGTGGACTTGCCGCAGCCCGACGGGCCGAGGAAGACGCAGAAGCGCCCGGCAGGGATGTCGATGTCGACGTTGCGGATCACCGGCACGCCGGAGGCATAGTTCTTCTGCAGGCCGCGAAGGCTGATCTGGGTCACGTCGTCGTCCCGTGGAGAGTCAGGATGTGCATGCGGTGCGGCCCTCGCTCAGGCCTTTAGCGAGCCGGCCATCATTCCCTTGACGATGCGTTCCTGGCCGAAGGCGTAGGCCACGATCAGGGGCAGCGAGGTCAGCGTCACCACGGCGAGCATGGCGGGGATGTTGGATGCGTACTGGCCCTGGAAGTCCCAGAGCGCCAGCGGCAGGGTGCGGTTGCTGGTGGACGAGGTCAGCACGTAGGCGAAGATGAACTCGTTCCACATGTGGATGCCGTTGTAGATGGCGATCGTGGCGAGGCCCGGGCCCGACAGCGGGAAGAACACCTTCCAGAAGATGGCGAACGGCCCGCAGCCATCGAGTTCGGCGGCCTCCTCCAGTTCGCGCGGGATCTGCCGCATGAACTCGGTCATGATGAAGATCGACACCGGCAGGCTGGTGGCCACGTAAGGGCCGATGAGCGCGAACGGCGTGTCGTACAGGCCGAGGTTGCGTGTCATGAGATAGATCGGCACCAGCGTGACGTGCAGCGGCACGATCAGCCCTGCGACGATCAGGCTGAACAGCAGCTGGTTGAAACGAAAGCGCAGGCGCGCCAACGCGTAGGCGGCCATGGCGCTGATCGTCACGATCAGCACGATCGACACGCCCACCACGAAGGCGCTGTTGCGCAGGTAGGTGAAGTAGCCGCCCTGGAGCACGGCGCGGTAGTGACTCCAGTCCACCTGGCGCGGCCATTCCCACACCGCGCTGTCGAACAGTTCCTGCTGCGACTTCAGGCTCGTCATCAGCACGAAGGCCAGGGGCGCGAGCGTGATGACGAGCCACAGCGCCGCGAGCGCGCCCGCGCCGAAGCGCCCGCCCGTCGACATGCGTGGGTTCATGGTGCGCGCGAGATCAACGGTCGACATCTCAGACCTCGGTCTCGAAGCGGCGCGTCAGGCGCATGCCGAGCGCCGCGATCACGACCACGACCAGGAACATGGCGGCAGCGATGGTGCTCCCGTAGCCCAGCCTGAAGGAGGCGAAGACCGTGGTGTACATGTAGGTGGCCATCACCTCCGAGGCGCCGTCGGGGCCGCCGCCGGTCATCACGTAGACGAGGTCGAAGTAGCGCAGCGAGCCGATCACCGCCAGCATCGCGGCGGTGCGCACCGTGCCCTGCAGGTGGGGCAGCTTGATGCGCCAGAAGATGGTCCAGTCGCTCGCGCCGTCGAGCTTGGCGGCGGCATACAGGTCGGGCGAGAACGAAGCCAGGCCGGCCAGGAAGAGGATCATGTAGAACGGCACGTTCTGCCAGCACACCACCGCGATCACCGAACCGAGCGCGTAGCGGGCGTCGCCCAGCCAGTCGACGGCCAGGCTCTGCAGCCCGATGGCCTCGAGGGCGCTGTTGAGGGCGCCGAAGTTGGGATCGAACAGGTTCTTGAAGATCACGCCGAGCGCCACGCTGGAAAAGAGCAGTGGCAGGAAGTACAGGATCTTCAGCACGCGCGAGCCGCGGCTGGCCTTGTCGAGCATGACCGCCAAGGCCAGCGCGATCGGCAGCTGCACCAGCACCGACAGCAGGCCCAGCAGCAGGTTGTTGCGAAAGGCGAGCCAGAACCTGGCGTCGTTCGCGAGCGCGGCCCAGTTGTCCAGCCCGACGAAGCGGCTGCTCGAACCGAGCCCGTTCCAGTCGACGAGCGACAGGCGGAAGGTGTCGACCAGCGGGTAGAGCAGGAAAACCGCCAGCAGGAACAACGCCGGCGCCAGGAACGCCGCCGTCACCCAAGGCGAGGCGGCCACGCCGCCGTGATCGGCTTCGGCCGACGACTCCTGCACCGACGCGCCCGATGCCGACGTCATCGAGGATGCGATGGTGTTCAGCGCAGCGCTTCCCTGGCCGCCGCTTCCATCTTGTTGGCAGCTTCCTCAGGCGTGATCGACAGACCGAGCAGCGCCTGCACCAGGTCCTTGTGCAACTCGGCCAGTGCCGGCGGGAGCTCCTGGTCGTACCAGAGCTGCACGTTGCTGGCATCGGCCAGCATCTTCAGCACGCGCTGCTGTCCGGGCTCGGTCACCTTCAGGCCCCTGACCGGCACGATGCGGTTGTCGGCAAGGCGTGCCTGCACCGATTCGTCGTCAACCAGGGCCTTGACGAGATCGACGGCAGCGTCTGGGTACTTGCACGCGCGCGACACGCTGTAGAAGTTGTCGCCGACGGTGCCGATCACACCGGTCGATCCCTTGCCGCCGGGAATGGTCGGGAACGCGAAGAAGTCCATCTTCTTGACGAACTCGGGGTTCTCGTTCTTCGCGGCGCTGATCTCCCAGGTGCCCATCACCGTCATCGCCGCCTTGCCCGCGTAGAGCAGGCGGCGCGAGGCGCCCACGTCGTAGTCCAGCCCGTTGAAGCCCGCGGCGAACGCGCCGCTCTTCACCATCTCCTGCAGCATCCGCCCGGCCTCGACGAACGCCGGGTCGGCGAAGCTGCCGCCGGGCGCGCGGGTGGCGGCCTTGCGGAAGGCGTCGCCACCGCCGATACGGTCGACCAGGTACATGTAGACCATGGAGCCAGGCCACTTGGCCTTGTTGGCCAAGGCGAAGGGTGCGACACCCTTGGCCTTGAGCTTGTCCATCACCTTCACCATCTCGGGCCAGGTCTTCGGTGGCTGCAGGCCCAGCTTGGTGAACAGCTCCTTGTTGTAGTGGACGACGGCGAGCGTCGTGTCCTCGGCCGGGATGCCGTAGACCTTGCCGTCGAACTTGGTGGTGTCGAACGAGGACGGCACGAAGCGATCGCGGAAGGCGGTGTCCTTGGCGAGATAGGGCGTGAGGTCCAGTACCTGGTCGGCCTTGACGTATTCACGCAGGGGGCCACCACCCCAGCTCGCGAACACGCAGGGCGGCTCGTTGGCGCCAAAGGCGATCTTGAGCTTGACCTTGTAGGGGTCGTTGGCCACCACGGAGCGTTCGACCTTGTAGCCGGGGTGGGCCTTCTCGAAGCGCGCCACCGCATCGACCATGATCTTGTTGGCACTCGGCTGGGTGCGGATATCCCACTCGGTGATCGTCTTGACGTCTTGGGCCTGCACGCCTTGCAGACAGGCGGTCAGCGCCGCCAGGGCCAGGGTCGTCTTCGCCAAGAAATGGGTTCGCATGCCGGTCTCCTAGGGTTGGGGTTCACGCCGATCGAGGAACCTGGATCGAACGTTAGAATTTGTTCTGTAACGTTAGCGATAACGTCATCAACTGACACCCGGATTTACCATGAGGCCCCGGCACACGCCCTCGGCGGGACCGGGCCACGGCGCGCTGCGGGTCCGTCGATATGATTCGCAGCCGCCGGAATCACCCGAACCTGGAGCGGGCCCACGCAGCCGTCTCGATGATCAAGAAGAACACGCCCACCCTGGCCGAACTTGCCGCCGCCGCCGGCGTGTCGACGATGTCCGCCTCGCGCGCGGTGAACCTCCAGCCCGGGGTGTCGCCGCAGACGCGTGACGCGATCCTCAAGCTGGCCGCCGAGATGGGCTATGTGGCCAACCGCAGCGCGCAGAAGCTCTCCGGTGGGCGCAGCCGCGTGCTGGGTGTCCTGGCCCGCGAACTCGACAACGCCTTCACCAGCGCCCTGGTGTCGGGGGCCGTGCGCGCCGCGGCGGTGGCCGGCAACGAAGTGCTGATCTATTCCATGGTGGACCGTGCGGGCGTACCCAATGCCGGCGTGCTGCAGCTGCTTCAGCAGTTCACCGACGGCGTGATCGCGGTGCTGCCCTACCAGTACGGCTTCGTGCAGAGCCTGATGGCCGCCGACTTCCCGGTCATCTGCATCGACCACCATCACGACCACACCGAATGGCCGTCGGTCAGTGCCGACAGCTACGGTGGCGCACGCAGCGCCATGCAGCATCTGGCCGAGTTGGGCCATCGCCGCATCGGCTTCATCACCGGCAACGAGGAACTCGGCTCGGCGCGCGCGCGCCACCGGGCCTACGACGACGCCGTGGCCATCCACCGGCTGGAGAAGGACGCGGCGCTGGTTCAGGCGGGCGACTTCAGCACCCGTGGCGGCCGCGACGCGATGCGGCGCCTGCTGAAGCTGCGCCAGCGCCCGACCGCCGTCTTCGCGGCGAACGACCAGAGCGCGTTCGGCGCGATCTCGGTGCTGCAAGCGGCGGGTATCCGCATTCCAGAAGACATGTCGGTGGTGGGCTTCGATGACGTTCCATCAGCGTCGCAGCTGCATCCGGCGCTCACCACCGTGCGTCAGCCCATCGCCGAGATGGGCCGCGCCGCCGTCAACAGCCTGCTGGGCATGGTGGTCGGGCTGGAGGTGGCCACGCCGCAGATCACCTTGCCCACGGAGCTGGTGATCAGGGAGTCCACCGCCCAGAACGTGCTCCCGGCAGAACCCCGCTCGGAGACCACCCCATCCAGGAAGCCGGCGGTACGCCGCACAGGACGTCTACCGCGCGATTGACTCCTGCGCGATTGATCTCACGCGCCGGCAAAGCGCTCGCGCAGCTTGACCTTCCAGAACTTGCCGGTGGATGTTTTGGGGATCGCGTCGAGGCGCTCGTAGCGGTCGGGCAGCTGCCAGCGCGCGAAGCCGTGCTGCAGCAGGTGCTGGCGCAAGCCCTCGTCGGCCACCTCGGCGCCCGGCCGCGTCACGATGCAGGCCAGCGGCCGTTCGCTCCACTTTTCGTCGGGGATGGCGATCACGGCGGCCTCGGCGATGGCCGGGTGCGCCATCAGCGCGTTCTCGAGGTCGACCGACGAGATCCATTCGCCGCCCGACTTGATGAGGTCCTTGGTGCGATCGGTGATGCGCACGAAGGCCAGCGCATCCATCGTGGCCACGTCGCCGGTGCGCAGCCAGCCATCGGCGGTGAACTTGTCGGTGGGGGCGCCGACGCGGTGGTAGGCGCCGGTGATGAAGGGGCCACGCACCTGGATCTCGCCCATGGACTGGCCGTCCCACGGCGCGTCGTGGCCGTCGTCGGCGCGGATGCGCAGCTCCACCAACGGCGCGGGCACGCCGGCCATCGACGCACGCCGATAGCGCTCGGCGTCGGGCGCGTCGCGCAGTTCGACACGCGGGTACGACACGGTGGCGAGCGGCGAGGTCTCGGTCATGCCCCAGCCTTGCACCAGCCACACGCCGTGGCGGTCGAACGCGCGGATCAGCGACTCGGGCACCGCCGCACCGCCCACCAGCGAGCGCATGCCGGGCGGGAAGGTCCAGCGGCCGGGCTGCTGTTCTAGCGCGCGCTCGTAGGCCTGGATCACGCCCAGCCAGATGGTGGGCACGCCGAGCGCGTAGTTGGGTTGCTCCTGCTGCATCAGGTCGAGCAGGTCTTCGGGGTGCAGGTGCGGCCCCGGCAGCACGAGCTTGACGCCGAGCATCACCGCCGCATACGGCACGCCCCAGCAGTTGGCGTGGAACATGGGCGTCACCGGCAGCACGCTGTCGGTGCCCTTCAGTCCCCAGTGGTCGCCCAGGCAGCCGACCAGGGTGTGCAGGATGGTCGAGCGGTGCGAGTACACGACGCCCTTGGGCCGGCCGGTGGTGCCGCTCGTGTAGCACATCGACACCGCGTCGTCTTCGTCGTGCGCGGCATAGCTGAAGCCGTCCGGGTCAGCGCCGGCGATCAGTGCTTCGTAGTCGAGGCAGTCGGCCGGCACCGCAGCGCCGGAGAACGGGAACACGATCACGCGTTCGAAGCGGTGCAAGTGCGCGAACTGTCGGTAGAGCGGCAGCAGGATGTCGTCGACGATCAGGAAGCGGTCTTCGGCGTCGGCCGCGATCCAGCCGATCTCGTCGGGCGACAGGCGCAGGTTGAGCGTGTGCATCACGCCCCCGGCCGCGGGGATGCCGAAGTAGCACTCGAGGTGAGCGTGGTGGTTCCAGCTCAGCGTGGCCACGCGTTCGCCTGGGGCCAGACCCAGCTGCTGCAGTGCCGAGGCCAGTGCGCGCGTGCGGCGGTGGTACTCGGCATAGGTGTGACGGCGAAGCGATTTGTCGGGCAGGCGCGAGACGATGTGGTTGCCGCCGAAGATCGTGCCGGCGCGCTCAAGCAGGTGGTTGAGCGAGAGCGGCGTGTCCATCATCGTGCTGCGCATGGCGTGACTCCAAATGGCCTCGCGGCCGATCTTGGATCACGCTGGCGCGCAGCGGTGCGCGGGTTTTCCTGTCTCAGGCCTTGGTGGCCAGTGAACCCGGGTATGTGAGCGAGCTGGCAGTCGGCGAAACAGAGAACACCGCCGTGCTCGCGGTCGATTGCTGCATCAGCGAGGTGTACAGCGACATCACGCCGCCCGAGTTGCCGGCATAGCGCGCCGCTTGCGAGATGGCCGCGTTCTGCCGGATCGTGGCCGAGAGCTTGAGCGCATCGCGCGCCTGCGTGGCGATGCGGGCGGAGAAGCCAGGCTGGGAGGTGTCGGCCTTGAGGAAGGCACTCACCGCGGCCTTGTCGGCCTCCGCGCCCTTGAGCGCCACCGCACCATCCGAACTCACCGAGAACTCGACCGGGCCCGACAGCTTGATGTTGGCCTTGCCCAGCGCAGCGCGCAGGTCAGCGGCCAGGGCGGCTTGCTGCTTGTCGAGCGCACGCCCGGGCACTGCGGCCTGCGGGCGACTGCCTGCGGCCTTGAGCGCCGCTTCGGTGGTGGCGGCGGCCTGGGTCTTGGCCTTCTCGCTGACCGTGGACGTGCTCGCCCCACCGAGCAGGCTGGCGGCACCGTTGTCCGCAGAAGAAGTCTTGGTGCTCAGGTAGCTCAGGAGCGATGCGCTGCTGTTGAATGAGATCACGGTCGTTCCCTGGCCGAGACGTCGGCCGCGCTCCCTATCCTGCCGCGCGAGGCCGAACTGAATCGCGATTGCAGGCCGGGATTTGCATGGCACTTCGTGCTTGACAGGCCGTGCTTGACACGCGCTGCGCCCCTCGAAGCAAGGGGGTTCCATTCATCAAGCTTGCCGATGGCCACGGCTCGCTCAACTCCTACGCTGAAGCCTCCCTTCAACTACTCAGGAGAACGTTTGATGAACGGAACCAAACTGCTCATTCCCGCGGCCATGTTGACCGCCAGCCTCGGCGTGGGCGCCAAGATCGCGCCGGCTCCGGCCCCCGTCGACAAGGCGACCACCGAAGCACAGCGCGTCGTCACGCCGGCTGTGCTGGGCGTTCGCGCCCCCGACAGCTACCCGATCCCCCAGCGCCTGCAGGACTACACCGACTCTGCGGCAACGCAGATTGCGCGGCCCTGCACCGGCTCGCGCTGCGGCTCGATCTCGGGCAGCGGCAACGGCTGGGACGACAGCGACCAGTAAGCAACCCGCGCGGAACGGGAGGTCCCCTGCGGGGCCTCTCCACCCACCGCCGCTTCACTACACGAGGGCCTCCAATTGACACACACCCACACCACCTCCGCGCCGACCATCGGCATCGTCACCCTGTCCGAGGATCTTCATGCCCATGTGATCCGCGACGAGCTGCAGAACCGGCTCGGCGCGCGCTGCGTGATCGTCGAGACCGATGAGGTGGCGCAAAGCGGCGCAATCAACTGGTCGCCTGAGGGGCACTGCGCGCCGACGCTGCCGGTCGAGGGCGGCGACCGCGTCGACGTGCGCACCCTCGACGCCGTCTGGTGGCGCCGCCCGAGCGGTCGGCACTGGGACCGCTCGCGCCCGGGGCTGGAGGAAGTGGTCGAACCGCGAGCGCTGGAAGTGGTGCGCAACGACTGCCTCGCCGGCTTCCAGGGCCTGCTGTTGAACGAGTTCAGCGGCACCTGGGTCAGCCACCCGGACGCAACACGCCGCGCCGAGAACAAGCTGGTCCAGCTGCGCGCGGCGGTCCAGGTGGGCTTGCGCATCCCGCGCACGCTGGTGAGCCAGGATCCCCAGGCGATCCGCGCGTTCTGTGCGCAGCAGCCGACCATCGTCAAGACGCTGGCGGGCGCCTTCGGCATACCGCTTCTCGCGCACGACGTGCGCCCCGAGATCCTGGCCGACGACGACTCGCTGCGCTTGTCACCGGCGATCTACCAGGAGCGCATCGAAGGCCGCGACCACCTGCGCGTCCATGTGTTCGGCTCGCACATCGAGACGGCGCGCCTGCGCTGCGAAGAGCTCGACTGGCGCGTGCACCTGGACAGCACCGACATCGAGCCGCAGGCCCTGCCCGCCGACGTGGAGCGCCGGCTGCGCGAGTTCATGCAGATCCTGGGCCTGCGCATGGGGGTGTTCGACCTCAAGATCGACACGCGGGGCGAGATCGTCTGGCTCGAAGTCAACCCGCAGGGGCAGTTCCTCTTCGTCGAGGGCATGTCGGACATGAAGCTGGCCGCGGCCTGCAGCGACTTTTTGTACCGCGCGGCCTGCGAGCGGCAACGCCCGCGAAGCAGCGCGCTGCGGACTCGGGCGGCCGATCTGGCGAGCGCGTGAGGCGGGTACCCCGCGCTACAGCGCCCGCGCGATCACCTCTTTCATGATCTCGTTGGTGCCGCCGTAGATGCGCTGCACGCGCGCATCGGCGTACATGCGGGCGACCATGTATTCGTTCATGTAGCCGTAGCCGCCGAACAGCTGCAGGCACTCGTCGATCACCCTGCCCTGCGCCTCGCTGGCCCACAGCTTGGCCATGGAGGCGGTGGCGGTGTCGAGCTGGCCAGCCACCAGGTCTTGCACGCAGCGGTCGATGAAGGCGCGGCCCACCTTGATTTGCGTGGCCACTTCGGCGAGCTTGAATCGGGTGTTCTGCAAATCGGCGATGGGCTTGCCGAAGACCTTGCGCTCGCGCACGTAGTCGAGCGTGACCTGGTAGGCACCTTCCATCGCGGCCAGGGCGCCCACGCCGATGATCAGGCGCTCGTAGGGCAGATCGCTCATCAGCTGGAAGAAGCCCTGCCCTTCCTGCCCACCCAGCAGGTTCTCGGCGGGAACCTTCACCTCGTCGAAGAAGAGCTCGGAGGTGTCTTGCGCCTTGAGGCCGATCTTGTCGAGCACGCGGCCGACGCGAAAGCCTTCACACCCCTGCGTTTCGACGATCAGGATGGAGGTGCCACGCGCCGCCTGCGCGGGGTCGGTCTTGGCGACCACCAGCACCACGCCGGCGAGGAAGCCGTTGGTGATGAAGGTCTTGGAGCCGTTGATCACGTAGCCGCCGTCGCGCTTGTCGGCGCGGGTGCGAATGGCCTGCAGGTCGGAGCCGGTGCCAGGTTCGGTCATGGCGATGGCGCCGACCAACTCGCCGCGGGCCAGGCGCGGCAGGTACTTCTTCTTCTGCGCCTCGGTGCCGTGGTTCAAGAAGTAGTGCGCCACGATGCTGTGCACCGAGGTACTCATGCCGGTGAGCGAGCGGCGTGACAGCTCTTCGATGATCACCGCCTCGTGGCGGAAGTCGCCGCCGGCGCCGCCGAACTCTTCGGGGATGTCGGTGCACAGCAGGCCCAGCTCCCCGGCCTTGCGCCACACGGCGTGGCCCACGTTGCCCTGTTGGCGGGCGGCTTCGTCGCCGGGCACGACCTCGCTCTCGACGAAGCGCGCCACGTTGTCGCGGAAGAGCTCGATGTCTTCATCGCTCCAGGAGCGGGGGAAGGCGATGGGCATGATGAGGTGCCTTTCTTCGGAAGGCGCTTGGGCCAGGCGGGCGCTTGCAAGGCGTGGCCCGGGGAAATGAGGCGCCGTCAGTAGAAGTCGTCGCCGCCGCCACTGCCGGGCGCCATGTTCTCGAACTTGGTCAGCGGCTTCAGGAACGCCAGCTTCACCGTGCCCACCGGGCCGTTACGCTGCTTGGCGATGATGATCTCGGCAACGCCGGGCTCTTTCGACTGCTCCTTCATGTAGTAGTCGTCCCGGTAGATGAACATGATCACGTCCGCGTCCTGCTCGATGGCGCCCGACTCTCGCAGGTCGCTCATCATGGGGCGCTTGTCGGTGCGGGTTTCGACGCTTCGGTTGAGCTGAGACAGCGCGATCACCGGGCACTTGAGTTCCTTGGCCAGCGACTTGAGGCCACGCGAGATCTCGCCGATCACGGTGGCGCGGTTCTCCTCGCTGCCGCCGCCACTGCCGCTCATGAGCTGGAGGTAGTCGACCACGATGAGCCCGAGCTGGCCGCATTGCCGCGCCTGGCGGCGCGCGCGGGCGCGCAGTTCGCTCGGGCTGAGCGCCGAGCCTTCGTCGATGAATACGGCGGCCTTGCCCAGCTTCTCGACCGCTTCAGACAGACGGCCCCACTCGTCGTCCTTCAGCCGGCCGGTGCGCAAGTTGGACTGGTCGATGCGGCCGAGCGAACCCACCATGCGCAGTGCGAGCTGGGCCGCACCCATTTCCATCGAGAACACCACCACCGGCAGGCCCTCGTTCACGGCCACGTTCTCGGCGATGTTGAGCGCAAAGGCAGTCTTGCCCATGGAGGGGCGCGCGGCCAGCACGATCAGGTCGCCGGGCTGCAGGCCGGCGGTCATCTTGTCCATGTCGAAGAAGCCGCTGCGTACACCGGTCACATCCTCGGCGCCGTTCTCGTGCAGCTCGTTCACGCGGTCGATCAGCTGCACGACCAGCGTGTCCATGCTGATGAAGCCCTGGCGCGAACGCGAGCCTTCTTCGCCGATCTTGAAGATCTTGCTTTCGGCCTCGTCGAGGATCTGCGGCACCGGCCGGCCCTGCGGGTTGAAGGCGGCGGTGGCGATCTCGTCGCTCGCAGCCACGAGCTTGCGCAGCACAGCGCGCTCACGCACGATCTCGGCGTAGCGGCGCAGGTTGGCCGCGCTGGGCACGCTCTGCGCCAACGCGTTCAGGTAGACGAGCCCACCGCAGTCCTCGGCCTTGCCCAGGCTTTGCAGCTGTTCGAACACGGTGATCACGTCGGCCGGCTTGGCCGCGTTGATCAGCCCGCCGATGGCGGCGTAGATCAGGCGGTGCTCAGCGCGATAGAAGTCGCTGTCGTTGAGCAGGTCGCCGGCCCGGTCCCAGGCGCTGTTGTCGATCAGCAGGCCACCGAGCACGCTTTGTTCGGCCTCAATGGAGTGTGGCGGGATGCGCAGTCGCGCGACCTCGTCGTCGGGTCGGGAAGAGCCTGGGAAGTCGTTGCTTGAGAAGACGGCGGCCATCGCTGGATCATACGAACGCCTTGCGCCACGGCTGTGGACAAGGCTGGGGAAATCGGGTGGGTTGGTGGTGGAAATCAAGCCGCACCAAAGAAAAAGGGCCGGCAGAGCCGACCCTTCGTCGCGGAATGCGGGTAAACCGCAGTCGCTGATCAGTCCGTCTCGCCGACGACCACGACCTTGACTTCGACCACCACGTCGGTGTGGGGAGCCACGTTGACGGTGTGCTCGCCGACGGTCTTCAGGGGGCCATTGGGCAGGCGGACCTGCGACTTGGCGACCTTGAAGTCGATGCGGGTCAGCGCATCGGCGATGTCGTGGTTGGTGACGGAGCCGAACAGGCGGCCGTCCACGCCAGCCTTCTGCGTGATGTGAATGGTGCGGCCATTCATCTTCTCGCCCAGGGCTTGCGCGGTGGCCAGTTTCTCGGCAGCGGCCTTCTCAAGCTCGGCGCGGCGGGCTTCGAATTCCTTGATCGCGGCCTCGGTGGCGCGGCGAGCCGTGCGCGAGGGGATCAGGAAGTTGCGTGCGTAGCCGTCCTTGACCTTGACGACGTCGCCCAGGTTGCCGAGGTTGGCGACTTTTTCCAGCAGGATCACTTGCATGTCGTTGCTCCTCAGACCTTGTGCTGGTCGCTGTAAGGCAGCATCGCCAGGAAGCGAGCGCGCTTGATGCAGGTGGTCAGCTGGCGCTGGAAGAAGGCACGCGTACCCGTCAGGCGAGCCGGCGTGATCTTGCCGTTTTCACCGATGAAGTCGCGCAGCGTGTCGATGTCCTTGTAGTCGATCTCTTCGACGCCGGTCACCGTGAAGCGGCAGAAGCGCTTGCGGCGGAACAGCAGGGACTGTTGGTTGCGTTTGGGCTTGCGGTCCTTCGAGAACCGACCTTTACCACGTGGCGGGGGCATATTTCACCTCACTTGAATATCTATCCGGAACAAACATTGAGCGAAGAACGTTCGCGTTCTGGCTCACTCGAATTCGGTCACATGCAGAACGGTGCCGCGGCCGTTGCGCTGGTGGGTCAGGAAGCCGGCAAAGGTGCCAGCCGCTCCGATCTCCAGCCGGGCCAGACGCTGTGCGATTTCTCCGATGGCCACTGCTCGCATCTCCAGGGAGACCTTGCGGGCTTGCCCGGCTTCGGTGACTTGCGATTCGTGCTTGAGGCCGAAATCGCAGGCCGGAAGGCCGGCGGGGGTGTATCGCATCGCGCCTCGCTCCACCATCTGGGCCGACAGAACCACGCGGTTCATGCCGCCTCAGGCGTGTGAAGCGCCGGGCACTTCGGCGTCAGGCCGAAGCCTCCTGCTGCTGAGGAGCCTTGCGGGCATCTTCCTTCTCAACCGACTTCATCATGACGGACGGGCCGGTCTCGGCCTTGCTCTTCACGACGGTCAGGTGGCGCAGCACGGCATCGTTGAAACGGAAACCCGTTTCCAGCTCAGCCAGGACTTCCTTGCTGGCTTCGATGTTGACGCACAGGTAGTGGGCTTTGGCGAGCTTCTGGATCAGGTAAGCCATCTGGCGACGGCCCCAATCTTCGACCCGGTGCACCTTGCCACCGCCGGCGGTGACGATGCCCTTGTAGCGTTCCAGCATGGCCGGAACCTGTTCGCTCTGATCCGGATGGATGAGCAGGATGATTTCGTAATGACGCATTGAGACTCCTTCTGGTTTCCTCTTGCCTGCCGGACATCGACAGGCTTTGAGGGCAGCCACCCCGTTAGGCGTCTGTGAGGGCCGAAGGCCCTCAACCGGGTGTGGCAAGGCGAGCCCGCGATTCTACTCCGAAACGGGGGAAGCCCGCCATGGCCTCAGCCCGGGCCGCGGATGCTGTCCACGAACTCATTGCCCCGCTCTCCGATCGGCCGGGTCAGCAAGCTGCCGACAACGATGCCCGCAAAGCCGGCCAACACGCCGAACACACCGGCCGAGATGGGCTGGATGCCAAACCACAGGTCAACGGGCACCGAAATGCCAAATACGTCACGCATCCAGGCCTCGTTGCGCACCATGTAGTACACGCACAGCAGCAAGCCGCTGGCCATTCCCAGAAGCGCCCCGGTCGCCGTGGCGCGCTTCCAGAAGACGCCCAGCACCAAGGCGGGGAACAAGGCCGATGCGGCAATCGAGAAGGCGGCGGAGACCAGGAACACGATGTCGGCTGGCTTCTGCGCTGCCACCGCCGCGGCGCCGAGCGCTACCACCAGCAGCAGCATCTTGGACGACGTGACCCGTCGCCCATTGGACGAGTTCGGGTCGACCATCTTGAAGTACACGTCGTGCGACAAGGCGTTCGAGATGGTCAGCAGCAGCCCATCGGCGGTGGACAAGGCGGCCGCCAGCGCGCCCGCGGCCACCATGCCCGAGACGACGAACGGCAGCCCAGCGATCTCGGGTGTGGCGAGCACCACCATGTCGGTCCCGATGCGGATCTCGCCCAGCTGCAACACCCCGTCGCGGTTGATGTCGCTCACCGAGAGCAACCCCGGGTCGACCTTGGCCCAGTTGGCGATCCAGGCCGGCAGGCTGTCGAACGGGGTCCCCACCAGCACGTTGAACACCTCGAACTTCACCAGCACGGCCAGCGCCGGCGCCGAGAGGTAGAGCAGCAGGATGAAAAACAAGGACCAGGTGACCGACTGGCGCGCCTGGCGCACCGACGGCGTGGTGTACGAGCGCGTCAGCAGGTGCGGCAAGGCGGCGGTGCCGATGGTCAGGCAGAACACCAGCGCGAGGAAGTTGAGGCGCGAATCCTGATAGGCGCGAGCCTCGGTGGCCGTGCCGTTCGGGTCGCCGGCGAAGGGCCTCGCATGGGGAGGCATGCCGCCCAGCGGCTGGGCGCGGGCCTCACTGCTCGTCTTGACTTGCGTCCACAACCGGCGCGCGGTTTCGGCATCGCGGGGCAAGGCCAGCAACGCTTTCTCGGCCGCCTGGATCTGCGCCAGCGGCGCGTCGGCGGCACGCAGGGCGATCACCTTTTGCCGTGCCGTCTGCTGCTCGCGCGCGAGGGCCGCCGGCACGTCCTTCAGCTTGGCGGCATATTCCTCGGCACGCGCCTTGTGGAGCGCAATGACTTCGAGCTCCCTGGGGTCGGCCTGCAACGCCTGCTCGCGCTGCGTCACCTTCTGCAATTGCTCGCCGTAGATGGCCTGCGGCAATGGCACACCCGTCTGCTTGATCGACAGCCAGAACACCGGCACCAGGAAGGCAATGATGATGACGATGTACTGCGCGATCTGGGTCCACGTCACCGCACGCATGCCCCCCAGGAAGGAACACACCAGAACACCACCCAGGCCGAGAAAGATGCCGATCTCGAACGCCACGCCGGTCAAGTGGCTGGTGATGAGGCCGATGGCATAGATCTGGGCCACAACGTAGGTGAACGAACACAGGATGGCCGCCACCACGCCCATCAGGCGCGGCCCGTGGCTGTTGTAGCGCGCCCCGAGGAAGTCGGGGATGGTGTACTGCCCGAAGCGCCTCAGGTAAGGCGCTAGCAGCAGCGCCACCAGGCAGTAGCCGCCCGTCCACCCCATGATGAAGGCCAGACCGGCATAGCCCTGCAGGTACATCGTGCCGGCCAGGCTGATGAAGGAGGCGGCCGACATCCAGTCGGCGGCCGTCGCCATGCCGTTGTAGACCGCGGGCACGCGGCGGCCGGCCACGTAGTACTCGTCGGCATCGGTGGTGCGGCTGATGACGCCAATGCCGGCGTACAGCAGCACCGTCGCCAGCAGGAAGATGGCGCCGATCCAGCGCCGCGAAAGTCCCAGCAGCTCCAGGCCCGACAAGGCAGCGATGAAGACGAGCAAGCCCAGCACATACGCACCGTAGATGCGGTGCAGCTGTCGGGTGAAGGCGGCCTGCGAGGCCTCAGCCATGGCCTTCGTCTTCCAGCGCTGCGTCGAGCCGGTTCATCAGCCACGCATAGAGGCCGATCAGAGCCAGGTAGACGAGCAAGGCCCCTTGCGCCGCCACCCAGAAGCTGAACGGCCAACCGAAGAAGCTGAAGTCGAGCTCACGCGCGAAGAATGCCGCCACGAAGGTGACGACAAACCACACGCACAGCAGCGCCGCCGTGATGCGAAGGTTCTTGCGCCAGTAGGCGGCGCGCGTGTCGGTCGCTTGCCCCATCGGGCCTGATTCTCAAGCGCCGGGCCCGCCCGGCGCCATCCTCAACAACCCGTGCAGCGCCGCCAGCAGTTCAGCGGCGTGCCAGGCGACGCCAGGTGTCGACCACGGTGTCGGGGTTGAGCGAGATCGACACGATGCCCTTGGCGGCGAGCCAGTCGGCGAAGTCCGGGTGGTCGCTGGGCCCCTGGCCGCAGATGCCGATGTACTTGCCCACGGCACGGCAGGCGGTGATCGCACGCGAGATCAGCGCCTTCACGGCCGGGTCGCGCTCGTCGAAGTCCTGCGCCAGGATCTCCATGCCCGAGTCGCGGTCCAGGCCCAGCGTGAGCTGGGTCAGGTCGTTGGAGCCGATGGACATGCCGTCGAAGTACTCCAGGAACTGCTCGGCCAGCACGGCGTTGCTCGGGATCTCGCACATCATGATGATGCGCAGCCCGTCCTGCCCGCGCTTCAAGCCCTTCTCGGCCAGCATCTCGGTCACGCGCTTGCCTTGGCCAAGGGTGCGCACGAAGGGCACCATGATCTCGACGTTGGTCAGCCCCATCTCGTTGCGCACGCGCTTGAGCGCCTCGCATTCCATGGAGAAGGCGTCGCCGAACCCGTCGCTCACGTAGCGCGAGGCGCCACGGAAGCCGAGCATGGGGTTCTCTTCCTCGGGTTCGTAGCGCGAGCCGCCGATCAGCTTGCGGTACTCGTTGCTCTTGAAGTCGGACAGCCGCACGATCACCGGCTTGGGCCAGAAGGCGGCGGCGATGGTGGCCACACCCTCGACCAGCTTGTCGACATAGAACGCACGCGGCGAGGCGTGTCCGCGGGCCACCGATTCCACCGCCTTCTTGAGGTCGATGTCGATGTTCGGGTAGTCGAGGATCGCCTTCGGGTGCACGCCGATGTTGTTGTTGATGATGAACTCGAGCCGCGCCAGGCCGACGCCGCTGTTGGGCATCTGCGCGAAGTC
>NZ_DASSRA010000126.1:0-2049 GCF_035702065.1 Rhizobacter sp.
CGCGAGGGCAGCGCCTCGCCGTTCCAGAAGATGCTGCCGTCGAAGTCGATGTCGATCGTCACCACCACCGGCGGCGCGGTGGGCGGCGGCGGGGTGCCGGTCGGCATGTTGAGGTTGACCGAATGCAGCTGGATCGGAATGGTGATGATGAGCATGATCAGCAACACCAGCATCACGTCGATCAACGGCGTGGTGTTCATCTCGACCATCACTTCCGGCTCGCCACCGCTGCTCGAACCTACGTTCATTCCCATGTGCGTACTCCTGGGTCAGCCGCGCGGCGGCGGCTCGGTGACGAAGCTGATCTTCTGGATGCCTGCGCGCTGGCAGGCGAAGACCACTCGACCCACCGATTCGTAGCGCGACTTCTCGTCGCCGCGAATGTGGATCTCGGGCTGCGGCACCATGACCGACACCTTCTTCAAGCGATCGACAAGCGCGTTGTTGTCCGCCACAGCGACCGCGTTCCAGAACACGTCGCCGTCCTTGGTGACGGAGATCTCGATGTTCTCGGGCTTGGTCTGGCGGACGATGTTGGTCTCCTTGGGGAGGGAGACCGCGGCGTTCTGCGTCACGACGGGCACGGTGATGAGGAAGATGATCAACAGCACCAACATCACGTCCACCAGGGGCGTGGTGTTGATGGCTGACACCACTTCATCATCATCGCCGTCGCCGGCTCCGACATTCATGGCCATGAGGCGCTCCTGAAGCCGGGATGGATCAGCGAACCGCGGCGCGGCTGCCCAGCAACACGCCGTGCAGATCGGCACCGAAGCTGCGGACAGCTTCCATGGTGACCTTGTTGCGGCGGACCAGCCAGTTGTAGCCCAGCACCGCCGGCACGGCGACCGCCAGGCCGATGGCCGTCATCAGCAGCGACTCGCCCACCGGGCCGGCCACCTTGTCGATGGAAGCCTGGCCGGCGATGCCGATGGCGGTCAGCGCGTTCAGGATGCCCCACACCGTGCCGAACAGGCCGACGAACGGAGCGGTCGAACCCACCGTGGCCAGCACGGCCAGGCCGTCCTGCAGGCGGCTTTGCACGTTGTCCATGGCGCGCTGCACGCTCATGCCGATCCAGGTGTTGCGGTCGATGTTGGCGGTGAGCTCACCGGCGTGGTCCTTACCGGCTTCGACACCGCTCTCGGCGATGAACTGGAAGGCGCTGCCCTGCTTGAGCGTCTTCATGCCATCGGCCAGGCTCGCCGATTTGAAGAAAGTCTGACGGGCCGACTTGGCCTCGGAGCTGAGCTTGAAGCTCTCGAACAGCTTGGTGACCAGGATGTACCAGCTGGCCAGGCTCATGATGATGAGGATGATCAGTGTGCCGCGGGCAACCACGTCACCTTGTGCCCACAGGTGCTTCAAGTCGTACGGGTTCTCGACGACTTCCTTGCTGACGGTGGCAGCAGGTGCAGCAACCGGCGCAGGCGCGGCAGCGGGGGCGGGGGTGGCGGCCTCCGGTGCGGAAGCAGGAGCCTGTGCGTGCGCGGCGGTGAAGCCCAGCGAAGCGATCACCAGGAGGCTGGCGGCGAAGGTGTTGAATTTCTTGATGAATGACATGGTTCTTCCGATCTACTTGTATGTGCGAAGAAGGATTGAAGCGAGGCTTGTGGGTGTGAAGCCTCTGGGCGGAGCTGGTGGGCTCAATTACTCAAGCTTGTAGCCAAAGGGTACCTGCACGGTCACGTCGTGACCCTGGCCTTGGCACTTGTACTCGCTGACGATGCGCGTGCTGTTGCGGGCAAAGATCGGATGAGAGGCACGAACGGTCTTGATGTCCTTGATCTCACCCGCAGCGGTCAGGGTGAACTGAATGACAGCCTCACCCTTCTCCAGGCCCAAGCGAACTGCCTCGCGCGGATAGCCGGCTTCGCCCATTTTGGTGGCGTAGTTGGAGCACACCACGGCGGCAGACACGACGGCAGGCGCTGCCGGCGCAGGCGCAGCGGCGGGCGGCGCAGCCGGAGCCATCAAGGTGGACGCGGGCGGCGGCGTCTGGACGGCAGTGATGGTCGGCGCAACGGGCGGTGGCACGGCCACCTG
>NZ_DASSRA010000127.1:0-7834 GCF_035702065.1 Rhizobacter sp.
CGCCAGCCCAGGCTGAACGCGAGCCAGGCGCCCAGTGGCACGCCGACCACATAACTCATGCTCATGCCAAGAAAGACGCGCGACAGCGCCCGTCCTCGCCGCGCCGGCTCGACGACCGCCACCGCAATGCCGGCCGCCAGCGGCGTGAACACCGCACCCAGGCCCATCAGCACGCGGCCCGCGAACAGCCAGAGGAGGTGCGTGGACAAGGCGCACACCACGTTGCCCAGCGCGAACACGACCAGCCCGAAGGCCAGCGCGCGGCGGCGCGGCCAGCGGCCGGTGAACACCAGCGCGAGCGGTGCCAGCACGGCGGTCGACAAGGCGTAGACCGTCATCGCCTGGCCCACCGAGGCCACGCTGGTGACGAGCGCCGTGCTCATCGGGACCAGCATGCCGCTGAGCATGAACGCCCCCGTGCCGATGACGAGGTTGCACAGGGCGAGGAAGCTCAAGAGGCCGGGCATGGAGGGCGACCCTAGCAGAAAGGCCAGCGCCCTGTGCCCCCTGCACAACCGGGCGGATTGGCTCTGCAGGGATAATCCCGTCTTTCCGGTTCCACCCCACTGCTCCACCCAAGCGCGCCATCCATCCACGCGCGCCACCCAGAGAAGCCCCCATGGCCCAGTACGTCTTCACCATGAACCGCGTCGGCAAGATCGTTCCGCCGAAGCGTCAGATCCTCAAGAACATCTCGCTCAGCTTCTTCCCTGGCGCCAAGATCGGCGTGCTGGGCCTGAACGGCTCGGGCAAGTCGACCTTGCTCAAGATCATGGCCGGCATCGACAAGGACATCGAGGGCGAAGCCACCCCCATGCCCGGTCTGAAGATCGGCTACCTGCCGCAGGAACCGCAGCTCGACCCCGCCCAGACCGTGCGCGAAGCCGTCGAGCAAGGCATCGGCGGCGTGCTGGCCGCCAAGGCCCGCCTGGAGCAGGTCTACGCCGAGTACGCCGACGAGAACGCCGACTTCGACAAGCTGGCTGCCGAGCAGGCCGAACTCGAAGCCATCATCGCCGCCGCCGGCTCCGAGAACACCGACCTGCAGCTCGAACTGGCCGCCGATGCGCTGCGCCTTGCGCCGTGGGATGCCGTCATCGGCAACCTCTCCGGCGGCGAGAAGCGCCGCGTGGCCCTGTGCCGCCTGCTGCTGAGCAAGCCCGACATGCTGCTGCTCGACGAACCCACCAACCACCTGGACGCCGAATCGGTCGACTGGCTGGAGCAGTTCCTGCAGCGCTTCCCCGGCACTGTGGTGGCCATCACCCACGACCGCTACTTCCTCGACAACGCCGCCGAGTGGATCCTCGAACTCGACCGCGGATCGGGCATCCCCTGGAAGGGCAACTACTCCACTTGGCTCGATCAGAAGGAAGCCCGCCTGGAGCAGGAACAGAAGAGCGAAGACGCCCGCATGAAGGCGATGAAGAAGGAACTGGAGTGGGTGCGCCAGAACCCCAAGGGCCGCCAGGCCAAGAGCAAGGCGCGTATCGCCCGCTTTGAAGAGCTGAGCGACGTCGACTACCAGAAGCGCAACGAGACGAACGAGATCTTCATCCCCGTGGGCGACCGCCTCGGCCACGAAGTGCTCGAGTTCGATGGCGTCACCAAGAGCTTCGGCGACCGCGTGCTGATCGACAACCTGAGCTTCAAGGTGCCGGCCGGCGCCATCGTCGGCATCATCGGCCCCAACGGCGCCGGCAAGTCGACGCTGTTCCGCATGATCTCGGGCCAGGAGAAGCCCGACAGCGGCACCGTGAAGATCGGCCCGACGGCCAAGCTCGCCTTCGTCGACCAGAGCCGCGAGTCGCTCAGCGCCGACAAGACGGTGTGGGAAGACGTCTCGGGTGGCCTCGACAACATCATCGTCGGCAAGTTCGTGATGCCCTCGCGCGCCTACATCGGCCGCTTCAACTTCAAAGGCAACGACCAGCAGAAGCTGGTGGGCAGCCTCTCGGGCGGTGAGCGCGGCCGCCTGCACCTGGCCAAGACGCTGGCCCAGGGCGGCAACGTGCTGATGCTCGACGAACCGTCGAACGACCTCGACGTGGAAACCCTGCGCGCACTGGAAGACGCGCTGCTGGAGTTCGCGGGCAGCGTGATGGTCATCTCCCACGACCGCTGGTTCCTCGACCGCATCGCCACCCACATCCTGGCCTGCGAGGGCGATTCGAAGTGGGTCTTCTTCGACGGCAACTACCAGGAGTACGAGGCCGACAAGAAGAAGCGCCTGGGCGAAGAAGGTGCGCGTCCGAAGCGCGTGCGCTTCAAGGCGCTCAAGTGAGCGACCGGGGTTAAGAGACAAGGGGCGCTGCGGCGCCCCTTTTTCATCCCCCCAGCTTGGCAGGCTTGACGGCCGCGTGGGCCGGCCAGACCATCGGCTCTTCTTCGGAGGAGACAGCCATGGTCACCAAAGCCGTCAAGAAGACCGCCCCCAAGAAGCCAGCCGCCAAGAAGGCCGCCAAGGCGAGGGCAGCCAAGGCGCCCAAGCCACTCTTCATGCGCGTGGCCCGCCCCGACCCGCCCGACTCGCGCGACCGGCCCTTCCGCCCCAACGTGGCCCGCGCCCCGGCCGCCACGCTGTTCCCCTCGGTGGCCCTGCCGGTGAAGAACCAGGGCGACACCATGGCCTGCACCGGCTTCGGCCTGTCGCTGGTGGTGGAGCACCTGCTGCGCGCCGGCAAGCGCGAGACGGCGCCGGCCATCTCGGCCTTCATGCTGTACTCGATGGCGCGACGCTACGACGAGTTCCCGGGCTCGGTGCAGGACAAGGGCTCCAGCCTGCGTGGTGCGCTTAAGGGCTGGTTCAAGCACGGCGCCTGCCGCGAGGTCTTGTTCCCCGCGCTCGACATGCCGCCCGCCAGCAAGAAGATCAGCGAAGACTGGTGGTTCGACGCGGTCAAGCGCCCGCTGGGCGCCTACTACCGCATCGACACCCAGTCGCTCACCGACATGCATGCCGCCCTCAACGAGGTGGGCATCATCTACGCGAGCTGCGGTTGCCACACCGGCTGGGACGAAGGCCAGAACCAGCCGGGGATGAAGCGCCGCCCCGCCTCGTTCAAGGAAGTGTGGGAGATCCCGGTGCAGGGCGGCCACGCGGAGCACCCGGGCCATGCCTTCGCCATCGTCGGCTACAACGAGCGCGGCTTCCTGGTGCAGAACTCCTGGGGCCCCGAGTGGGGCTCGCACGGCTACGCCATCCTCACGTACGACGACTGGCTGCGCAACGCCATGGACTGCTGGGTGGCCCAGCTGGGCGTGGTCACGCGCGACCACACGGCCATCTCCCAGGCCATCAGCCTGCGCACCGATGCCGCGGGCCGCGTAGCGCTGGCGGCCGATGAGGTGCTGCGCAACCGCGAGATTTCGCCCTTCATCGTCAACATGGGCAACAACGGCGCGCTCAGCAACTCGGGTGTGTTCCGCACCACGCCCGACGACGTGCGTGCGCTGGTCGACGTGCACCTGGCCCAGGCGCGCAAGACCGGGGGGCTCGACGACGGCGTGGTCGACGTGTGCATCTACGCCCACGGCGGTCTGGTCGGCGAGTCCAAGGCCGCCGACATCGCGGCCAAGTGGATCCCGATGCTGTACGACCGCAAGGTGTTCCCGATCTTCCTGATGTGGGAGACCGACTTCTTCAGCACCTTGCTCAACTGCATCGAAGACGCGGTGAAGGACGTGCCGCGCAGCATCGGCGGCGGCTTCAACCTCAAGGGCTGGTGGAACCAGCGCCTGGAGCGCCTGCTGGCCCGGCCCGGCACGCGCATCTGGGGCGAGATGAAGCAGAACGCCGACGCGATGAGCGCCTACAAGCCCGAGGCGGCCGACGACGAACAGGCGGGCGGCGTGCTGCTGTACCGGCACTTCAAGCACGGCGTGGCGAACAAGAAGATCCGCATGCACTTCGTCGGCCACTCGGCCGGCAGCATCGTGGCCGCCTTCATGATCGACCGGCTGGCGCAGGAGGGGATGAAGTTCGAATCGGTGAGCTTCATGGCGCCGGCGGTGAAGCTCTCGACCTTCGACGAGCGCCTGCGGCCGCACCTCGAATCGGGCACCGTCAAGCGCTACCAGCAGTTCCACCTGAGCGACCACGCCGAGCAGGACGACGGCAGTTGCGGGCCTTATCGCCGCTCGCTGCTGTACCTGGTGAGCGAGTCCTTCGAGGGTGGCGTCACCACGCCGGTGCTGGGCATGGAGAAGTTCTTCGATCCCTACGTGAAGAAGCTGCCGCACACGACGGCGTTCGTTGCGCCGGGGGCGGTGAGCGCAGCCACCACGCACGGTGGCTTCGACGACGACCCGGGCACGCAGGCCCAGGTGGTCAGGTTCATTCTCGGGAAATGATCTTGCGCACGCGCTCGGCCTGCTCGTTCGTCAAACGCCCGGTGGCCTGCACCAGCGCCAGCTGACGGCGCGTGAACTCGCGGTACAGCGCGGCGTGCTCGGGGCCGAGCGCTTCCAGCGCGGCCAGGTGGCGCGCGATCACGCCGTCGTCGCCGCGCGAGATGGGCCCGGCCACGGCGGCCGACAAGCCCTTGCTTTGTGCTGCTTCCAGCGTGCCGTGCGCCATCGGCAGCACCGCGCGCAGCAGTTGCGCTTCGTCGATGCCGAAACTGCGCCAGATCTCGGCCACTTCGGCCAGCATTGACAGCAGAAAACTCGCCGCGTAGCTCGCCCCGCCGTGGTACAGCGCGCGGCTGCCGGGCGGCAGGCGCAGCGGGTGCATGCCCAGCGCGGTGGCGAGCTGGCGCAGCTGCGCTTCCAGCGGTTCCGGCCCTTCGATGGCGACTGTGCTGCCGGCCAACAGCTCGATGGCCCGCGCGGGGTCGGAAAAGATCTGCAGTGGATGGAAGCCGCCGATGGACGCGCCCGCGTCGGCGGCCGGCTGCAGCACCGACACCTCCGTCGCGCCGCTGCAATGCACGACCGACTGGCCACTGCGCCAAGGCAGTTGCGCCGCCAGGGGTGCAAGCGCGTCGTCGCGCACGGTGAGGAAGACCAGGTCGGCTTGCGCGGCGACTGCGGCGTCGACCGCCTGGCAACCTGGCAAGCGTGCCGCGAGCTGCTCAGCCACGGCGGCATTGCGGTTCGCCACCATCGCCACCGGACCCCTGCGCTGGTGCAGCGCGGTGGCCAGCGCCTGCCCCAGGCGCCCGGTGCCGATGAAGGCGATGGTGCTCATGTCGACTCTCAGGCGGCTTGCTGCACCGGCGGCTTGTCGCGCGCCAGCTCGCCGCCCAGCGCGTCGATCAGCTGCGGGATCAGCTGGCCCAGCTCGCCGGTGGTGATGGCCACGTCGGCGTCGAACCCGTTGTCGTCCTTGCCTGCGGTCGAACCGGCGCCTTCGAGCGCCACGTCGAGCAGCTTGATTTTCTTGATCGCGCCGGCCTCGTTCAGCACGAAGGAGACGCGGCCGTTCCAGGTCATGGCCAGCGAGGTGGGCAGCTTGCCCTGGGTGATGTGCTCGCCGACCTCGTCGATGTCGAGCGTGTGGCGCGCATAGCGCACGGTCGACTTCTCGCTGTCGGGCTGCTTGAGCTCGCACTCGCGGTCGATGCTGAAGCCGGCGGGCGCTTCGCGGGTCTTGAGCCATTCGGCCATGGCGGTGGCGGGCGAGAGCTCGGTCTGCAGCAGCGTGAGCGTGATGCCGCCGCCCAGGAGATCGACCAGCATGCTGACGATGCGGTCCGAGGCCTTCACGCTGCCGGCGCCCACCAGCACCAGCCGGGCACGCGGGTCGATCCACACCAGCGTGGTCGAGCGCTTGGGGAAGGCACGCGGCAGCAGGCCGTTCACGATGTCTTCCTTCAGCTCCTTGGCCTTCTTGCCCTTGGGGCGGCGGCCGGTGTCGGCCTCGACCTTGTCGAGCTGCGCTTCGAGCTGGGTCTTCACCACCTGGCTGGGCACGGCCTTGCGTTCGACACACAGCTTGAGGATGAGCTGGCCGCCCACGCCTTCCATCAGCGCAGCATTCTTTTCGCCGCGCGGCTCGACCCAGCCGGCCGACTCGGGTTGCGAGGCGCCGCATTCGACGAAGCGGCCGGCGTCGAGCCGGCGTTCGATCTCGGCGCTGGAGGGCGGCTCCCAGGGGCCGATGCGGTAGAGGAGGGCGTTCTTGAACATGGAAGGCGGCTGGGAAGGAGACGGGATGCGAGGGGGCGGATTGTAGGAGGGCGAACCCTGGCAACTACTGAGCCCCCTTGGCGCATATCTTGCGAACATGGGGCACCCCTTTCCCCACCTCAACCGAAAGAGACTCCCATGAAGAAGTGCTTGCTCGCGTTGGCCCTGGCTGCCCTCGTTACCGCACCGGCCCAGGCGCAAGAAACCAAGGTCGCCATCGGCATCTCCGGCTGGACCGGCTTCGCCCCGCTCACGCTTGCCAAGGAGGCGGGCCTCTTCAAGAAGCACGGGCTCGACGTGACCATCAAGAAGATCCCGCAGAAAGACCGGCACCTGGTGCTGGCCTCGGGCGACATCCAGTGCGCCGCGACCACGGTCGAGACCTGGATCGTCTGGAACGCCAACGGCGTGGCCGCCACGCAGATCTTCCAGCTCGACAAGAGCTACGGTGCCGACGGCATGGTGGTCAAGCCCGGCATCGCCAAGATCAGCGACCTCAAGGGCAAGACCGTGGCGGCCAGCGCGCCCGGCACGGCCCCGTACTTCACGCTCGCGTGGATGCTCAAGAAGAACGGCCTCTCGATCAAGGACGTGAAGGTCGTCAACCTCGAACCGCAGGCCGCGGCCAACGCCTTCATCGCCGGCAACGCCGATCTCGACGCCGGCATGACCTACGAGCCTTATCTGTCGACGGTGCGTGCCAAGCCCGAGGCCGGCAAGATCATCGCCACCACGCTCGACTACCCGATGGTGATGGACACCTTCGGCTGCACGCCGCAGTTCCTGGCCGACAACCCCAAGGCCGCGAAGGCGTTCGCCGATGCGTACTTCGACGCGGTCGAGCTGATCAAGGCCGACCCCAAGAAGAGCTTCGAGATCATGGGGGCCGACGTGAAGCAGAGCGGCGAGCAGTTCGAGGGCTCGCAGAAGTACCTGCGCTGGCAGGACAAGGCGGCGAACCAGAAGTTCTTCGCGGGGGAGCACGCGGCGTTCAGCAAGGAGGCGGCGGACCTGCTGCTGGAGGCGGGGATCATCAAGGCGATTCCTGACCTCACCAAGCTGGCGGATACGCGCTTCATCAAGTGATGCGGGCGGGGGGTGGTGCGGGGCTTCGATACCTCAGCCTGAGCGGGCTGAGGTTCGCGAAGATCCTTGCTCGCCTGCACCCGACCGCTCAGCCTGAGGTATCGAAGGCCCGCTCCGAATCTGCATGAAACCCCTCGTCCCCGTCACGTCCACCACCCGCGTCGCCCTCGGCATCGCCTTCTTCATCCTCTTTGTCGCCGCCTGGGCCGCGGCGACGCTCGGCGGCTTCGTCTCCAAGACTTTCCTCGCCGACCCGCTCACCATGCTCAAGGCCGGCTGGTCCCTGCTCACCGAGATGGGCTTCGCCAAGGACATCGGCATGACCGTGTGGCGCGTCGTCGGCGGCTTTGCGCTTGCCGCGCTGGTGGCGCTGCCGCTGGGCGTGGCCATGGGCGCCTACAAGCCCATTGAGGCCTTCTTCGAGCCCTTCGTCTCGTTCGCGCGCGACCTGCCGGCCAGCGCCTTCATTCCGCTGCTGATCCTGTGGGCCGGCATCGGAGAGGCACAGAAGCTGGCCGTCATCTTCATCGGCAGCTTCTTCCAGCTGGTGCTGATGATCGCGGTGGTGGTGGGCAACACGCGGCGCGACCTGGTGGAGGCGGCCTACACGCTGGGC
>NZ_DASSRA010000128.1:0-2644 GCF_035702065.1 Rhizobacter sp.
CAGGAGCGGATGGCCAATAGCGGGGCTGGTGCTGCTGTCCGGTCTTGCCCCCTGCCGACCCCTTCGTGTCCTTGTCCTTCGGCGTGACAAGCCCGACGGCGTTTGGGCTTGGGAGGCTCCGGCGCCATCATGAGTTTTCGCGGATCCTCAAAAGTGCTCACCTGTTAAGAAGAAGCGGTTGGATTCCGGTCGCCACCCCACCACCAAATGACCCTCCGCAGGGGTCCCAGACAGTCCAAAAATCCCTAGAGAATCAACGCTCTAGGGCCTTTTTGCTTCCTGGGACGTGCGGGTAGATCCATGGACATCCGGACCACAAAGCGGGTAACTTTCCGGGTAACTGCTCCCACCCGAAACCCAGCTACCCGGTTTTGCCGCCATTCCCCTTGCCGACGTCACGATCCGCAGTGCCAAGCCCACCGACAAGCCGTACCGTCTGAAGGACAGCGTAGGGCTGTACCTGGAGGTGCGGCCGGAAGGCGGCAAGTAGTGGCGGCATCGGTACCACCTGAAGCGCCGCGAGGACATGCTGTCGCTCGTGACCTATCCCGAGATCGGCTTGGCCGCCGCACGGGTCAGCCTGCGGAGCATTGTCGAGCCCGACATCGTTTACGCTTCGAGTCGCTCGTCCGACACGCCAACCTCCATCTGCGATGCCTGACACCAGAGCCGGCATCGATCTTCTGCAACCCGTGCGGGTATCCGCCTGCGTTGCGCTCCTGTCAGCGCCTACCGCGTTTCCTTCCGTGCGACCCTCCAGATCCCTGCTTCTTGAGCAACTCCCACTTCGCCACTTCATTCAGCCTCGCCTTGCCCTGACGCTGCTCATGCCACTAGCCGCCTGCGGTGGCGGCGGAGGGGCCGGCAATTCGCCGCCCATCGAACCAACACCTGTCTTTGTGCAGGCGCGCATCAATGTGGTGGAACTCGGCGGCGCTTGCACCGACCCATCGTGGGATTGCCTGCGTGTGGGTGGCCTCTTCATCGATGAGGCAGCCGAGGTGACTGTGTTCTGGCATGAGCGTGCCCCGAGTGGCCAGCCGGGGTGGCACGTTGCCTCCCATCTGCACAACGACACGCGCATGCGCAACGCAGCCTATGTGTCTGCCGATCTGGACTCGGACCTTCAGCCGTTGCAGCTGGGTGCCAGGCGTTTCGCAGCCGTGCAACGAAACACGCCGAACTGGACGTCGGCATTGGTCGATTTGTCGATGCCGGCCCCGAATGTCTCGCCGCGCGTGGCCACGCCGGTCACGGGCCAGGACGCTGCCTTGATCAGCGGCCTGGACGGACCTATTGCACTGGGGGCAAATGTGCCCAATGGCAGCTTCTCGCTGGGCGGGTCAGCCACGGCGCGAGGCGTCAAGGTGGCACTCCCGCAGGGCTACCTGAACCGCTGGTGGGGTGTGTTCATGCCGGCCACCGGAGTGACTCCGTCGGTTTGGTGGGCTTTCAACTCGGCGCAAGTCGATTCGACACAGGAGCAGCGTCTTCACCTTGCACGGATTGACGTTTCCGATGGCAGCGTCTTGGATGTTCACCGCGTGACGAAGGAGGCTTGGAGCCAAAGCTCGATTCCTGATTGCTCCACCCTCGGTGGAGCCCCCGTGCTCGTCCGCGAGTACGGCCGTGGCCAGGTGGCCGTCGGATGGCGAAACGTCAACGCACCCTGGACGGGTTGTGACGTTGTGGTCGATGGCCAGATCATGAACGACAGCACGGCCCATGTGGTCGAAGGCCCGGTGATGTCTGGCTCTGACGCCGGCTTGGTCGCAGTCTGGTCGGAGACCGACCTGGCCGGCGATCCGGCACCGCCGCGCCGCATCGTGTGGCGCCGCTGGGACGCCTCCACGGCCCAATGGACCGCGCCAGCTCGCCTCAACAGCCAGCCATTTGCCTGGCTGCACTCCAGTGCTATCGGGCCCGGCGGCACTCTGGCTGTCGCCTGGCAGGGTTGCGCCTCGACATCCGTGGGCGCATGCACCGAGTACGTGTCCAAATACGTTGATGGTCAGTGGCGCACTGAGCAGTACTTGCCGCGCGGCAAGGGGGTGGCATGGCCGCAGGTGGCGATCAACGCCAAGGCGCAGGCCGTGGTGGTGTGGGCCAGCATCTCCGACGCACCGTGCAGCACCAATCCGGAACAGGTCTGCCCAGGGATATTCGCCTACCGCTTCTAGTCTTCGCCTGCACAACGCTCAGGACCCAGTGTGACCTTTGTGCCATTGGGCGACTGGCCCGCTCGTTCCTGAGGCTCCGAACTCCCGGTTTCCAGGAGCAACGCTTGGTAGCGACGGCTCCACCGATCTCGTTCAGCTTCGGTTCACCCTCCCCCCCGCAAGATGCGCCCATCCCCACCCGATGGAGCCTTCCATGAACCGCCCCGCCCTCTTCGCCCTGCTTGCCGCCGCCAGCGTCACGGCGGCTGCACAGGCCCACACCTACACCGACAGCGCCCGCGTCGTCGGCGTCGAGGCGCAGTACGAGAACGTGTCGGTCCCACGCCAGGAATGCCGCACCGACTGGGTGACGGAGGCGCGCCCGACGGGCGGGCGTGACGGGCGTGACTATGGCGGCGCCGTGGTCGGCGGCCTGGCTGGCGCGCTGATCGGCAACCAGGTCGGCCGCGGGCACGGTCGTGAAG
>NZ_DASSRA010000129.1:0-2440 GCF_035702065.1 Rhizobacter sp.
GTGAGTTGGGCGCGAGCCCCCATGACCGAGCAGCGCAAGGCAGCCCTCGCTACGCGAGGGCCGAGGAGGCAGGGGTCGCTTCTTTGCCTCCTTTCTTGTCGACACAAGAAAGGAGGTCGGCCGCCGGGCCGAACACCCGGCAGCGGCCTCACGCAGTGAACAACACCAACGACAAAGCGAGACCGTGGACCCCGGCGTGCGCCGGGGTGACGTGCAAAGAGCAGCACGGGGCTTCGATACCTCAGCCTGAGCGGGTGGGGGTGTGCGAAGAGGGCTCGGCCCGATCGCACAACGGCCCGCTACCGCAAGCGCCCCCGAAAAACCCCCTCTCCTCCCACCTTTTGCACAGATCACCCCCCTCCTCGTATCCGCAGAATCCCTTAACGATTGCACAGCGCCGCCGATATTCGGTAGGAGATTTGTCTCGCGTCCCACAACAGCTTGACCGGAGTGACCCATGTCGAAGTACCTCGCCGCCCTCGCCCTCGCCACCTTCGCCCTGAGCGCCCCCCTGGCCGCCAAGGAAGACAACGCCACCCCCGCCGAAGCACAAGCCATGGTCAAGAAGGGCGTCGCCTTCATCAAGGCCAACAGCAAGGACAAGGGTTACGCCGAGATCTCGAACAAGAGCGGCCAGTTCACCGACCGCGACCTCTACCTCGTGGTCTACGGCCTCGACGGCGTGGTGCGCGCACACGGCGCCAACGAGAAGATGGTCGGCAAGAACCTGATCGAGCTCAAGGACGTGGACGGCAAGGCCTTCGTCAAGGAGCGTGTCGATCTGGCCCAGTCCAAGGGCACGTTCTGGCAGGACTACAAGTTCACCAACCCGGTCTCCAAGAAGATCGAACCCAAGCGCATGTACTGCGAGCGGCTCGACGACGCCGTGGTCTGCGGCGGCGTCTACAAGTAAGCCGTTCAACACAGCAGACACACCAGCAGCAAACAAGAAGGATCGTTCATGAATCTGGGAACCAAGCTGCTGGCAGCGCCATTGATCACGGCGGTGATGGTGATGTCCATCGCCGGCGTCAACACCGTGTTGCAAAGCCGCGCCGCCGCTCAGAGCCAGCTCGTCTTCAAGGGCGACATGGAGAGCTTTCGCACCATCACGAGCGTGCAGGATCAGTTCGCGCAGATCCACGCCAACGTCTACAAGACGGTGGCACTGATCAACTCGCTGGACGACGCCAAGGTCAAGGCCTTCCGCAGCGCGCTCACCACCCAGCTCACCGGCCTGAAGCGCACCCTGGCCGCGCTCGCAGAAGCCGGCTCCGGCAACCCCGAGCTCAGCGCCAGCCTGGCTGCGCTGGGCCAACAGATCGACAAGTACGGCAAGGAGTCCGACTCGGCGATCGACCTCTCCACCGTCGACCCCAACACCGGCATCGCCGCCATGCAAGGCGCCGACGCCAGCTTCGCCGCACTCGCCACCTCGCTCGGTGGCGTGGTCGCCAAGATGGAAGCGGCCTCGTCCTCTGCCGCGGATGAAGCCGCAGCGCGAACCAACCGCAACAGCCTGCTGCTGGGCCTGCTGGGCCTGCTGGGCTGCGGCGCCGCCGTGGGCACCGCCTGGTGGCTGCAGCGCAAGGTGGTCGACGACCTGCGCCGCGCCGTGGGCGTGGCGACCGAAGTGGCCAACGGCAACCTGTGCGCCAGTGCGCACACCACCCGCAACGACGAAGTGGGCGACCTGATGCGCTCGCTGGGTGCGATGACCCAACAGCTCAGCCAGTCGCTGCGCACGGTGATGAAGTCGTCGGACTCGATCCAGACCGCCAGCGCCGAGATCGCCGCCGGCAACCAGGACCTCTCGGCCCGCACCGAGCAGACCGCGAGCAACCTGCAGCAGGCGGCTTCGTCGATGGAGCAGCTCACCGGCACCGTGAAGCAGAGCGCCGACTCGGCCCGCCAGGCCAACCAGCTGGCTGCCTCGGCCGCCGAAGTGGCGCAGCGCGGTGGCAGCGTGGTCTCGCAGGTGGTGAGCACCATGGACGAGATCAACGCCAGCTCCAAGAAGATCAGCGACATCATCGGTGTGATCGACGGCATCGCCTTCCAGACCAACATCCTCGCCTTGAACGCTGCGGTGGAAGCCGCCCGCGCTGGGGAGCAAGGCCGCGGCTTTGCCGTGGTGGCCTCTGAAGTGCGCAGCCTGGCGCAGCGCCGCGCGCAAGCGGCACGCGAGATCAAGGGCCTGATCGGGGCCAGCGTCGAGAAGGTCGAATCGGGCTCACGCCTGGTGGCCGATGCCGGCGCCACCATGAACGAGATCGTGGGCAGCGTGCAGCGCGTGACGGACATCATCGGCGAGATCACCGCCGCCGCCTCGGAGCAGTCCGACGGCATCGGCCAGGTCAACACCGCCGTCGTGCACCTCGACCAGATGACGCAGCAGAACGCGGCGCTGGTGGAGCAGTCGGCCGCCGCCGCCGAATCG
>NZ_DASSRA010000130.1:0-8714 GCF_035702065.1 Rhizobacter sp.
GCGGCTTCACCACAGAGAGCTTCACCACAGAGACGCACCACCATGAGACACAGCGAATGGCACCGAACGCACCGCACGGGCTGGCTGCGCGCCGCCGTGCTGGGCGCGAACGATGGGATCGTCTCCACCGCCAGCCTCGTGCTGGGCGTTGCGGCGACAGGCGCCGGCACCCAGGCCATCCTGGTGGCCGGCGTGGCGAGCCTCGTGGCAGGCGCCATGTCCATGGCCGCGGGCGAGTACGTCTCGGTGAGTTCGCAGGCCGACACGGAGAACGCCGATCTCGCGCGTGAACGGGCAGAGCTGGCCGAAGACCCGACGCAGGAACACGCCGAACTCACGGCCATCTACCGCAAGCGGGGCCTGAGCGAAGAGCTGGCGTCGAACGTCGCGACGCAGCTGATGGCGCACGACGCGCTGGGTGCGCATGCGCGCGACGAGCTGGGCATCTCCGACACCCTGGCGGCCAAGCCGGTGCAAGCTGCGCTCGCCTCGGCCGCCACCTTCGCCGCAGGCGCGCTGCTGCCTTTGCTGATGGTGTTCCTGCTTCCCGTCGCCGCGCTCATGTGGGGCGTGGCAGGCAGCTCGCTCCTGTTTCTCGCGGCGCTCGGGGCGCTTGCGGCCCGCGCAGGGGGCTCCCCCTGGCTCCTGTCCGCCGCGCGCGTGACCTTCTGGGGAGCGCTGGCGATGGGGCTGACCGCGGGCGTTGGCGCCCTCTTTGGCGTGGCGGCGTGACGGGACCGTGTGAACGCTACTTCAGCAGCTTGCCCTGGCTGCCGATCACCGTCACCTCCACGAAGCGCGAGCCCACGCGCTCCTTCGGCCCGAAGCTCACTCGCACCCCACCCAGGTCGTAGTTGCCCATCGACTCCAGCGCGCTGATCACCTTGGCGCGCGTGGGCTTGGGGCCGGCGCGGCGCAGGCCTTCGACCAGCACCTTGGCACCGAGGTACTCCTCGAAGTTGGTGTAGTTGACCTCTTCGTCCGGGGCGTACTTCTTCATCACCTCGTGGAACTCGCGCACCACCGGCAGCGAGCGCTGGTAGGGGTAGGGCACGACCTGGCTGATGCCCAGGCCGCGCACGTTGTCGATGCCGCCCAGCTTGACGAGCTCGGCCGGGTCGACCACCGAGATGTTGAACAGCTGCCCGCCGCCGCCGGCTTCGCGGTACTGCTTGGCAAAGGCCGCCGCCGGCTTGTTGACGGCCACCATGATCACCGCCTGCGGCCCGGCGGCGCGGATCTGCTGCACGGCCGCGGCCACATCGGTGGTGTTGCGCTCGTAGCCCGCCGAGGCCACCAGCTTCTGGTTGCGCCGCTGCAGGGCCGCTTCGACCCCGGCCTGGCCGGCCTTGCCGAAGGCGTCGTTCTGGTACAGCAGGGCGATGCGCGTGAGGCCTTGCGTGTTGAGCTGCTTGACCATGTGCTCGGCCTCGTCGGCGTAGCCCGCGCGCACATGGAAGATCCAGGGGTTGAACGGCTTGCGCAGCAGCTCGCCGCCGGTGTACGGCGCGACGAGCGCGATGCCGGCATTGGCAAGCACCTTGTCTTCGAGCAGCTTGCCCACGTTGGCACTGCCGGCAAAGCCGAACAAGGCCACCACCTCCGGCTTGGCCGTGAGCTCCTTGGTCAGGCGCACGGTCTCGTCGACCTTGTAGCCGTCGTCGACCACCAGCGTGCGGATCTTCGCGCCGTGCACGCCACCCTGGTCGTTGACCCAGTCGAAGTAGACCTTGCCGCCCAGCACCATCTGCTTGCCCGAGCTCGCGAGCACGCCCGACAGCGGCGCCACCTGGCCGATCGTCAACGTGTCTTGCGCCGAGGCGGCACCGCACGACAAGGCAAGGCACGCGATCAGGCCGCTCCAACGTTGTCTCTTGAACAGGTTGAACATGCGAAATCCCATCGTGTTACTGAATGTGCGGCGGATGCTAGGTCGCATGTGCGCGCCTCACCACGGGGCCTTCGATGGCCGTGCCTCTACCTACGGGTTGCTCCTTGCGCTGAACTACGTAACGACTACTGCTGATGTAGTTGTACGACTGCTCGGCGCGAGTCGCGACTTCTACATTGCGACGCTCGACCACCCCGAGGAGACAACTCCAATGAAATCAACCCACAAGCCCGCATGGCGTGTCGCAGTTCTCACCCTGGGCGTTGCCGGCCTCAGCGCCTGCGGCTCCAGCGACGACCCCGAAGTGAGCACGCTGCCCGCCGGCATCAGCACGGTGAGCGTGACCAGCTACAGCGCCACCACCGTGGGCAGCGGCACCAGCGCCGCCACGCAAGACCTGCTGACCGGCGGCCTCGGGCGCACCGGCATCGGCGCCGCCGCCCCGCCGGCCTACGCCGACCCGGCCAATCCGACCGCAGCCGAGTTGCGTCGCAATGCGCTTTACTCCAACTACCGCGGCCTGGTCGACTACAGCGCCAACGGCGGCTATGGCCGCTTGTACGGTCCCAACATCGACCTCAGCGGCGGCGACACCCTGGGCGAAGGCCTGATCCCCGGCCGCGAGTACCTGGCCGTGCTCGACGACGGCACGGGCCGCAAGCAAGTCACCATCGCCGTGCAGGTGCCGACGAGCTTCAACCCGGCCTCGCCCTGCATCGTCGCCGGCCCGTCGTCGGGCTCGCGCGGTGTCTACGGCGCCATTGCGTCGGCCGGCGAGTGGGGCCTGAAGAAGGGCTGCGCCGTCGTGCTGACCGACGCCGGCAAGGGCGTGGGCCTGTACGACCCGGCCGACGACAGCGTGAACCGCATCGACGGCACGCGCGCCACGCGCACGGCCGCCGGCACGCTCTCGCACTTTGCCGCCACCCTCACCGATGCAGCCCGCACCGCCTTCAACGCCGCCTTCCCCAACCGCCTGGCGCTCAAGCAGGCGCACTCGCAGATCAACCCCGAGAAGGACTGGGGCACCGACACGCTGGCGAGCATCCGCTACGCGCTCTACGCGCTGAACCAGGAATACGCCGACAACTCACCCGCCGGCAACGGCAAGCTGGTGCGCTTCACGCCGGCCAACACGCTGATCATCGCGGGCTCGGTCTCCAACGGGGGCGCCGCGATCCTGCGTGCCGCCGAGCAAGACAGCGAGGGCCTGATCGACGGCGTGGTGGCCGCCGAGCCCAGCGCGCAGCCCGCCACGACCTCCGGCTATGGCGTCAGCGTCGGCGGCACGGCGCTGCCCATCTACGGCAGGCCGCTGATCGACTACTTCACCTACGCCAACATCTACCAGCCCTGCGCCGCGCTGGCGCCTGCGGCGACGATGGCCGAGACCTCGATCTACAACTACATGACCCTCACCGGCATGAACGCCCGCGCCACCAACCGCTGCACGGCGCTGGCGGCCAAGGGCCTGGTGACCGGCGCGACCACGGCCGACCAGGCCACCGATGCGCTGGCCAAGCTGCGTGCCTACGGCTACACCGCCGACAACGACACCATGCACAACGCCCACTACGGGCTGGGCAACGGGCCGATCATCGCGTCGATGTACACCACCGGCTACGGCCGCTTCTCGCTCACCGACAACATGTGCGGCACCAGCTTCGCGCCCGTCAACGGCACAGGTGACGTGGTCGCGGTGACCGCCAACACCAAGGCCGCGAGCTTCGCGCTGGCCAACGGCACCGCCAACGGCACGCCAGCGAGCGTGGTCTACAACCTCTCGGAAGGCGGTGCCAAGTCGTGGGCCTTCGCCGTCTCGCCATCGACGCACATGGCCGACTTCGCGCTCGACGCCGCGCTGTGTGCGCGCGCGCTGGTGACGGGCGTCGACACCGTCACGGGCGCGGCGCTGAGCACGGTCTCGACGCCGACGCTGGCGCAGAGCCAGGCGGTGCGCACCGGCATCGGCGAAGTCCTGCTCAACGGCAACCTGCGCGGCAAGCCCACGCTGATGGTGGTCGGGCGCAGCGATGCGCTGGTGGCCATCAACCACTCGGAACGCGCCTATGCGGCCTACAACCGGGTGGTGGAAGGCACCGCCAGCCAGCTGCGCTACGTCGAGGTCGAGCATGCCCAGCACTTCGACACCTTCATCCCGTTCTCGGGCTTCGACACCCGCTTCGTGCCGCTGCACCCCTACTTCATCCAGGGCATGAACGCGATGTGGGCCAAGCTGACGAGCGGAACGGCCCTGCCTGAAAGCCAGGTGGTGCGCACCACGGTGCGCGGTGGCACCCCCGGCGCCGCACCGGCACTGACCACGGCGAACGTGCCGCCCATGGCGGCCACGGCCGCCTCGGGCAATGCCATCGGCTTCACCGGCACCAGCATCGCGATTCCGAACTGAGCGCAGCAGCGGTCACCCCGGCGAAAGCCGGGGCCCACTGGGGCGAGGTGCACGGCGTCGCAGTGGATCCCGGCCTGCGCCGGGATGACGCGGCAAGGGTTACATCAACCCAGCCAGGCGGGACACCATCTCGGTGGCCGTGTTCACCTTGAGCTTGCGCAGCAGGCGCACGCGGTGGGCGTCGATGGTGCGCGGGCTCACATTGAGCACGCGGGCGATCTGCTTGCTCGTCTTGCCCTCGATCAGCAGCTGCGCGATCTCGCGCTCACGCGTGGTGAGCGCGGTGCACATGGGCCGCCGCGCCGAGATGTCTTCGAACATCCACACCGCGCAGCCGAAGGGGTCTTCCCGGTCGAGTGCACGCCCGGAGGCGTGGCACCAGAACAGGCGCCCGTCGCGGCGTTTCATGATGCGTTCGTCGGCGTAGCGGCCGCAGTCGCGCATGGCGGCCAGGCCACGTGCGCCAATGCCCATGAACTCCTGCTCCGAGGGGTACAGCACCGACATCGAGCGGCCGCTCAGCTCTTCGGGCGTGTAGCCGAACATCGAGGCGTAAGCCTCGTTGCAGCGCTGGATGATCCGGTCGCGCGACACGCACAGGCCGACCGGCGCCATGTCGAACGCCAACATCAGGTTGACGTCGAGCGGGGGGTTGGTCGTGGTGTCCATGGCGTTTTCGGCGCGAGGATAGCGGTGCGCAGTCGCGCCGCTACTGCCGTGACTACTTAAGCGAAATGCATTAACGACCAAGGCACCACTTAGTTCACGAGTGGGTGCGTGCCACCCGCGGGTGAACCCTAGCGTAGTCCTGCGCCTTGCGACGCGCTCTCGCAATCTCGACACTGCCGCCTCTCGCAAAGGAGCCGCAGCACGTGGATTGCATTCTCGAAACCAGGCGCTTGAGCAAAGAGTTCAAGGGCTTCGTCGCCGTCGACAAGGTGGACCTGCGCGTGCGCCGCGGCAGCATCCATGCGCTGATCGGCCCCAACGGCGCGGGCAAGACCACGTGCTTCAACCTGCTGACCAAGTTCCTCACGCCGAGCGCCGGGCAGATCGTCTTCAACGGCGCCGAGATCACGGGCGACAGCCCGGCGCGCATTGCCGAGCGCGGCATCATCCGCTCGTTCCAGATCTCCGCGGTGTTCCCGCACCTGTCGGTGCTGGAGAACGTGCGCGTCGCACTGCAGCGCAAGCTGGCCACCTCGTTTCACTTCTGGAAGCCGGAGCGCTCGCTCGATCCCTTGAATGAGCGCGCCCTCGCGCTGCTGCAGGAAGTCGACCTCGCCGCCTACGCCCACCTGCCCACCGTGGAGCTGGCCTACGGCCGCAAGCGCGCGCTGGAGATCGCCACCACGCTGGCCATGGAGCCCGAGCTGATGCTGCTCGACGAACCCACGCAAGGCATGGGCACGGAAGACGTGGACCGCATCCGCCGCCTGATCAAGCGCGTGTCGGCCGGGCGCACCGTGCTGATGGTGGAACACAACATGAGCGTGGTCTCCAGCATCGCCGACACCATCACCGTGCTCGCCCGCGGCGCCACGCTGGCGGAAGGGCCGTATGCCGAGGTGTCGAAGAACCCGGCGGTGATCGAGGCCTACATGGGCAGCGCGAACGTCGAACTCCAAGGGGCTCACTGAGATGTCTACCCGCTTCCTGGAAATCAGAAAGCTGCACGCCTGGTACGGCGAATCGCATGTGCTGCATGGCGTGGACTTCCACGTCGACGAAGGCGAGGTGGTGACGCTGCTCGGCCGCAACGGCGCGGGCCGCACGAGCACCATGCGCGCGATCATGGGCCTGGTCGGCCGGCGCAGCGGCTCGATCCGCGTGCGCGGGCAAGAGACCGTCGGCCTGCCCACGCACCGCATCGCCCAGCTCGGCATCGGCTACTGCCCCGAAGAGCGCGGCATCTTCTCCAGCCTGAGCACGCACGAGAACCTGCTGCTGCCGCCCTCGCTGCTGCCCGGCGGCATGTCGATCGACGAGATCTACGCACTCTTTCCCAACCTGAAGGAGCGCGCCCACAGCCAGGGCACGCGGCTGTCGGGCGGCGAGCAGCAGATGCTCGCGGTGGCGCGCATCCTGCGCACCGGCGCCAAGCTGCTGCTGCTCGACGAGATCTCCGAAGGGCTGGCCCCGGTGATCGTGCAGAAGCTCGCGGAGATGGTGTCCATGCTGCGCAAGCGCGGCTACACGGTCCTGATGGTGGAGCAGAACTTCCGCTTCGCCGCACCGCTGGCCGACCGCTTTCTGGTGATGGAGCACGGCACCGTCATCCAGGAGTTCACCCAAGCACAGCTGCCCTCCATGCTGGACCAGCTGCACGAAACCCTCGGCGTATAGATCACCACACCATCAAGGAGACCTTGACTTGAACCTCTCGAAACTCAAAGCCATCGCCGCCGCCTGCGGCCTGGCCTGTGCCGCAGCCACGGCCCACGCGCAGATCTCCGGCGATGTGATCCGCATCGGCTTCATCACCGACATCTCGGGCCTGTACTCCGACATCGACGGCCCCGCCGGCGCGGAGATGATCCGCATGGCGGCCGCCGAGTTCGGCGGCGCCATCAACGGCAAGAAGATCGAGGTGCTGGTGGCCGACCACCAGAACAAGGCCGACATCGCCAGCGCCAAGGCGCGCGAATGGTTCGACCAGCAAGGTCTCGACGTGCTGATCGGCGGCACCAACTCCGGCACCAGCCTGGCCATGGCCGGCCTGGCGGCCGAGAAGAAGAAGCCCTTCATCGCCGTGGGTGCCGCCGCCTCGGCGCTGACCAACGAGCGCTGCTCGCCCTACACCGTGCACTGGGCCTACGACACCGTGGCGCTGGCCAAGGGCACCGGCAACGCGGTGGTGAAGGCCGGCGGCAAGTCGTGGTACTTCCTGACCGCCGACTACGCCTTCGGCTCGGCGCTGCAGACCGACACCTCGGCCGTGGTCAAGGCCGCGGGCGGCAACGTGGTCGGCTCGGTGCGCCACCCGCTGTCGGCGAGCGACTTCTCTTCCTTCCTGCTGCAGGCGCAATCGAGCAAGGCCGAGATCCTGGGCCTCGCCAATGCCGGCGGCGACATGATCAACGCGGTAAAGGCGGCCAACGAGTTCGGCGTCACCAAGACGATGAAGCTCGCCGGCCTCTTGATGTTCATCAACGACGTGCACTCGCTGGGCCTCAAGACCGCCGGCGGCATGTACCTCACCGACAGCTGGTACTGGAACCAGAACGCGGAGACGCGCGCCTGGAGCCGCAAGTTCTTCGAGAAGTTCAAGCGCATGCCCTCGTCGATCCAGGCCGCCGACTACTCGGCCGCGCTGCAGTACCTGAACGCGGTGAAGGCGGCGGGCACCGACGACGGCGACAAGGTGCTGGCGCAGATGCGCAAGACGCCCGTCAACGACGTGTTCGCCAAGGGCGGCCGCATCCGCGAAGACGGCCGCATGGTGCACGACATGTACCTGATGCAGGTGAAGACGCCGGCGCAGTCGAAGGAGCCGTGGGACTACTACAACGTGGTCGACACGATCAAGGGCGAGGCCGCCTGGACCACGAAGGCGGAGTCCCGCTGCGCCCTCTGGAAGTAAGGCCCCCCAGTCGCTTCGCTCCTGCCCCCAAGGGGCGCCACCCAGCGGACCGGCAGAGCCGGCTCCGCGGGTGTTGCTTGAGGGGCACTTCGCTTCGCTAGTGCTGGGCACTCCATGACAGACATCTTCGGTATTCCTCTTCAGGCCTTCCTGGGCCAGCTCCTGCTCGGCCTGGTCAACGGCTCGTTCTACGCCATGCTCAGCCTCGGGCTGGCGGTGATCTTCGGCCTCTTGGGCATCGTCAACTTCGCCCACGGCGCGCTCTACATGATCGGCGCCTACGTAGCGTGGTTGAGCCTGGAGAAGTTCGGCCTCAACTACTGGGCCGCGCTGGTGATCGCGCCGCTGGTCGTCGGCGCGCTGGGCGTCGTGATCGAGCGCACGCTGCTCAAGCACCTCTACAAGATCGACCCCATCTACGGCCTGCTGCTGACGTTCGGTCTGGCGCTCATCGCCGAAGGGGTGTTCCGCGAGAAGTTCGGCGTGTCGGGGCAGCAGTACGAAGTGCCCGAGCTGCTGCAGGGCGCCACCAACCTCGGCTTCATGGTGCTGCCGAACTACCGCGCCTTCGTGGTGGCCGCGTCGCTGGTGGTGTGCCTGGCCACGTGGTACGTGATCGAGCGCACGCAGCTCGGCTCCTACCTTCGTGCGGCGACCGAGAACCCGCAGCTGGTGCAGGCGTTCGGCATCAACTTCTGGTTCGCGCTGCTGCTGGCGCCGCTGGTGGTGGGTGCCCTGGGCGTGGTCATCGAGCGCACGCTGCTGAAGCGGCTGTACAAGATCGATCCGATCTACGGCCTGCTGATGACCTTCGGCCTGGCGCTGATCGC
>NZ_DASSRA010000131.1:0-12294 GCF_035702065.1 Rhizobacter sp.
CACCCGCTCAGCCTGAGGTATCGAAGGCCCACTCCGACTCCCGCGTGACTCCTCTCAAGCCAATCCCACCCGCCACGCGCATCGCGCTTGGCATCGCGTTCTTCGTGCTCTTCGTCGCCGCCTGGGCCCTCGCCACCCTGGGCGGCTTCGTCTCCAAGACCTTCCTCGCCGACCCCCTCACCATGGTCAAGGCCGGCTGGACCCTGCTCGCCGAGATGGGCTTCGCCAAGGACATCGCCATGACGGTCTGGCGCGTCGTCGGCGGCTTTGCGCTCGCTGCGCTGGTTGCGCTGCCGCTGGGCGTGGCCATGGGCGCCTACAAGCCCATCGAGGCCTTCTTCGAGCCCTTCGTCTCGTTCGCGCGCTACCTGCCGGCCAGCGCCTTCATTCCGCTGCTGATCCTGTGGGCCGGCATCGGCGAGGCACAGAAGCTGGCCGTCATCTTCATCGGCAGCTTCTTCCAGCTGGTGCTGATGATCGCGGTGGTGGTGGGCAACACGCGGCGCGACCTGGTGGAGGCGGCCTACACGCTGGGCAGCAGCGACAAGAGCCTGGTGCGGCGCGTGCTCATCCCCGGCGCCGCGCCCGAGATCTGCGAGATCCTGCGCATGGTGCTGGGCTGGGCCTGGACGTATGTGATCGTGGCCGAACTCATCGGCGCTTCCAGCGGCATCGGCCACATGATCACCGACAGCCAGGCGCTGCTGGCCACCGACCAGATCATCTTCGGCATCATCGTCATCGGCCTGATCGGGCTGGTGAGCGACATGGCCTTCAAGGGCTTGAACCGGCGCCTGTTCCCCTGGGCCCAGTTGGGGCGATGACATGAGCACCGTCCTCTCCGTCCGCAATGTCAGCAAGCGTTTCGCCTCCGCCAGCGGCGAGACCTTGGCGCTGCAGTCCACCGACCTTGCCGTGGCCGAGAACGACTTCGTCACCATCCTCGGCCCCTCGGGCTGCGGCAAGAGCACGCTGCTGCGCATCGTGGCGGGGCTGGACACACCGACCGCCGGCGAGGTGCTGCTCGACGGGCAGCGCATCGCCGGCCCCGGCGCCGACCGCGGCATGGTGTTCCAGAGCTACACGCTCTTCCCCTGGCTCACGGTGCGCGACAACGTGTGCTTCGGCTTGCGCGAGCGCGGCCTGCCGCGTTCGCAGCAGATCGAGATCGCGCAGGGCTTCATCCGCAAGGTGGGCCTTGAAGGCTTCGAGCACCACCACCCCCGGCAGCTCTCGGGTGGCATGCAGCAGCGCACCGCCATCGCCCGCGCGCTCGCCAACGGCCCGCGCATGCTGCTGATGGACGAGCCCTTCGGCGCGCTCGACCACCAGACGCGCGAGCTGATGCAGGAGCTGCTGCTGGGCATCTGGGAGGCCGAACGCAAGACAGTTCTCTTCGTCACCCACGACATCGACGAGGCCGTCTTCATGGGCAGCCGCGTGGTCGTGATGAGCGCGCGCCCCGGGCGCATCAAGCTCGACCGCGCCGTGCCCCTGCCGCACCCGCGGCACTACTCGGTCAAGACCACGCCGGAGTTCATGGCCCTCAAGGCCGAACTGACCGAGCAGGTGCGCGCCGAGGTGCTGGCCGCCCAGGCAACTGCCCCCGCCTGAGGGTTCTCCCGAGCAGCCGGCACCCGCCTGGTTGACAGCCGGGCTCCATCGCCATATAAAACAAACATTCTTAAAACGCGTTGAGTAGAACAAACGTTCTAAACGCGTTCCACAAAAGTGGCGCCGGCAACGGACGCCCCAAGGAGACGTCGATGGAGCTCACCGGTCTTTCGTCCGGGGTACGGTCTCATGCGACCGCGGCCCTGTTCTGCCTGTCCCTCTGCACCCTGCATGCCCCCGCGCATGCCGATGGGCCCGGCCTGCCCAACCTCAGCTACAGCAGCAGCGAGGTGTTCAAGCCGCTCACCATCCTCAACAGCGACGTGGGCGGCAGCGCACGCGGCCACGGCACGGTGCAGATGGTCAACGGCTACCTGTTCGTGCCCTTCGGCCGCGACTCGGGCGCCTCGGGCGGTGGTTTCTCGTTCTACGACATGAGCAACCCGCGCGCGCCGGTGAAGGTCTCGCAGACCAACGTCACCGCGCTGCGCGAGCCGCACGGCTTCGGTTTCAGCAACAGCTATGCGGGCCGCTACGCGGTGATGCAGTCGATCGGCGGCATCCAGTTCTGGGACTTCACCAACGCGCTCGCGCCCACTCTGCTCAACTCGATGACGCTGCCCGGCATCGCCGAGTCCGACTACGCGCTCGGCGCGTGGTGGGCCTTCTGGCAGGCGCCCTACGTGTACGTGGGCGGCTCGGGCAATGGCCTGTACATCGTCAACGCGGCCGACCCGCGCAACCCGGTGCACGTGAAGACCGTGCCCACCAGCACCTGGGGGGGCTTTCGCGTCGGCCCGGTGTTCGCGGTGGGCAACCTGCTCGTGATGACCAGCACCGACCAGAGCGGCCTGGTCACCATGGACATCAGCGACCCGATCAACCCCCGGGTGCTGGCGGCCACCTCGTCGCTGGCCGGCCAGTACAGCGGCATCGTCAATGGCGAGCGCATCGTGACGGCCGGCACCGACAACCGGCTGCACGTCTATGACATCAGCAACCCGAGCGTGATCACGCAGGTGGCGCAGTCGGCCGACCAGGGCGGCAAGGGCGGCTACGTGTCGACCCAGCGCGGCTTTGCGCATGCGGGCTTCTCGGTCAAGTACGCCAAGGTGAACCTAAGCGACGGCAGCACCGCCGGCACAGGCAGCTCCAACATCACCAACCGCGACGAAGACTTCGGCACCGTGTTCGGCAACCTGGTGCTGGTGGGCAACGACCACGGCAACGGCAGCGCGATCATTCCGCACCAGACCTCGCCGCTCAGCGGCGCGCCGGCGGTGAACATGGTCTCGCCCAAGAACAACGCGACCGACCAGCCGACCAGCAGCCGCATCGGCATCACGCTCACCGACCAGATCGACCTGCGCACCGTCTCCACCAGCACCTTCATCGTGCGCCCTGTCGGCGGCTCGGCCATCTCGGGCAAGTACAGCGGGCAGTCGGGCATCCTCAACTTCTGGCCCGATTCACCGCTGCTGCCCGGCACCACCTATGAAGTGGTGGTGCCTGCCGGCGGCATGAAGGACGACGTCAACATCGGCGTGGCTGCGTTCAGCTCGCGCTTCACCACCGCCGGCACGCCGCCCGGCGTGGCCTGCACGCTGGGCACGCGCACGCCGGCGGTGGTGGGCAGCTCGGTCTCGTTCAGCCCGGCCAGCGCGAGCGGCAGCAACCTGCAGTACGCGTGGAACTTCGGCGACGGCACCAGCACCGCCTTCTCCAACACCGCCTCGGCCAGCAAGACCTACAGCAACCCCGCGCACTACCCGGTGATCCTCACGGTGCGCAGTGGCACGGTCACCAGCACCTGCTCGGCCACGCAGACCATCCACACCCAGCCCACGGCGACCGCGCCGCGCGCGTCGAGCACCATCGCCTTCGACGCCGGCCGCAACCGCGTGTGGGTGGTGAACTCCGACAACGACTCCGTCACCGCCATCAACGCCGCCACCAACACGCGGCTGTTCGAGCAGGCCGTGGGGCTGAACCCGCAGACCATCGCGCAGGCGCCCGATGGCCGCCTCTGGGTCACCAACCAGGGCTCGGGCAGCATCAGCATCCTCGACCCGGCGAGCGGCGCCGTCGCACAGACGATCACGCTCGGCAACGGCACGCGGCCGTTCGGCGTGGTGTTCAACCCGCTGGGCACGGCCGCCTTCGTCACGCTGCAGGGCTCGGGCCAGGTGCTCAAGATCAACCCGAGCACGGGTGCCGTGCAGGGCACGCTCACGGCGGGCACCTCGCCGCGCGGCCTGGCCATCTCGGGCGACTCGAACCGCCTGCTGGTCACGCGCTACATCTCGCCGGCCAGCCGTGGCGAGGTGATCGAAGTGAACCCCAGCGCCTTCACCGTCACGCGCACCTTCGCGCTGGCCACCGACCCCGGCCCCGACACCGAAGCGAGCGGCCGCGGCGTGCCCAACTTCATCAGCTCGGTGGCCATCCACCCCGACGGCAAGCGTGCCTGGGTGCCGTCGAAGAAGGACAACACGCTGCGCGGCACGTTCCGAGACGGCAACGCGCTGACCTTCGAGAGCACGGTGCGCACCATCGTGTCGCAGATCGACCTGGAGAACAACACCGAGGTGCTGAGCGCACGTGTCGACTTGAACGACCGCGACATGGCCAACGCCGTGGCCTTCACGCCGCTCGGCGACTACGCCTTCGTCTCCACCCAGGGCACCAACCAGATCGAGGTGATGGACGCCTACAGCCGCCAGCTCGTCACCGGCATCGTCAACGTGGGCCGGGCGCCGCGCGGCCTGCTGGTCACGCCCGCCGGCCGCCTGTACGTGCAGAACTTCATGTCGCGCAACGTGGGCGTGTACGACATCAGCGGCCTGCTCAACGCCACCAGCAACACGGCGCCCAAGGTGGTCGACATTGCCGCGGTGAGCGGCGAGGCGCTGCCCGCCAACGTGTTCAACGGCAAGCGCATCTTCTACAACGCCGACGACCGGCGCATGAACCGCGACAAGTACATCAGCTGCGCCAGCTGCCACCAGGACGGCGGGCACGACGGCCGCGTGATGGACTTCACCGACCGCGGCGAAGGCCTGCGCAACACCATCCCGCTGAACGGCCGCCGCGGCATCGGCCAGGGGCGCGTGCACTGGACGGCCAACTTCAACGAGATCCAGGACTTCGAGCACGACATCCGCAACAACTTCGGCGGCACCGGCTTCCTGACCGACGCGCAGTTCAACACCGGCACGCGCAACCAGCCGCTGGGCGACCCCAAGGCCGGGCTGAGCACCGACCTCGACGCACTGGCCGCGTACGTGAGCTCGCTCACCAGCGTGGGCCCCAGCCCCTACCGCAACGCCAACGGCTCGCTGACCACCGACGCGGTGGCCGGCCAGGCCATCTTCAACGGCAGCGGCGGCTGCGTGGCCTGCCACTCGGGCGCCGACTTCACCGACAGCGCGAGCGGCGTGCTGCACGACGTGGGCACCATCAAGGCCTCGTCGGGCAAGCGCCTGGGCGCCACGCTCACCGGCCTGGACACGCCCACGCTCAAGGGCCTTTGGGACACCGCGCCCTACCTGCACGACGGCTCCGCCGCCACGCTGCTGGACGTGCTCACCACCGCCAACCCGAGCGGCCGCCACGGCATCACCGCGGGCCTGAGCGCGACGCAACTCAACCAGCTGGTGGCCTACCTGCAGCAGATCGACGACAGCGTGGACGCGACCACGCCAGTGACCATCAGCAACCTGTCGGTGAAGGACACCGCCAACGCGGCCGACTGGTCGATCCAGAACAGCCTGCAGAACGGCGCGGTGCAGTACGGCGACCGCACCTACGCCTTCACCACCGTGCCGTCCATCGTGGTGGGCGGGCGCTGGATTCGCACCGCCAACGACTCGAAGAGCTTCACCGCCGACCCGACCGTCACCTTCAACATCAGCCAGACCGCCGATGTCTACGTGGCCATCGACGACCGCGTGGGCGCCCGGCCCTGGATGACGGGCTGGACCAACACCGGGCAGAAGCTCGTCAACAACGAAGGTGAGCCCAGGAGCTTCACCCTGTTCCGCAAGAACTTCCCTGCCGGTGCGGTGAGCCTCGGGCCATCGACCTCGGCCGGCAGCATGTACACGGTCATCGTCAAGTAAGGAGACGACTCATGTTCACATTGAAAAGCTGGCGCCTTCGTTGGGGTCATCCTGTCGCCTGGCTGGCAGCGCTCTTGCTCGCCGCCGGCGCGGCCCAGGGCGCCAGCGTGCCCACCGGCTTCAACGACCGCCAGGTCGCCAGCGGCCTCACGAGCCCCACCTCGATGGCCGTCATGCCCGACGGCCGCGTGCTGGTGGTGCAACAGGACGGCATCGTGCGCATCATCAAGGCCGATGCCATGCTCACCACGCCCTTTTACGCTGCGCCCAACGTTGACGCGACCAACGAGCGCGGGTGCCTGGGCGTGGTACCCGACCCGGCCTTCGCCACCAACCACTACGTCTACCTCTACTGCACCACCAAGGTCGGCAGCGTGAGCCGCAACCGCGTGCTGCGCGTGACCGAGGCCAACGACGTGGCGGTGGCCGGCAGCGAGCGCGTGATCTTCGAGCTGCCCGACGTGCCCAGCGCCACCAAGTGGCACATGGGTGGCGCAATGCGCTTCGGCACCGACGGCAAGCTCTACGTCGCCGTGGGCAACCACGAGGACAACCCGCAGCCGGTGGCCACCGCCAACTCGCAGAACCTGGCCAGCGCCTTCGGCAAGATCCTGCGCATCAACGCCGACGGCACCGTCCCGAGCGACAACCCCTTCTTCACCAACGCCACGGCCTACAAGGCAGTGTGGGCGCTGGGGTTCCGCAACCCCTTCGTGCTCGACATCCAGCCCGGCACCGGCCTCACCTACATCGGCGACGTGGGGCAGGGCAGCTGGGAAGAGGTGAACCGCGGCCAGGCCGGCGGCAACTACGGCTGGCCGGCGGTGGAAGGCAGCAGCACCAACACGAGCTACCTCAACCCGGTGTACGCCTATCCGCACAGCGTGGGCTGCTCCATCACCGGCACGGCCTTCTACAACCCGGCCACGGCCAGCTTCGGCACCGGCTACGTGGGCCAGTTCTTCTTCAGCGACTTCTGCAACGGAACTGTTCGGTACTTCAACCCGGCCACGCCCACCGTGATCAACAACTTCGCCAGCGGCATCGGCAACCCGACCAACATCGGCGTGGCCCCCTCTGGCGCGATCTACTACCTGGCGCGCAACCAGGCCACCGGCACGCCCGCGCCGGGCGCGGGCACGGTGGGCAAGATCAGCTACACCGGCAGCCAGGCGCCGCGCATCACGGCGCAACCGCAAAGCCAGACGGTCTACATCGGCACGCCCGCCACCTTCAGCGCGGCGGCCGACGGCGCCACCTCGGTGCAGTGGCAGCGCAACGGCGCCAACATCAGCGGCGCGACGAGCGGCAGCTACACGCTCAGCAACCCGCAGGTGGCCGACAGCGGCGCGCGCTTCCGCGCCACCTTCACCAACAGCTTCGGTAGCGTGACGACCGATGAAGGCACGCTCACGGTGACAACCAACCGCTCGCCCACCGCACGCATCGACACGCCCTCGGCCACCTACGGCTTCGCCACCGGCGACGTGGTCAGCTACAGCGGTGTGGGCACCGACCCCGAGGACGGCAACCTGGCCGGTGCCAACCTGACCTGGAAGGTCGACTTCCAGCACGACTCGCACGCGCACACCTTCGTCACACCGGTGACGGGTTCGAGCGGCAGCTTCACCGTGCCCGACTTCGAGGCCAGCGAAGCCAACATGTGGCTGCGCATCACGCTCACCGTGCGCGACTCGTCCGGTGCCACCAACACCGTCACGCGCGACATCTACCCGCGCACGCAGTTGAGCAGCTTCCCGCTCATCGGCACGCCGGCCAACGGCTGGGGCCCGTACGAGGTGGACCGCAGCAACGGCGAGCAGGGCGCGGCCGACGGCCGCCCGCTGTCCATCGGCGGCGTGCCTTACCCGCGCGGCCTGGGCACGCATGCGCAGTCGGACCTGCGCTTCAACCTCAACCGCGCCTGCAGCGGCAGCTTCATCGCCGACCTGGGCGTGGACGATGAAGTGGGCGACAACGGCAGTGTCGTGTTCCAGGTCTACACCGACGGCACGCTGGCCTACGACAGCGGCACCCTCACCGGCGCCTCGCTGCGCAAGACCGCGCTCGTCAACGTGGCCAACGTGGCCGAGCTGCGCCTGGTCGTCACCGACGCTGGCAATGGCAACGGCTACGACCATGCCGACTGGGGTGGCGCACGCGTCACCGGCTGCGGCGCGCCGCCGGCCGTGACCATCTCCAACCTGGCGGTCAGCGATGGCGCCAACTCGGCCGACTGGTCGGTGCAGAGCAACCTGCAGGCGGGCAACACCGCCTACGGCGACCGCACCTACACATGGAGTGCCGTGCCCGCCGCGGTGGCCGGCGGCCGCTGGATCCGCACCGCCAACGACTCCAAGAGCTACACCGGCACGCCGCTGGTGAGCTTCGCGATCTCGGCCGCGGCCGACGTGTACGTGGCGCTCGACAACCGCTCGGCGCTGCCGTCGTGGGTGGACAGCAGCTGGACCGACAGCGGCGTCGACCTCACGCAGGCGGAAAGCGGCACCGTCTCCCGGGGCTTCAGCCTCTGGCGCAAGCGCTTCAACGCCGGGACCGTGACGCTCGGGCCGTGGAACAACGCTGGCACCAGCATGTACACGGTGATCGTGAAGTAAGCCGCCGTCTGTTTGGCGGGGCTGGCAGGCGAGACGCCTGCCGGCCCCTTTTGCTTTGGGCCGCGCTCCCGTCGCCCGGCCCCGCAAAACCGTGCTTCGTCGCAGCCGGCTTGGGGCCTGCCCCGGGGCCGGGTTATCGTGGCCGCATGAGTTCTCCCGTTTCCCCCGACCGACCCCGCCATGGCCTGCTGGCCGTCCTGCGGGGCGCGTTGACCGCCCGGCGGGTGCTGCTGACGCTGGTGTTCTCCACGCTGGCGGCGATCGCCCTCAACCCCATCTTCGTGACGCCGTTCTACAGCGTCTGGGCGCGCACGGTCTTCGTCGGCCTGGCGCTGCTGTTCGCCTTCGAGATCGCCGGCCACTGGCCGCTGCGCTGGGTGCCGCGCTGGGTGGCGCAGGTGGTGGCGGTGGGCCTGGCCGCGCCGGTGGCCACGCTGGTGGCCTACATGTTCATCGTGCGCGGCGACGTGATGCAGTTCCTGCGGCACGAAGGCTTCGTCTCGGGCTTCGTGTCGATCAGCGGCACCAGCCTGGTGGTGGGCCTGGTGCTGGCGCTGGGCGCGCTCTTCCGCGAGCGCGACTCCCAGGCGCGCGCGCAGGAGCTCGCGTTCGCACTGGAGCGCAGCCAACTGGAGAAGCAGGCGCTCGACGCGCGGCTGCGCCTGCTGCATGCGCAGATCGAGCCGCACTTCCTCTTCAACACCCTGGCCAACGTTCAGCAGCTGGTGGAGTCGGGCTCGCCGCGCGCCGCGCCGGTGCTGCAAAGCCTGATCGCCTACCTGCGTGCCGCCGTGCCCACCCTGGGCGACAAGAACCCCACGCTCGGCACCGAGATGGCCCTGGTGAAGGCCTACCTGGAGCTGATGCGCATGCGCATGCCCGACCGGCTGGAGTTCGAGGTGGCCTGGCCGAACGAGCTGGCCGCGCTGAGCTTCCCGCCCATGGCCTTGCTGACGCTGGTGGAGAACGCCGTGCGCCACGGCATCGACCCGAGCGAGACCGGCGGGCACATCCGCGTGGAGGCGCGCGAGCAGGGCGGGCAGGTGGAGGTGTCGGTGGCCGACACCGGCATGGGCATGAGCGAGACCGCTGCGCCCGGCACCGGCCTCAACAACCTGCGCGAGCGGCTGCGGGCCTTCTTCGGTGACACTGCGCAGCTTCAGATGCTGCAGGAATCGCCGCACGGCTTGAAGGCGATCATCGTCTTTCCCCGAAGCTGACCCATGCCCACCGCCCTGATCGCCGACGACGAACCTCTGCTGCGCGAGCGCCTGGCCGGCCTGCTGGCCCGCCTGTGGCCCGAGCTCACGGTGGTGGCGCAGGCGCGCAACGGCCGCGAGGCGGTGGAGATGTTCGACGAGCACGCCCCGCAGGTGGTGTTCCTCGACGTGCACATGCCGGGCCTGAACGGCGTGGAGGCGGCGCGCTCGATCGCGCGGCGCGCCGAGGTGGTGTTCGTCACCGCCTACGAGCAGTACGCGGTGACGGCGTTCGAGCAGGGCGCCATCGACTACGTGGTCAAGCCCTTCGACGAAGCGCGCCTGGCCGACACGGTGCAGCGCCTCCAGCAGCGCCTCGCGCGCGCGCCAGGCGGCGAGAGCGAATCGCTGGACACGGTGATCGAGAAGGTCTCCGCCGAGCTGCGCCGCCGCGGTGCGGGCGGCTCAGGCTGGCTGCAATGGATCAAGGCCTCGGTGGGCAACAGCGTGCGCCTGATCCCGGTGGAGCAGGTGGCCTACCTGCGCTCGGACGAGAAGTACACGCTGGTCGTGTGGGAGGGCGGTGAGGCGCTGATCCGCAAGACCATCCGCGAGCTGGCCGACGAGCTCGACCCCGACCGCTTCGCCCAGGTGCACCGCTCGGTGATCGTCAACCTGCACCAGGTGAGCCAGGTGGACCGTGGGCCGAATGAGACGGCCGAGGTGCGGCTCAAGGGCCGCAACGACGTGCTGCCGGTCAGCCGCAGCTATGTGCACGTGTTCCGGCACATGTGAGCTCAGCGGTTGAAGTGTCTGGCGAAGATCGGCGCGATGTCGGGATGGGCCTCGATGCGCTGCAGCGCGGCATAGAACGCGGGCTTCGCAGCCTTCAGGTGCGCCCGCGACCCCGACCACTTGGAAACCACCGCTGCCAGCATGTCCAGTGCAGCCGGCTGGTCACCCTCCTGCATCAGCTGCACCTGGAACTGCTCGGCGAACACATCCCAGTAGTGATGCAGCCGGGCGCGCGTGCCGCGCACGATGCGTTCGCGTGCCGAGTCGTCGATGTCGGCGCACCAGCGCTCGGGGTAGTCGTTGACGCCGATGGCGGCGTAGCAGTTGGCGGCGATGTACACCAGGCCGCGGATGGCCTGGGCGCGCCGCGATTCATCGTCGGGCAGCAGGGCGGCCTTGGGGAAGGCCAGGCCCAGGTGGATGAGGATGGCCGCGCTCTCGGTGAGTACGCTGCCGTCGGGCAGCGCCAGGGTGGGGATCTGCTGCAGCGGGTTGACGGCGCGCAGCTCGGTGAGCGCCGAGGTGGGCTCCCAGGTGGCGGCGTTGACGATGCGGTAGGGCGCCTTCGTGCGTTCCAGCGCCGCTTCAATGGCGGCCGAACCTGAACCCGAGGACCCGAAGAGAACGTGCATGGCGGTTCACCTGTTGCGACGATGAACCGCGAGGGTAACTTGAGCGATCAATCTCTTGCGCGCAGCAGGCGCACGCCGCGGCTCTCGGGCGCCGGGGTCGCCTTCTTCGTGGTGTCGGCCGCCACCTGGGCCGTGGGTTGTTCGCGCCGGGCGACGATCTCCACGCGCTCCAGCATCACCACCTCGGGCGGCATGCCTTGCGCCAGCAGCACCTCGTCGTTGCGGGGCGTGTAGGTGGCCAGGGCGGAGGCGAAGCCGATGGTGCCGGCGATCAGTGTCGCGAAGGTCAGCAGCGGGGCGAAGAAGCGGTCAAGCATGGTGGGCTCCGGGTGGGGTGCGTTGGGGTCAACTCTAGGCAGCGAGGTGGGCGGCGCACAGCGGATTGCGATGAACTGCCGGAAGTGCGGGATGAACCGCACTGCGGCGGGATGTGGGCGAAAAAAAGGCGACAGGCTCATGCCGTGTCGCCAACAGGAGATCCGGATTCGTCAGGCCGGTACCGGGGTCGCCGGCTCGGCCTGCCTGGTCCGGATGTTTCAGGAACTGGTGCGCTTGCCGGTGATGACCACCGCTTCGAGCTGGATGACCGGCGCCGGGGACTTGGCCATCTCGGCGGCCGGCTGGGCGACAGGGGTGGCAAGCAGGGCGCTGGCGATCGCCACGTGGCCGGCGATCAGAACCAGGAAGGTCAGGGCGGGGGCGGCGATGCGTTCAAACATGATGTTCTCTCCGGGGTTGTGTGTTGCGTTGGAGTGAACTTTAGGCAGCGGGTCTGGGCTTTCCCACTGGATTGCGACGAACTGCGGGAAGGGCGGGATGGGGTGCAATGGGGGCGGATGTGCCGGTTGCGCTGCTTCGGCCGGAACGGCCTTCCTCGCACGCCACCAGCCGTTCGGGCTGAGGTATCGAAGCCTTTGTGCTGCTCTTCGTGGGTCTTGTTCACTGCGAGAGGCCGCGCCGGGATATGCGCCCGGCGGCGCACCTTCTTTTCTTTGCTTGCCCAAAGAAAAGAAGGCAAAAGAAAAGGCACCCTGCTCGCCGGTCGGCCTAGGGCCGACTGCTCTGCGCTGCTCGTTCTTGGGGGCTCGCGCCCAACTCACTACGCGGCCCTGGGCCGCTGCGTTCAGACAGGCGGCGCGAAGTCAGAGGACGAAGCGTGCTGCGCACGCAGCCCCCAAGCCCTGCGCTGCTCGACGGCTCACCAAGGGGCCCAAGAGAAAGCTCGCCTTCGGCATCGTGTCTCGGCTCGCTTCGCTTTGCCGTGATCAAGCCGATGCGAAGCGAGGCGAGACGAGGAGTAGTGCTGTCGCAGCAG
>NZ_DASSRA010000132.1:0-6623 GCF_035702065.1 Rhizobacter sp.
GTTGATCGAGCGGCTGTGGCAGCGCCACGGCTTCACCGCGTTGCTGGTCACGCACGACGTGTCGGAAGCGGTGGCCCTGGCCGAGCGCGTGGTGCTGATCGAAGACCACCGCATTGCGCTCGACGAACGGGTGAACCTGTCACGCCCACGGGCACGCGGCCCGGCCTATGCTGCCTTGGAGGAGCGCATCCTCGAACGCGTGCTGCAGCAGCCCGAGGGGGCCGCGGCGGCGGTGCCGCCACCCGAGCCCTGCCCGGCGCATGTGCTGCGCTGGGCGGTCTGAAGCAGGTTCAGCGCGCTGGCGGCACCGGCTGGGGCGCCGAGCGCGTGGAGGAGGGGGCGGGTGACGGTGCCGTGGACGGCGCCGGCGGGGCCTGTGGCGGAGGTGGTGTCACCTCCTGCCAGCCCGAGGGGCACGAGCTGACGTGCGGGTAGTACATCTGCGCCTCGCGGCAGTAGTACCAGGTGTTGGCCTGCTGCGTGGCACTGGGCGCGACGACCAGGGGCTGTTGCTGCTGCACGATCACCGTCTGCCCGTAGGGGTAGCCGTATCCGTAGCCATAGCCGTACCCATAGGGGTAGCCATAGCCATAGGGGTAGCCGTAGCCGCCCCACCACAACGGCCCGCCGACGTAGACGCCGACGCCCACATGCCCGTGCCCGCGCGGATGCGCCTCGGCGGCGGCCGTCGCAGCCAGCCCCAGCACCAGCACGGCGGCGATGCCGGCGGCGTGAAGACTGTGTTTCAAGCGGCTGTTCATGGCGATCTCCTCGTGGCCTGCCGTCAGCGTACCGGAGGCGGCGGCTGGATGCCGGCCGGTGGTTGCTGCGGGGCCGGGGGCACCGGCGCCGGCGCGGTGCGGTACTGATGCGTCGTGGCATAGCGCCCCGGGATCTGGTTGCCCTTGGCGTACATGCACTGCTGGTAGGCGATGTCGTAGCGCTGCTGGGCGTTGTAGGCGGTGTAGCTGCTCTGGCCGCTGCCCACTGCGGCGCCGGTCATGCCGCCGAAGGCCGCGCCCACGCCGGCACCGGAACTGCCACCGAAGGCCGCGCCCGCGGCGGCGCCGATCAAGGCGCCGGTGGCGGTGGCGCCGGCAAAGGCCTGGGCCGACGCGTCGTTGTTCGGGCCCCCGGTGGACTGCACGGCCCAGTCACGGCACAGCCGGTCGTCGGCCACGAACACTTCGAAGGGCTTGTAGGGGCCGGGCATCACCGTGACGGTGGGGCCTGTCGGCATCTGGGCACAGCCGGCCAGGGCCAGCAGCCCGGCACCGGCCAGGGCGGGTTTCCAGAGAAATGAAGCACGCATGCGGGAACCTCGCGCGGGGGATTCAAGGAACAACGGCAGGCCGCCGGGGGCCGTTGACGTCTTTACATTGGAGACCGCCGGAGACCGAACGTTCCGGCGGTTCATGAGCAAAGACCGATCGGGCATAAGACGGGTGCCGAGTAAGCATGCGCTGATTCATTCGTTCTCTGCAGCGGGGCGGCTGCCTAGCATCCACCTCATCCCTGCAACGAACGACCCCTGACATGACCACCTCCCGCACACTGCGCAGCCTCGTCGCCGTCCTCGCCCTGGGCGTGGCCGCCAGCGTCACCTGGGCCAAGGACATCTCCCTGCTGAACGTCTCGTACGACCCGACTCGCGAGCTCTACCAGGACTACAACACCGCCTTCGCCAAGTACTGGAAGGCCAAGACCGGCGACAACGTGACGGTCAAGCAGTCGCACGGCGGCTCCGGCAAGCAGGCCCGCTCGGTGATCGACGGCATCGACGCCGACGTGACCACCCTGGCCCTGGCCTACGACATCGACGAGATCGCCGAGAAGGCCAAGCTGCTCGCCCCCGACTGGCAGAAGCGCCTCAAGCACAACAGCTCGCCCTACACCTCGACCTACATCTTCCTGGTGCGCAAGGGCAACCCCAAGGGCATCAAGGACTGGGGCGACCTGGTCAAGCCGGGGGTGTCGGTGATCACCGCCAACCCCAAGACCTCGGGTGGCGCACGCTGGGGCTACCTGGCTGCGTACGGCTACGCCCTCAAGCAACCGGGCGGCAGCGATGCCAAGGCGAAGGAGTTCATCACCAAGCTGTTCCAGAACGTGCCGGTGCTCGACTCCGGCGCCCGTGGCTCCACCGTGACCTTCGCCGAGCGCGGCCAGGGCGACGTGCTGCTGGCCTGGGAGAACGAGGCCCACCTGTCGCTGAAGGAGTTCGGCGCCGACAAGTTCGACATCGTCTACCCGCCGACGAGCATCCTGGCCGAGCCGCCGGTGGCCGTGGTCGACAAGGTGGTCGACAAGCGCGGTACCCGCGAAGTGGCCACTGCCTATCTGGAATACCTCTACAGCCCGGAAGGCCAGGACATTGCCGCGCGCAACTTCTACCGTCCGATCGACGAGAAGGTGGCAGCCAGGTACGCCAAGCAGTTCCCCGCGGTGAAGCTGTTCACCATCGACGAGGTGTTCGGTGGTTGGACCAAGGCGCAGAAGACCCACTTTGCCGATGGCGGCGTGTTTGACCAGATCTACGCCAAGAGCAAGTGATCGAGAGGCTGGTTAACTCGCAAAATTCATAAGCAAACTCAGATCAAGTCGTTTACCGAGTTTGAGGGAGACCGTAGCATCGGCCTCCCTTTGTCCATTCCTGCGAGCTTTCCATGCACCAGCCACACGCCTCCCGCCGATTCACCCTTCGTTTGCTGGCAGCTTCCCTGGTGCTGGGCATGACCTCGCTGTCGCAGGCCGCAGGCCCCACGCTGCTCAACGTGAGCTACGACGTGGCCCGTGAGCTGTACAAGGAGATCAACCCCGCCTTCATCAAGAGCTGGAAGGCGAGCGCTGGTGAGGACGTCACCGTCAACCAGTCGCACGGCGGCTCCAGCAAGCAGGCCCGCTCGGTGATCGACGGCCTGGAGGCGGATGTGGTGACCATGAACCAGTCGAGCGACATCGACGCCATCGCGTCCAAGGGCCTGCTCGCCGCCGACTGGGCCAAGCGCCTGCCCAACAACGCCGCGCCCACCACCTCGACCACCGTGATCCTGGTGCGCAAGGGCAACCCCAAGGGCATCAAGGACTGGACCGACCTCGCCAAGCCCGGCGTGAGCGTGGTCATTCCCAACCCCAAGATCACTGGCAACGGCCGCTACACCTACGTGGCCGCCTGGGGTGGGCTGGTGAAGGGCGGCGCGAGCGCCGCGCAGGCCCGCGAGACGGTGCAGAAGATCTTTGCCAACGTGCCGGTGTTCGATGGCGGTGGCCGTGCGGCCACCACCACCTTCGCGCAGCGCAACATCGGCGACGCGCTGTGCACCTTCGAGAGCGAGATCAACCTCATCAAGGCCGAGTTCGGCGACAACTTCGACGTGGTCTACCCCAAGTGGAGCATCCTGGCCGAGAACCCGGTCGCGGTGGTCGACAAGGTGGTCGACAAGAAGGGCACGCGCAAGCAGGCCGAGGCGTATCTCAAGTTCCTGTGGTCCGACGAAGCGCAGGAGATCGCGGCCAGGCACCAGATCCGCCCGCGTTCGGAGAAGGTGCTGGCCAAATACGTGAAGGACTTCCCCAAGGTCAACACCTTCACCATCGACGAGGTCTTCGGTGGCTGGACCAAGGCGCAGAAGGAGCACTTCGACGACGGCGCCATCTACGACCAGATCCTCGCGGCCGGCAAGAAGAACTAAGCGGCGCTGACCGCTCCTTTCCATGCTCCTCTCGCGTTCACTGCTGCGGCGGCACAGCGTGCTGCCGGGCTTCGACCTGGCCCTCGGCTTCACGCTGCTCTACTTGAGCTTCATCGTGTTGATCCCGCTGTCGGCGGCCTTCCTCAAGACATTCACCATGACCTGGCCGGCCTTCTGGGACGCGGTGGCCACGCCGCGCGTGGTGGCTTCGTACCGGCTCACCTTCGGCGCTTCGTTCGCGGCGGCACTGTTGAACGCGGTGTTCGGGCTGGTGATCGCCTGGGTGCTGGTGCGCTACGAGTTCCCGTTCAAGCGCGTCATCGACGCGCTGGTCGACCTGCCATTCGCGCTGCCCACCGCGGTGGCGGGCATTGCGCTCACCGCGCTCTACGCCGGCAACGGCTGGATCGGCCAGTACCTGCCGTTCAAGGTGAGCTTCACACCGGTGGGCGTGTTCGTCGCGCTCACCTTCATCGGCCTGCCCTTCGTCGTGCGCACGCTGCAGCCGGTGCTCGAAGACATGCAGAAGGAGCTGGAAGAAGCCGCCGCCACACTGGGCGCGAGCCGCTGGCAGACCTTTTCGCGGGTGATCTTCCCCATCATCTCGCCGGCGCTGCTCACCGGCTTTGCACTCGCCTTCGCGCGTGCGCTCGGTGAGTACGGCTCGGTCATCTTCATCGCGGGCAACATGCCGATGGTGAGCGAGATCACGCCGCTGCTCATCATCACCCAGCTGGAGCAGTACGACTACACCGGTGCCACCGCCATCGCGGTGGTGATGCTGGTGGCGGCCTTCGTGATGCTGCTGGCCATCAATCTCCTGCAGGCCTGGGCGCGCAAGCGCCAAGGGCGCTGATCACCGTTTCCCCATGAGTGCTGTGCCCACCCAGATCCCTGCCGCCGCCGCGCACCGCGAACCGCCGCGCAGCCTGCAGGCCGCCACCGCCGAGCCGGCCTGGCTGCGCCGCACGCTGATCGCGGTGGCGCTGCTCTTCCTCACGCTGTTCCTGTTCGTGCCGCTGGTGTCGGTGTTCTTCGAGGCCTTCAAGAAGGGCTGGGAGACTTACCTTGCCGCCATCGTCGAGCCCGATGCGCGTTCGGCCATCTGGCTCACGCTGGTGGCGGCCGGGATCTCGGTGCCGCTCAACCTCGTCTTCGGCGTGGCGGCCTCGTGGTGCATCGCCAAGTTCGACTTCCGCGGCAAGAACCTGCTGCTCACGCTGATCGACCTGCCGTTCTCGGTGTCGCCGGTGATCTCGGGCCTGATCTTCGTGCTCATCTTCGGCCTGCAGGGCTGGTGGGGCGAGTGGCTGCGCGACCACGACCTGAAGGTCATCTTCGCGTTGCCCGGCATCGTGCTGGCGACCGTCTTCATCACCTTCCCCTTCGTCGCCCGCGAACTGATCCCGCTGATGCAGGCGCAGGGCGTGGAGCAGGAAGAAGCGGCGCGCGTGCTGGGCGCCTCGGGCTGGCAGATCTTCTGGCGCGTGACGCTGCCCAACGTGAAGTGGGCGCTGCTCTACGGCGTGATCCTGTGCAACGCGCGGGCGATGGGCGAGTTCGGCGCGGTGAGCGTGGTGTCGGGCCACATCCGCGGGCAGACCAACACCATGCCGCTGCACATCGAGATCCTCTACAACGAATACCAGTTCGCCGCGGCCTTTGCCGTGGCCTCGCTGCTGGCCGGCCTGGCGCTGGTGACCCTGGTGCTCAAGTACCTGGTGGAACAGCGAGTGAAGGCGCAAAAGCGCGAAGCCGAAGGAAGAAGCGAATGAAAGGTGTCGCATGAGCATTGAGATCCGCAACCTGAACAAGCGCTTCGGCAAGACCGTCGTCTGTGACAACCTCAACCTCGACATCCCCTCGGGTGAGCTGGTCGCGCTGCTGGGCCCCTCGGGCTCGGGCAAGACCTCGCTGCTGCGCATCATCGCGGGCCTGGAGCGGCCCGATTCCGGCACGGTGTCCTTCCACGGCGCCGATGCCACCTTCGACGACGTGCGTGACCGCAACGTGGGCTTCGTGTTCCAGCACTACGCCCTGTTCGGCCACATGAGCATCTTCGAGAACGTGGCCTTCGGCCTGCGCGTGCGGCCCAAGGCGACGCGGCCGAGCGAGGCCAAGATCCGCGAGAAGGTGATGGAGCTGCTGAAGCTGGTGCAGCTCGACTGGCTGGCCGATCGCTTCCCGCACCAGCTTTCCGGCGGCCAGCGCCAGCGCATCGCGTTGGCGCGCGCACTCGCGGTCGAGCCCAAGGTGCTGCTGCTCGACGAACCCTTCGGTGCGCTCGATGCCAAGGTGCGCAAGGAGCTGCGCCGCTGGCTGCGCCGCCTGCACGACGAGATGCACGTCACCAGCGTGTTCGTCACCCACGACCAGGACGAAGCGATGGAAGTCGCCGACCGGATCGTCGTCATGAACCAGGGCAGGATCGAGCAGGACGGCTCGCCCGACGAGGTCTACGACCACCCGGCGACGCCGTTCGTGCTGCAGTTCCTCGGCGACGTCAACCTGTTCCGCGGCGGCACGCCGACGCCGGGCGGGCCGGACGGACGCACTGCCTACGTCCGGCCGCACGAGCTCGAGGTCGTCGCCGAGGCCAACCCCGGCTCGGTGCCGGTGACGTTCGCGCAGGCGCTCACGATCGGCCCGAACACCCGGCTCGAGTTCCGGCGCAGCGACGACGAGAGCTACGTCGACGTCGAGATGCCGCGCGCCGAATGGCTCGCGCTGCGCGACCGGCTCGGCCTCGTTCCCGGCGCGCACGCCCACCTGGTGCCGCGCAAGGTGACGCGCTTCGCGAGCGAGGACGTCGACCCGGCCGCGATGATCTGAGCGCGCGCGCTCACGAGAGCAGCTGGCGGCGGGCGCGGTGCACGCGCACGAACAGGTTCTCCTCGCTGATGCCGAGCTTGGCGCACACCGCTGCGGTCG
>NZ_DASSRA010000133.1:0-7308 GCF_035702065.1 Rhizobacter sp.
CCGAAGTGGCGCACGGTGTCGGCGAAGAGCTTGCGGCTGTCGCGCTGGTCCAGATAGAAGCCGGTCTTGTGGCCTTCGGCCACGTCGAGCGTGAGCTTCCAGTCGTGTTCGCGGATGGTCAGTTCGGTATCACCATCGCCGCGCAGCCAGCCTTTCACTTCCGGCAGGCCTTCGAGGCCCCGCGTGCTGGCATCGCTGCGCTCATACAAGCGCGTGAGGCCGGTGGCCTGGAGCAGCAGGTCGGCGATTGCGCTCTTCCAGCGCTCGGCGCCGGCACTCAGGAACTGCGCGCTCAGCGTGTCGCCATAGCGGTCGACGATGAGGCCGGGCAGGCCGTCTGCCTCGCCGTGGATGAGCCGCATCGCGTCGCTCGCGATCGGCAGGCGGGCGCGGATGGCGATGGCCTGCGCGATGCGGCGCCCGAAGAAAGCCGCGTCGATGCGCTCGGCCTCGTCGAAGCTCCAGGCGCGCACGCGGATCTGCGAGCTTGGGCTGTACGAGGCCCACGCAAGAAAGCGGCCGTCGCGCGCGTTCACGCGCACCGTCTCGCCGGGGTCGGCCTTGCCTGAATGGATGCTGCTCTCGAAGACCCAGGGGTGGCGCTTCAGCAGCGAGCGCTCTTTGCCTTCGCGCAGGGTGATGGCTTTCATGGGCGCGATTGTCGCGCCATGAAAGCTCAGTGCTTGACGTTCATCGTGATCACGGCGCCCATCACCTTGGTACCTTCGGTGTCGTAGGCCGCCACCGGCACCTCGATGTTGCCGGGTTGCGACCAATCGACCGTCTCGGCCTCGGTCACCACGCGGATGTCGGTCTTGGCCTTGGCCAGGTACTGCACCGTCATGCCGATGGGCAGCCAGCGCGCGCCTTCGGGGATGGACACGTCGGTGCAGGTGCCGGCCACCAGCTCGGCGCCATTGCACAGGGCGATGGCGTGCACCGTGCCGATGTGGTTGTGCACCTTGCGCTGGTTGCGGATGCGCACCTCGGCAAAGCCCTTGCGCAGGTCGACGAACTTCGGCTCGATGCTGGCGAAATACGGTGCGACGTTGCCGATGGCGGCCGAGAAGTTCTCCGGGCCGAGCTGTCGGAAGAGGACGAGGTTCTGGCTCATTTGGCGGACTCCGTGGTGAAGCTGATGGAAGCGGCGTGGGCGAGGAAGCGCGCCACGACCGCGAGTTCGTCGTTGCTGAAACCCTTGGTGAGCTGGGCGTTCACGCGGGCCAGCAGCGGGTGGGCCTGCGCGAGCACCGCCCTGCCCTTGTCGGACAGGTACAGGCGCGTCGATCGGCCGTCCTGCTCGCAGGGCTGGCGCTGGATCAGGCCGTTGTCGACCATGCGGCTGACGAGGCCGGTGATGGCCGAGTTCTTGAGCTGCAGCTGCGCCGTCAGGTCCTTCAGCTGGCAGCCCTCCTGCGACCCGATGGCAAACAGCGCCACCACCTGGGTCCCCGACACATCCAGCTCGCCGCTGAACACCCGCTCCGCCGAACGAAACAGGTTCTGGCGCGCCTGGGCCACCAGATGAAAGAGACGCGGCTTCATCAGCCACCCATCGAATTACTACGCATATAAACTATATTAATACGCATGCGTAGCAAATGCAAGCGAAGCGAAGCATCCCTCAAGCAACACCCGCGGATCCGGCTCCGCCGGTCCGCTGGGTGGCGCCCCTCGGGGGCAGGAGCGTCAGCGACTGGGGGGCCTCTTCTTCGCGCGAGGGTGGGCGGCGTCGTACACCTTGGCCAGGTGCTGGAAGTCCAGCTTGGTATAGACCTGGGTGGTCGTGATGTTGGCGTGACCCAGCAGCTCCTGCACCGCACGCAGGTCGCCGCTGGATTGCAGCAGGTGCGAGGCGAACGAGTGCCGCAGCATGTGCGGGTGCACGTGCGTGGGCAGGCCAGCCTGCAGCGCACGCGTCTTCAGGCGCGAGCGCACCTGGCTGGCGGTGAGGCGGGTGCCGCGCTGGCTGACGAAGAGCGCCGGTTCGCCATGCGCTGCCAGCGCCGCGCGTTGCGCCAGCCACTCGCGCAATGCAGTCAATGCTGGCCCGCCGACCGGCACGCTGCGCCGCTTGTTGCCTTTGCCCAGCACGTGGGCGGTGGCATCGGCCGCGTCGATCCAGCCCGCCGCAGTGCCACTGGCTTGCACATCGAGGCCCACCAGCTCGCCGACACGCAGGCCGCAGCCGTACAGCAGCTCGACGATGCAGTGGTCGCGCGCCAGCAGCGCCGGGTCGCCCTCGCCTTCAGCGCTTTCGGCCAGCGCGACGGCCTGGTCGACCGACAAGGCCTTGGGCAGCGGCTTGGCGGCCTTGGGGGCGCGCACGCCTTCGACGGGGTTCAGCTCGACCAGGCCTTCGCGCCCGGCCCAGCGGTAGAAGCCGCGCCAGGCCGAGAGCGTGAGCGCGATGCTGCGCGAGGCCAGGCCTTGCGAATGCAGCTGGGCCGCCCAGCGGCGGATGTGGTGAACTTGTGCCGCGCGGATCGCCACGCCGGCATCGGCTGCGAACTTCTGCAGCCGCGCGAGCGACTCGCGGTAGAGCGCCAGCGTGCGAGGCGCGAGCCGGCGTTCGACTTCGAGGTGAACAAGATGACGCGCGATGTCGTCGTCGACATCCACCGCGTCACCCATCTCACTTCACCGGCAACAGGCGCGACAGCCCCGCGCTGGCGATCTCGCCGATGCGCGAGAGGAACTCGGTGCCCATGTCGGCGCTGTAGCGCGTGGGGTCGGGCGAGGCCAGCACCAGCATGCCGAAGGCATCGGGCGAGTCGCCGCTGCGCAGCGGGATCAGCGCCATCGACTGCACCAGGCGCGCGTCCTCCAGCCAGGAAGCGGCCTCGAAGCCCGAGTTGACGCCGCAGTACGGCAGGCTGAGGCTGGAGGCGAAGGTGCGTGCGTCTTCGCTCACCGGCTTGGCAAAGCCGAGCATGCTGAAGGCCTCCGCCGCGCCCCACACGCGGATGGCCGCCTGCGGGATCAGGAACTGGTGCTTGAGCTCGTTCACCAGCACCGACGGCAGGTCGCCCGGGTTGGGCGTGAGCATGATGGCGCGCGTCCACTTGTGCAGCTTGTCGGCGATGGCCACGTTCTCCTGGCCGTGGCGGATCATCTCGACGATGCGCTGCTCCAGGCCCTTGTGCTTGTCGCGCAGCATTTCCATCTGCCGCTCCTGCAGCGAGACGGCGCGCTGCCCATGTGGGCTGACGATCTGGATGGACGCCAGCAACTCCGCATGGCGCTCGAAGAAGCCGGGCGTGTTGGCCAGGTAGTTGGCGATGTCCTGCTCGGTGATGCCTTGGATGGTCACAGCTCGATCTCTCCTTCGTAGACGGTTTCGGCCGGGCCGGTCATGAGCACGTGGCTCTCACCGCCCTGCCATTCAATGGTCAATCGGCCGCCGCGGGCATCGACATCCACCTTGCTGTCGAGCAGGCCGAGGCGGATGCCGGCCACGACGGCCGCACAGGCGCCCGTGCCGCAGGCCAGCGTCTCGCCGGCACCGCGCTCGTACACGCGCAGGCGGATGTGGCTGCGGCTCACGACCTGCATGAAGCCGGCATTGACCTTGCGCGGGAAGTGGCGGTCCTGCTCGATCAGCGGGCCGTGGGTTTCGACCGGTGCGTGATCCACGTCATGCACCACTTGCACCGCGTGCGGGTTACCCATGGACAGCACGGCCACCTCGTCGACCACGCCGTCACCCACGTCGAGCGGCCACAGGTCAGCCTCGCCCTGGCGGCGCGGCTTCAGGCCGAGCGGATCGAAGGGCACCTGTGCCAGCCCGAAGATCGGCGCGCCCATGTCCACCGTCACGCGGCCATCGGCCTGCAGGCGCAATTCGAGCAGGGTGTTCATGGTGTCGACGCGGATCACCTGCTTGTCGGTGAGGTGCTTGTCGCGCACGAAGCGCACGAAGCAGCGGGCGCCGTTGCCGCACTGCTCCACCTCGTCGCCACTGCCGCCGTTGAAGATGCGGTAGCGGAAGTCGACGCCCGGCGTGCGGCTCTGCTCCACCACCAGAATCTGGTCGGCGCCCACGCCGAAACGGCGGTCGCCGAGCACGCGGTACTGCTCGGGCGTGAGATCGATGGAGGCCTGCGTGGCGTCGAGCACGACGAAGTCGTTGCCCGCGCCCTGCATCTTGGTGAAGCGTAGTCGCATGGATCGGATTATCCGCGCGCTCAGTAAAAGCCGGGCTCACCCGCCGGCCTTGTCTTGAAGCGCTTGTGCACCCACAGGTACTGCGCCGGGTTGCGGCGGATCTCTTCTTCGATCCAGCGGTTCATCGCGGTGGTGTCGGCCACGGCATCGTCGGTGGGGAAGTTCTGGAACGGCTCGCCGAAGCGCACGCGATAGCCCTGGCCACCGGGCAACATTTCGGCCACCACCGGCTGTACCACCATGTTGAGCGCGCGTGCCATGCGCGACGGGGCCAGCAGCGTGGCGGCGGGCACGCCGAAGAAGGGCACGAAGGCAGCGTCGCGCTCGCCGAAGTCCATGTCGGGCAGGTTGAAGAAGGCGTGGCCCTTGCGGATGGCACGGATCAGCGGCAGCGCCTTGTCGCTGCGCGGGAAGATCTCGGCCTTCTCGCCGAAGCGCAGGCGCCCCTTGCGGATGATGTCGTCCATCACCGGGTTGCTCTGCTGCTGGTACATGGAGCAGGCGTACTGGTCCTGGAACAGCAGCACCGCCACGCCGGCGACGTCGAGGCCCATGAAGTGCGGCACCAGCCACATCACCGGCTTCTCGCTGTGCTCGGCCAGCTTCACGTCGCCCTCGACGTGGATGTATTTCTTGAGCCGCTCGGCGGAGGCAAACCACAGCAGGCTGCGCTCGAGGAAGCTGCGCCCCAGCCACTGGAAGTGCGCACGCGCCAGGCGGCGGCGTTCGGCTTCGGGCTTCTCGGGGAAGCACAGCGCCAGGTTGCGCAGCGCCACCTTGCGGCGACCGCCGGCCAGCGGGTACAGCAGCAGGCCGAGGCCCCGACCCAGGGCCGCAAGCAGCGGCAGCGGCAGCAGGTGCAGCAGCCACATCACTCCCAACAGAAAGCGGGCACCCCAACTCGTCGCCAAACCATTCACTCCTGTTGCGGGGCTTCGGCCGCCGCGTCCTGCTGGCGCGGTGCCTTGTAGCGGTGATAGCCCCAGAGGTATTGCTGCGGGCATTGCAGGATCAGGCGCTCCATTGCGCGGTTGATCCGGGCTGCCGATTCTGCCGCGTCATCGGCGGGCAATTCGTCGCTGAAGGGGAAGAAGCGCAGCACGTAGCCATCGCCCCGCGGCAATCGCTCGGCCCAGGCCAGCAGCAGTTCGGCACCGGTCTGCTGCACCAGGCGGGCGGCCAGCGTCATGGTGTAGGCCGGCCGGCCGAAGAACGGCGCCCAGACGCCCATGCCCTCGGGCGGCACCTGATCGGGCAGCAGGCCCACCATCTGCCCGCGCCGCAGGGCGCGGATCATCTGGCGCACGCCCGCCAGGGTGGCCGGCGCAGCGAACAGATGCGGCCGCTCGCGTGAACTCTTCACGAGTTCGCGCAACCAGGGCTTGCGGGCCGGGCGGTAGAGCACGGTGATCGCGCTGCGGTCGGCGAAGCGCTCCGCCACGGCCTGGGCCGCCACCTCGAAGCAACCCATGTGCGGCGTCAGCAGCAGCACCCCCTTGCCGCGTGCCAGCGCCGCCTCCAGCAAGGCGATGTTCTCGAAGCGCATGCGCGGCAGGATCGGCTGGCTCGGCGGGCGCTCCCACAGGAAGGGCAGCTCGGCCACCATGCGCCCGGCCGAGGCGATGGCCGGCCTCCATTGCGCATCGCTCAGGCCAGCCTGCCGGGCGTTGGCCGCCATGCGACGGCGGTAAGTCGGCGATAGCCAATATGTCAACCACCCCAGCGCCGCACCCAGTGCTTGCAGAAAGCCCAAAGGAAGCCCCGCAAACCAGTGGAATAGGGTCAACATCAGTTTCCTATAATGCGGCCCATCGCCGAGTTATGAACTACTTGCGGGGCGATTCAAAAATCCTGCTAAAGCGTTCGCCGCTCAACCCATAGGCCGGCAACGCACCTGCAACCTACTGGAGTTTAAGAGTGTCGAACGATTTCCTTTTCACGTCCGAATCCGTCTCTGAAGGTCACCCCGACAAGGTGGCCGACCAGATCTCCGACGCCATTCTCGACGCGATCTTCAAGCAAGACCCCCGCTCGCGCGTGGCCGCCGAAACGCTGACCAACACCGGCCTCGTGGTGCTGGCGGGCGAGATCACCACCAACGCCCACGTCGACTACATCCAGGTCGCACGCGACACCATCAAGCGCATCGGCTACGACAACACCGAGTACGGCATCGACTACAAGGGCTGCGCGGTGCTCGTCGCCTACGACAAGCAGTCGAACGACATCGCCCAGGGCGTGGACCACGCCTCCGACGACCACCTCAACATCGGCGCCGGCGACCAGGGCCTGATGTTCGGCTACGCCTGCGACGAGACGCCCGAGCTGATGCCCGCGCCGATCTACTACGCCCACCGCCTCGTGGAGCGCCAGGCCCAGCTGCGCAAGGACGGCCGCCTGCCCTTCTTGCGCCCCGACGCCAAGAGCCAGGTCACGATGCGCTACGTGGACGGCAAGCCGCACAGCATCGACACCGTGGTGCTCTCCACCCAGCACGCACCCGACCAGAGCGAGACCCAGCACAAGATGAAGGCCTCGTTCACCGAAGCCATCATCGAAGAGATCATCAAGCCGGTGCTGCCCAAGGAGTGGCTGAAGGAAACCCGCTACCTGATCAACCCGACCGGCCGCTTCGTCATCGGCGGCCCGCAGGGCGACTGCGGCCTGACCGGCCGCAAGATCATCGTCGACACCTACGGCGGCGCCTGCCCGCACGGCGGTGGCGCGTTCTCGGGCAAGGACCCGTCCAAGGTCGACCGCTCGGCCGCCTACGCCGCCCGCTACGTGGCCAAGAACATCGTCAAGGCCGGCCTGGCAAAGCAGTGCCAGATCCAGGTGGCCTACGCCATCGGCGTGGCCAAGCCGATGAACGTGACGGTCTACACCGAAGGCACCGGCGTGATCCCCGACGAGAAGATCGCCGCGCTGGTCAACGAGCACTTCGACCTGCGCCCGAAGGGCATCATCCAGATGCTGGACCTGTTGCGCCCGATCTACAGCAAGACCGCCGCCTACGGCCACTTCGGCCGTGAAGAGCCGGAGTTCTCGTGGGAACGCACGGACAAGGCCCAGGCACTGCGCGCAGCGGCCGGCCTGAAGTGATGCCGGCTCGGGCGTAGAGCCCGGCGCTGCGCTTCAAAG